>JBMFOT010000004.1:0-79460 GCA_049969495.1 Armatimonadota bacterium
CCGTCGCCAGCCTCGGTCGGTTGCTTCGCAGTCGCGGCTTCAAAGTGGCTCCTCTCAAGTTTGACCCCTACATCAACGTCGATGCAGGCACGATGAACCCCTACCAGCACGGAGAGGTGTTCGTGACCGATGACGGCGCGGAGACCGATCTGGACCTGGGGCATTATGAACGCTTTATCGATGTAGACCTCACGCGCCATTCGAACGTGACCACCGGCAATATCTACAATGCGGTTATCTCGAAGGAACGACGAGGTGACTATCTGGGTGCAACAGTGCAGGTTATCCCCCATATCACCAACGAGATTCAGGAGCGCATCGTGCTGGTGGGCAAGGAACACAACGCAGACGTGGTGATTGCCGAGATAGGCGGCACGGTCGGGGACATCGAGGGGTTGCCTTTCCTCGAAGCCATCCGGCAGTTCAAGAAGCGGGCGGGCGCGGAGAACGTGATGTATATCCACGTCACACTTATCCCGTTTGTGGGACCCTGGGGCGAAGTGAAGACCAAACCTACCCAGCACAGCGTGATTAAGTTGCGCGAAATCGGCATTCAGCCCGATGTGCTGGTGTGCCGTACCAAGGTACCCCTCTCCGACGAGATGAAAGAGAAGATTTCGCTGTTCTGCGACGTGGAGAAAGAGGCGGTCATCGAGGCGATGGACACCGAGACCATCTACGAGATACCGCTGCGTCTGGAAGAGCTGGGGCTGGCGAATCTGGTAGTGCGGCGGCTCGGCTTGCCCAACCATCCACCGGACCTGGAGGACTGGCGCAAGATGGTGGAGGTAATGAAGCGACCGCGCTACAACCTGTACGTGGCGGTGGTGGGCAAGTATACGGGCAACGGGGACGCTTACATCTCTATCGCCGAAGCGCTGAAGCACGCCGGCATCGCCAACAACGCCCGCGTGAACATCCGGTGGATCGACTCGGAGGGGCTGGAGAGAGCCGACGATGTGGCGCAACACCTGAAGGGCTTTGATGGCATCATTGTTGCGGGCGGCTTCGGCGTGCGTGGGCTGGAGGGCAAAATCGCCGCTATCCGTTACGCGCGTGAGCACCGCATTCCGTTCCTTGGGCTATGTCTGGGCTTGCAGATGGCGGTGGTGGAGTTCGCCCGAAACGCTTGTGGATTGCACGGGGCGCACTCCGAGGAGGCAGACCCCAACACGCCGCATCCGGTGATTCATCTGCTGCCGGAGCAGAAGGACGTGGCGGACAAAGGCGCGACCATGCGTCTGGGGGCGTATCCCTGCCGTATCATGCAGCGCACCCGCGCGGCGAAGCTTTACCGCGACGCGGTGGTGTATGAGCGCCATCGCCATCGCTACGAGGTAAACAATGAGTATCGTGAGCGGCTGGCGGAGCACGGGATGGTGTTCTCCGGCGTGTCACCCGACTATCGGCTGGTGGAGATTATCGAGCTGGAGGGGCATCCCTTCTTTATGGCAACGCAGTTCCATCCTGAGTTTCGCTCGCGCCCGAACCGGCCGCATCCGCTTTTTATGGGCTTTATGAAGGCGGTGCTGGATAAGAGCGGTCACCGTCGCTGGGAAGGCGATGAAAGCGCAGCGGCGGCGTTGCCTGTTCAGGTGGAGCCTCAGCCCTGCGACGACGGGAGAAAGGCAGAGGAGAGCCTGCTGGAGCTGGAGGAAGCGTAGATAATTGAACGTCTTTCGGGTGGTGTTGTCGCTGTTTCTGGTGCTGTTCACCGGTTACCTGTTGAAGCGGCGGGGTATCCTGCGAGACTCCGACATCGGTGTGATTAACCGTCTGATTCTGGATGTCACCCTGCCCGCTTTCGTTTTTCATGCCCTTTACCGCCAGCAGGTGACGACGGATATGATACATGCGGCATGGCTGTTCGCTGTGCTGCAGGTGCTGGTGATGGCGTTGCTGTGGATACCCGCGCGTCTGTTTCGCTTCCCCCGCCCCGTTACCGGAACCTTTCTGCTGACGGCGGTGTATGGCAACACGGGCTTTCTGGGCTATCCTGTGGTGCAGGCGATTTTCGGTAAGACCGAAGGGGCAATGGCGGCGGCGGTGGTGTACGACCAGTTCAGTATGGCACTGCCGGTGTACACCGTTGGGGTGGCGGTAGCCATGCATTACGGCAGTAAGAAAGGGGAGAATGATGGGTCGCTCCAACAGGCGACCAGCCGGCGCGAGATGCTGAGCTTCTTTACCACCCCTACTTTTGTGGTACTCATCGGCACGCTGTTAATCAACGGTCTGCAAGTGCCTGTGCCGTCGTTTATCTCCCATGCGGCGCAGCTGGTGGCAGGCGCGACGGTTCCGCTGGTGCTATTATCGCTGGGGCTGATGCTGGAGCCTGCACATCTGCGGGCGAATCACTACTACCTGCCGATGGTGCTTATTCTGGTGACGAAGATGGCGATATTTCCCACTCTCATGTGGCTGGCAACAGGATGGGCAGGGGTGCAGGGCGTGGCCCGGCTGGTGGCGGTGACAGAATCCGCCATGCCCAGCGCAATGATTAATGCGGTCATCACCGAGCGCTACGGCTGTGACCACCAGCTGGCGACGCTGGTGATTGTGATAGGCACATTGTTCACGCTGATTGTGCTTCCCGTCACGGCGACGTTGATGGGGATAGGATAAGCGGCACCTTGCCGAACTTACCTCCGAGCACCGCTTGCGAGTCGGCACTCAATCAGTCCTCCAGCGCCGCCGCATACACGGAGCGGAAGTCGATATGATAGCGCAGGTCACCATCTTGCAGGTTCTGCAGACTGGGATGTTCGCCCAGTAGCCCTGCCTGTATCTTTTTGCCGATAGCGAACATGGGAGCGGCTGCGCCGTGGTCGGTTCCTGCGCTACCGTTCTCTGCCACCCTTCTGCCGAACTCCGAGAACGCCAGTACCAGCACCTTGTCCACTTTGCCCATCGCCTGAAGGTCTGCCCAGAAAGCGGAGAGCCCCTCCGCGAAGTTCTGTAGCAGGGTGGCGTGGGTACGCGCCTGCTGGGCGTGGGTGTCGAACCCGCCGGTAGAGCAGTAGAAAACGCGCGTGCCCGTGTTCGCAGCGATGAGTTGCGCTATCTGCTGCAGAGCCTGCGCGAAGGCGGGGTGCAGCCCGATGTGCTCGGTCATGGTGGCGGAGTTTATCCACGCTGTGCCCCAATCCCAGCCCTTTACCGACGGTGGGTAGAACAGGCTCATCTCCATTCTCTGCATCGACTGGTCCGCGAAGCGCAGTACCGCCAGAGCAGGTTGTGGTAACGTCTCTGCCTGCAGTACGGTAAGCAACCACTGGCCGATTCCCAGGCACCGTAGCGTTCCCACTACAAAGTCCATCGGAGACTTCACCATACTGCGCACCGCACGGGGCGAGAGGAACGCCTCGGAGAGCAGTATCTGCTTGACGACCACGCCGATGTGATAGCCGCTGTCGAAATAGGCTTTGGTGAGGGCGCGTATCACTGCCGGCTCAGGGTTATCGTATGCGAAGAAGCGGAACAGTTTGGTGCAGATGTACTCCGCCCACAGCAGCATAGCCGGGTCGCGCGACACCGCCAGCAGCATCTCGCGGAAACTGCCCAGCGCAAGGCGTCGGAAGGTTTCGTTTTGCAGTATCATCAGCTCCGCTCGGGGCACCTTGGAGGCGGAGGTCGCGAAATGGTTATGCCAGAAGAGCACCATCCGCTCCTGCAGGGGGCGTCGTGTGGTTAACAGGCGGGCAATCCACCACATTTTGGCATGGGGCGGGCGTACCTGCGGTGTTTCGCCCAGCACGTCGTAGCAGGTGAGCGATGCGTTCGCGTTCGGTCATCGGTAAACACCTTCTCGTTCGGGTACATTTTCAGACGCAAAGAATGGGAGAAGGTTCAAAGGAGCTTCAGTATCACCACCAGCCGGTTCCGGAAGACCACTTCCGTGCCCTGTAGCGGCTGAGCAACGAAGTCGCGCAGGGGAACGCCAAACCATCCTTCCATCTCGGGTGAGAAGGTGACGATATATTTCACCCTTGCCCGGCGCAACAGTTCGTACCGTTGCGCATCGCTGCGACGGGCGTCCAGGAAGCGCAGGGTTTCGCGCAATCGTTCAGCAAACTGCGGGGTCTCGCCCCAGTGCCCCGCGTATACACGGTTGCCCGCAAACGGAGGGATGAACACGGCGAAGGAGGGGAAAGCCAGTACCGCCTCTTCGGGGCGGGTGTTTTGCGCCAGCCACTGGATGGCTTCCCATTCCTCCGGCTGCATGTAGGCGCGATGCATACCGGTGTTCGCCATGTTTCGGATGAGGTTCTGCCCGTCGCGAATCAGCCACCGGATGTTGCTCGGCGTGGTGAACGCGATGACCAGCGCAGTGACGAGCAGAGCGCGTCGTGCAGGCAGGTGGCGCACCAGTAGCCACAGTCCCCATCCCGCCAGAGCGCATAGCGGCAGGTGTGCGCCCATAATCATCTTGCGCTCGAAGTTCATCGGCAGATGCACGCCCACCGCTGCAAAGAGGCGGGGCAGGTACTGCAAGCCGATGCCCACTACTGCCCAGCAGAGCAGGAGCAGGAACGGTTCTTCGCGGTGCCGTCGCTCGCGGACGATGATAACCACCGCAATCAGCGCGAGCACCAGCAGAGGTGCATATCCCGCCAGCACATGCCACAACGGGGGCGCAGCGGTGGGCACGTCGGCGCGGTGGCGGAAGATGGGGTCGACGCGGTACAGCCAGTACTGGTAGGCTACTGTGGGGAAACCGATCAGTGCTGTGGTGATCGCCATCAGCCAGCGCTGGCGGTCCACATGCCTTCGCAGGACACTCGTGACCACCAGAAACGCCAGCCACGCTGCCGCCACCTGTATCACGTCGTAGGAGTGGATGTTCCCCAGCAGGAACACCCAGATACCTGCCCGCACTGCATAGCCCCACTGCTCTTCCTGCATCGCCCGCCACAGGTCATAGACACAGGCGGTCATCAACAGCGTGCCCACCACGAACAACGGGTTGAGGTATAGCGACAGGAAGGTAAATGCCTCCACCTGCCACACGTCGATGGGCGCGTTGATGCCCGCATTCCGCCAGAACAGCCATCCCAATCCGGACGAAACACACGCCAGCCACAGCGCAGGCATCCGCGCCTGTTGGGGCAGAAGCCTTTTGTAGAGTAGCCAGAGCGTCCACAACCAGACGACTCCCAACCCCATCCGCGCTGCATGGAACAGCAACAGCACAGGCAGCCCTGTCCAGCGGGCTATCGTACCGATTGCCCAGAAGAAGAGGTTTGTGGAAAGGCGTGGTTGGGGGTCGGTGGTAAAGCGGTTCTCAAAGAGGAAGTGCCCCTCCCATGCCTGCCGAATCCACGCGAGATACACGCAGTTGTCGTCGATGTTGTGGTTTATCCAGAGGTACTTGCGCCCGACCGACAGCCATGCCCCGAAGAGATAGGGCAGCAGCGTGAACAACACGACGACAACAATCAGTGTCCACGCTTTGCGGTCGGCAAGCCGCTCGGAGGCTATGCGATTGTCCAACGCCTGTGGTGCTCCCTTCATGCACTGCATGGATTAGCCGGTGTGAGCGTGCTCTCCTGCTTCGCGCCACAGAGGACAAGTCGTTGTTCTGGCGAAACCAACCGCAGGGGGTGGACACGATGAATCATGACTTCTCGCGTGCTGTTATTCTGAGCGCAGGCGGTGTGGCACACCGCGCAGAGCGAAAGGCGGCGCAGTTCCTGCGCGATGAGGTGAAGAGGCGCACTGGTCTGACGTGGCAGATAGGCGAAGCGCCCCGCGAGGGCGTGCCGACGATAGTGATTGCGCACCCACAGCGCGTACCTGCCGGGCTGCACCTACCACGGCAGGCAGAACCGCCCGCCGAATCCGCCGAGGGCTACGCGCTGTATCTGGAACTGCCTTCACCGCGTGCGCCACGTCTGTGGCTGGTGGGCAACTGCGGACGCGCTGCACTGTTTGCTGTGGGGCAGTTGCTACGCTGGTTGCACACCGAGCGGGGACGAGCCTGGTTACCCGACCGGGTACCGGGCAGGCTGATCTACACTTCCGCCCGCTTCCCCATCCGGGGGCATCAGCTGGGCTATCGCAGCACGCCGAACACGTACGATGCCTGGAACGTGGCGCAGTACGAGCAGTACATCCGCGACCTGCTGGTGTTCGGGGCGAACAGTATCGAGTTGATTCCGGCTTTGCGACCCGATGAGCCGCGCACCGCCATCATGCCCCTGTCGCCATGGGAGATGAACGTGCGGCTATCCGCTCTGCTGGACGATTACGACCTGGACGTGTGGATTTGGCTGCCCAATACCGATGCGCCATCTGGTCAACCAGCAGACATCCCCAGAATGGTGGCGGACAGGCGACGGCTGTTCGAGTCCATGCCGCGTCTGGACCACGTGTTCGTGCCGGGAGGTGACCCGGGCGACATGCCTCCCGAAGAGCTGTTTCCGCTGCTGGAGAAGATGGCGGAGGAATTGCGCCGGGTGCATCCTCGCGCCGGGTTGTGGCTCTCTCCACAGGGCTTCAGCCGCGAGCGGATGGACGCTTTTTATCGCTTCCTGCGCGAGCAACAGCCGGACTGGTTGACCGGCGTAGTATACGGTCCCTGGATACGCGACCGGATGGAGCGTGTGCGTGAGATGGTGCCCGCTCGCTACAAGCTGCGTCGCTATCCGGATATTACCCACTGCGTGCGCTGTCAGTATCCTGTACCGGAGTGGGACATGGCGTTCGCGCTGACCCTCAACCGCGAGCCGATTAACCCCCGCCCGATGGCGCAGGCGCACATCCACAACCTGTTCATGAACCTCTCCGACGGCTGTATCACCTATTCGGAGGGTGTTAACGATGACGTGAACAAGGCGATATGGTCGGCGAGGTTGTGGGATCCACGCTGTGCGGTGCGCAACGTGCTGATAGAGTACGGGCGCGCGTACATCTGTTCTGAGTTTGCGGAAGACATCGCGGAGGGACTGCTTGCCCTGGAGCGGAACTGGCAGGGTGCGCTTTTGGGCAACCCACGCCCACGCCTGACGCTGGGGTTGTGGAAGCACCTCTGGCAAGCGCTGGGTAAGGAAGGTCAGGACAACTGGCGTTTGCAGATGGCGTACTTTCGTGCGCTCTACGATGTATTCGTGCAGGCGCGTCTGGAGGCAGAGAGCAAGCAGGAACAGGACGCGCTGAAGGTTCTGGAGCAGGCGGAGCGTCTGGGGGCACGCCGGGCGGTAGACGAAGTGAGGACTCTCCTCAGCGAGGTGCGCACCACCTCCGACATCGAGGCGATGCGGCGAGAGATACTGGCTCTGGGCGAAGCGCTGTGGAAGAGTATCGGGATGCAGATGAGTGTGTCGCGCTACCATGCGGACGGACCGGAGCGCGGTGCAGTGCTGGACACGATGGACGAACCGCTGAATAACCGCTTGTGGTTACTGGCGGAGAGCGAGAAAGCCATGCAGTTGCCTGTTGAACAACAGGCGCAGGCGCTGGTTCGTATCGCGCGGTGGACGGACCCCGGACCGGGTGGTTTCTATGACGATCTGGGTAACCCCAATGCCGAGCCGCATCTGGTGCGCGGGGAAGGCTGGGCAAAAGACCCCGGTTTTCTGCGCTCTGCTCAGGACGAGTTCGGCGCGATGGCACCGGGCTACCGCCTGTCGTGGGGCAGTCAGGCGTCCACGCTGTACGGTACGCCTCTGGAGATGCTGTATACCGGGTTAGACCCGCATGCGCGCTACCGCCTGCGGGTGGTATATAACGGGCGGTTTCGCGCGGTGATGCGCCTGGTGGGGAACGAGTCGATAGAGATACACGGTGCGTTAAGAGGCACGCAACCGCCGTCGGTCATGGAGTTCGCCATTCCACCGGAGGCTACGCGCGGTGGTGTGCTGCGGCTCAAGTGGGAGCTTATCGAAGGGCGTGGCTGTCAGGTGGCGGAGGTATGGCTGGTGCGGGAGGGATAGGCGGTACAAACGGTAACCCGGTGAAGGAGGCGACCGATGGCGGAACTGAAGGCGGAAAGCTCGGGCTGCATCCGCCTCATAGCAACAAAGCCTACCTTTGTTTCAGGGGCAAACTGTACCGACACGTCTACATCGCTGTCGGGGCGAAGGTCCTCACGCAGGACAGAGCTGGACAGCGAAAGCCTTCGAAGCCGGCGTCAGTACTGCAAGGCTATCCCTGTCACATAGATGCTCCAATCCTTATCCACGCTCTGCTGGTTGGAGTCCACTAGCACCACCGCCTCCCAGCGGATGGGGTAGTGTACAACCCCGTCGTTTGCCCCGCCCCAGAAGCCGGGGAATCCGCCGTCCAGACGCATGGTGACGAAGCGCCAGCCTTTCCACGTGATGGGTCCATAATCGGGTTGGAAGGTCTGCCCGGTGCTGTCGGTGATGCGGCAGCGTAGCATATTACCGCTGCCGTCGCCGTATACCCACATCCCCACCGCTTTCGGTTTGCCTTCGATGGGCACGAACTGTTGGGGCATGTTCACGCAGGCGAACCGCCATCCCTTCGCAAAGCGGTAGTCCAGTCGCGCTGCGGTACGCACGCCCAGCGGGGTAGGTTCGGGGGCATCAGCAATGGTGACCTCTGCTTTGCCTTCCACCTTCGCATCGCCGTCCAGCCAAGCCCTCCAACCCATCGTCTCGGGGCGCACCGTATCGAGCACCAGCCAGTGTGTCTCTTCCGAATGCGCCAACGTCCTGCCCGCGCTATCAACGATTTGCGCCGAGATGCGCACGTCGGAAGGCAGCGCCTCTGGCATCTGCACGCTGACCGTTGCCTCGCGCTGTCCTTTCGCGAGGTTCAGTGGCACGCTACTTTGGACGTTACCAGCCTGAACGCGCAGTGTAGCCTGCAATACTTCCCCACTGGGGTTCTCGATAACCGCCATCACCTGTCGCCTCACTGGTGGGAGGACGCGCATGTTCAGCACGTTGGACACGCATAGCCAGACGGTGGCAGTTTGCAACACACTGGGCTGCGCGCTCACCCACTCCACCGTCGCCCTCAGGCTTTCGCTGCCTCGGTTCTGGATTTGCACAGGGATGTCCACTGTGCGTTGTTCGCCCGCAGCAAGCTGAGCGCGTGCCTGCCCCAACACCTGTTCCCCTGCTCGCGCCCGCAGGGTAACGTTTAAGGTTCGCTCTGTGGGGTTCTGCAGGTTGACGGGGATATTCTGGGATCGTCCCGCGCGTACGGTCAGTATCTGCCGCACAGGAGACCATGCTCCCAGCAGGCTCAGGTCGGCTTGTGGTGGCAACAGCAGATACTGTGGTTCTTGCGAGAGGTCTACCACGAACGGTGCGCCTGTGACGTTCATGCTACGTGCCTTGCCCATGTTGTCCACTACCTGCACCGTACCGCGCGGCAGGCTGAGCGTGATGGGATGGGGGTCACCCGTTGTCCACGCTGCCATCGCGAGAGCCTCGCCCTTGCGGAACAGGAGCAGATAGTCGTTGGGATTGGGCAGGGCGATGCGCCGCAGATAGCGATAGCCGTTGAGCGTGCTGGTGAGCGTTTTGGCTGCGACGTAGGCGGGTTTGGGGCGCAGGTCGTGATACACCGTGCCGAAGTGGTGTTCCGGCTCCTTGGGGTCTTCGCCGTCGTTCTTCCAGTCGTACCAGATACTGAGGAAAACGTCGTTAGCGAGGTTGCTCAGCCACTGGCGGGGCAAGTAGCGTGCCTGCTTCTGCATATCCATACCCATCCAGATATCGGAGTAGCCCCACTCGCCCGACAGGATAGGCAGGTATTTGCGCGGGCTATATCGGTCGAGCAGCAGGCGCAGTCGGCGGTAATCGCTTTCGGCGGTTTCGGGGGGCTGTTGGCGGTAGGGGTGTACGGTCACTGCGTCCAGTCTGGCTAGCACGCCGCGCTGTCCCAGCGTCTCCATAAAGTCCCAAGGAAACCCTGACGAAGCGGGCGCCACGATAAACTCGCCGGGCGCAACGCGCCGGATGGTATCGATAACCAGATGCGCCAGTTTCGCGTAGTCCTCCACGTTGGGTTTGGGCTGCCAGAAGAAGATGTTCGGTTCGTTCCAGATTTCCCACAGGATGCCTTTGCCTGCGTAGCGTTTGACCCCTGCCTCCGCGAAGCGGGCGAAGGCGGCTCTCCCCTCGTCGGTATAGGGCGCCTTGCCCTCGTCATAGAGGGGGTTGCCGTAGTCGAGAATGAACAGGATGCGGATACCGCGTGCGGTCATATCCCGCACCAGCACGTCGTAGCGGGAGAAGTCGTAGACGCCTTTTTGCTTCTCTATCTCGCTCCAGGTGAAATCCATTCGCACGAAGCGGAAGCCGCCGTCTGCCAGCAGGTTCAGTTCGCGTTCGGGTGCCTGTGTGAAATGGATGTTCACCCCAAAAGGCAGGGGCACTACTGGTTCGGGCACGCCTCGCGGCGCCGCCGAGACCGCCGTTATCAGCGCTATCATGCCGAGTACGCTCCTCAGGAACAGTTTCATCCTCACAACCTCCTACTGTGAAGATTCGCCGTACGATACGTCACTCCTTGCTGGGGATCGCTGCTTCTGCCCTGGTGGAGCGTCAAGCGTGAATTTTCACGTCTCCCGATGGGCGCGGGGAAAAAACTCCCTCACGAACTTTTGAATGGCAATCGCTGGACATCAAAGCGATTCGCCAGCGCCTCGAGCTATCTCAATCTGGCCTTGCTGCCATGATGGGTATCAGCACCTCTACTCTGCGCAATTGGGAACAGGGCAGGCGGCGCCCGAGGGGAGCAGCACGCATTTTGCTGGAGATAGCTTCGCGCAACCCGCAAGCGGTGTAGGAGGTGGTGGGGGTTACCGTGCTGGGTAGCGACGACTAAAGCCGCTGCTTCACAAACGGGACCAGCCTGCGCCGGCTGTTCAGTTACCGGGGAGCGGGGCTATAGCCGATTCGCGCAGGCGAGAGGCGAAAGTAAAGTTGACGTTCGGAGACCAAGTTGCGTTTTTCTGCATAAGGATTTATAATGCAAGCAATAACACGCAAAGACGCTCTTGCGACGTACCGTGACATGCAACGAAGATACAGATATATGTAAGTATAACAACTTACCAACCATTCCTTACGTGGAACGGGTGGTGAGAGCAGCCGTGTGCGACTTTCATCGTCGCTATCCACCACCTTGCCCGGATGCCGTAGAGTGGTGTCGCGATTGCGAGCAGATTGCTTGGCTTGCCGCACTGGAAGTTTGCCACAATAACCTGTCATCCGAGAACGGCAGGCTTCTCGCTCTGCAGATTTACAAATGTGTCATGAACGCTTTGCGACGGGAGTGGAGAAGAGAGCGAAGATGGTATAGTAGCACGGTTTCTATGGCACAGCCAACCGATGATGGAGAGAGCGAAGAGTTCGATTTGGCAGACACAGCAACAAGCTTTCAGGTAGTTGGTCTGATAGAAAGGATAGCGTGCGAGCAGGTATTAGAAAGGCTGTTGCCCATGCTTGACCACCGAGATTGTGCGATACTGACAGGGTTGTCCGAGGGGAAAACGGAAACCCAGATAGCCAGGGAGATAGGGGTCTCGCAATCCGCTATTGCTCACCGCCTCAGACGGATAAGGAGGCTCGCTGAGCAGTATTGGGGAGGGTAGAAAGCAGGGAGTGATTCAAGCAGTGTACTCATAGCCAGTAGGTGTCAGCGGCATAGATAATATAGAGAACCACGAGAACGTCAACGACGCGGGAACAGAATGGCGAGACCACCAAGTATGGAAGAGCATAGAACAATATGGCATAGGCTGCGGTTACGCCTAATGGTGTTGGTATTGCTGGCAGAGATAGCTCTGCTATTGGCATTGCTACGGAGGTATCCGTTGGGGGTCTTGACACTGTCAGCGTCTTCTGCTGTTTTTCCTCCTCAGCCATCACGGATGGTCGTGCAAGACGACCGTCGCGACCCATTGATTGGCGCCAGTTTTCCTCAGATTGTGGGCACGATTAGGCTACGAGTACTGGGCGATGCATCTGGCTATCTAGTATGCTTTGTGCGCGACTGCACCTCTTGTATCCAAACAGACCTTGCAGCCTTGCATCGTGAAGCGATAAAGTACGGCGTCGCTGTCGTCGTCATAATGCCTGCTACACCTAACAGCGAGACGCATCTGACAGGTGCAAACGGGGTCATACCTGTTGTCGTAGATGGGGATGGGCAACTGACCACAAAATTCAATGCGGTTTGGAATGGGCGTACATACCTCCTCTCACCACAAGGAAGGCTCTTGTGGGTGCAGAGGCGCTGGGGTCCGGGGTACCGACCCGATCGAGATGCGGGGTTGATAAAGTGCCTTCAGGAGCTGGGAGGAAAGCAATGAGGCGGGTAGAGGCATTTACCATTTTGGAACTGCTCGTGGTGGTTGCTATTATCGGTGTGCTGGCGGGCATTTTGCTGGTGGCTTTCCATGCAGCCAGAGAACGTTCCAAACTCACTGCTTGCCTTTCCAACCTGCGGCAGATTGGAACAGCTCTCAGTCTCTACCGGCAAGACTACGACGGGGCTGATGCGATTGCTGGGCATGAGATGGAATACTGGCAGTTGGGCTTACCTTCTTTCTCTCAGTTTGAACAGTTTCGCAGGCAGTACGTGAAGGATGATAGGGTATTCCATTGCCCGGGCTATTTCGGCTGGATAGACCCTTTTACCTATGTGGGGTTGCCCCTGCAACGTGTCAACACCTACCAGTGGTGTGTGGACAGTGAGGACATGCCTGTTCCTGAGGAGCAGCGATTTGCGAAGAGGGTCGCCAGAATGGGAGACCGGGTTGTGGTGTGCATTTGTGAGGTGCATAATCCTCCCGCGTCCCTTGATGCCCCAAGTACCGCGCGCAAGCGCGTGAACATCCTGCGTCTCAGCCAGCAAGTGGAATCAAAGTGGGTGCCACTCCGCTCCACAGTCGTGGAGGGTTGGTAATATCGCTACATGAGGAGGGTATTGCATATGAGCATTCGCGAACAACACATCCTGAGGGTGCTGGATGCCGGTATACTCGCGGCCACGCTCCTTATCTTCTTTCAAGTAATGGGTGTACCTCAGGTTCTTACCTGTCCTGCACAAACCTGCGTGGGAACCAACCCGTGCCCTCCTGCAATCCCCAATCAGTGTGGCTTCACTGTTAGCGGCGTCTGGCCTGCCTGTGCGACACGTGAAGGCGGATGTTGCCAGTATGGCTGCAGAACGTGGAGGCTGACAGGGACAGCACCCGAATGTCAGAATGTGCAGTGGGTGATTTGTACGTTTGCCTCAGCCTTGGTTGGAGGGGTGTGCAGTTCGAATCAGTGCATAGAACCACAGCCTCCTCCGCCGCCACCGCCTCCTATTTACGTTTAATGCTAAAAATCGGCTCGCTGGGGACGACATCTCCAGCAAGTCTTACCACAGGGGGTGTATCACGCTGGTGAGATGTTTTGGGTATCTGCGTAAATACAGGGTTCACCTGTTGCTCGCAGGGGTAGGGATACTGGTCCTGGGCTATCTCCTGTACAGGTGGCTATCGCCGCCATCGGCGGAAGAAGTTATGCATGCCACCCTGGTCGCGTTACAAAGAGGAGACGTACAAACACTATATCGCCTCACCCACCCCGAGGAGTTGCGCTCTTTGAACCTGACCCCGCAGGCAATAGACGCCCTGTTAAGAACCGGCGTCTGGTATAAAGGTTATCCCAAACCTCTGGGGAAACCGGTGTTGCCACAACCACAGCCTCGCGACCAGCTCCGTTGGCTCGTGCCTCTGTCGCAGAAACCGGACCTTGTCATCCCGGTTTATCAGTCCGAGGATGGCCGGTGGTATCTTTCTTTGAGCCAGATGATGGCGATGATGAATGCGCTGACCTACCGCTTGGACAACAGAGCGCCTTCCTACTGGACAGTGGCGGAACGCTACGGCGTGCCGGGCTACTATACGCAGAGCATCATAACGGGCGAAAGGAAGCTGGTGCGCCGGCCAGGTGCCTCATCCTCTTCAACGCCCCAGTGATGTAAAGTAACGCCTCCTCCAGAACACGAACGCGCTTCCTGCCCACGCTGTCGCCATCGCCAGACCAAGCCAGCCGACTGGACGATGCATCACCGTCAGCCAGGCAGATACTGCTATCAGCGTCAGCCACACTTGCCATCCGCGCCACCACATCAGCGAGACGGGCAACAGGTCCACTATCGCACGAAGGTACCGACTGGCTCCGAAACGGCTGCGCCCGCGACGACGCACCACGTGAGGAACTGGCGATTCACTCACGCGGTATCCCATTCGCGCTGCCAGGATGGGCAGGTAGCGGTGCATCTCGGAGACCATCCACCGCTGCAGGTTTTCTGCCACTTCGCGTTTCATCGCTTTGGTGCCGCAGTTCACGTCGTGCAGAGGGATGCCCGTCAGCCAGTTCAGCACGGCGTTGAACAGGCGTGAGGCGAGCACCCGAAAAGGGGTATCTTGCCGCTGCTGTCGCCACGCCACCACCAGATGCGCCTCGCCGGACTGCACCCGCGAGATCAACATGGGCAACACTTCGGGAGGCTCCTGCAGGTCGGCGTCTGTGGTCACCAGGATACTTCCCCGCGCGATGGCGAAACCGGCGGACAGCGCGGCGGTCTTCCCGCGTCGGCGAGGCAGCCGCACCGCACGGACGCACACCGGCTGAGGCTGTTGGAGCAATATCTCTAATTGTTCTGGCGTGCTGTCGGTGCTGCCGTCGTCCACGTAGATAATCTCGCCGGACATATCCATTCCCGTCAGCACCTTCGTCAGGCGTGCGTGCAGCTCCGGCAGGTTCGCCTCCTCGTTGTACATGGGCACGATAATGCTCGCCTGCGGCGCGCTCATTGTGGCTTCGCCTCCACCCGGAACAGGTCAAACTGCTCGCGGTAGCGGTCGGGTAGCCATCGGAAAGGGGGCGCGCCCCGGAGCGAAGCATAGAAGCCCGCCTTCGGTGGCAGGGTCGCCAGGTGCGCCGGTGCGGTCATCTTTACGCTGTCTTCGTACAGCAGATGCGGCACTAGGGAGGGAGGCACGATTGCATCGCCACCCTCTGTGGGTATCGCTACCAGAGTGCCCTCGGCGGGCAGGCGGTTTGCGCTCACCTGCTGTAATCCGGCACGTCGGGCGTAGTACATCCACCCCCAGTGCCCCACGAATGCCTGCGCACCGTGTTCCTTCGCCAGCAACTGCGCCCCCCGTCGATACACATCCGCTATCTGCATGTCGCACCAGCCTGCGTAGATGCCGAAGGCGGCTTGTAGCGCTGCTACCGTCGAAAGGGTCAGCCGTTTGCCCCAGCGCCACTGCCCCTCGGGAAGCCACAACAACACCAGCGGCGGAATGGCAGGCAGGAGATGCCTCGCTGCGGCGAAGGGCGCACCAACGCCAATCGCGAGGAGCACCCACGCCGTCCACAGCACAGGGAAAGCCTGCTCTCGCCACGCTTCCCACGCGCGGAAGAGGGTCAAGACCAGCAGGAACGCCCCCGCCGCGTTCCAGAAGGCGGCTTCCGCGTCCCCTGCAGGCATGAACTGCTGCCATCGCCACCAGCCCACAGCCAGTGCGACTATCAGCGCGAGCACAAACACCTGTCGCCGTTTGCAGACGATGCCTGCCCAAAGCCATAAGAGCCACACTCCACCCAACCCTGCCAGCGTGCCCCACAGCCGATCACCAAGAGGCGTGCTGACATCGGAACGCTGCATGGTTGTCCAGAAGTGCAGCCGTCCGTGCACCAGCAGGTTCTGCGCGCACCACAGGGCGAAAGGCAATAATGCAAGCATCCCCCACCACAGATGGCGAGGGCGTCTCTGCAGGAGCGCGTACGCTCCCAGTAACACCACTGCTCCCAGTGCCGAGTACTTCATCAATGCAGCACAGCCGGTTACCAGCGCGCCCCAGCCCATACGCCGGCTGTCTCCGGTATCACTACCCAGCACGAACCACGCTGTACCCAGCGTCCACAGGGCGACCATTGGCACATCGCGCATCAGGTTGGGGGAGACGATGGTTGCCGGATTCAGCATCACCAGTGCGGTGGCAAAGGTTTCATTGACCTCAAAACGCCGTGCCAGCAGCAGCACACCCCACCAGAGCAAAATCTGCCATAGGAGCATGGCGGTATGCATCAGCCACTCGCGCTCTCCGCCAGCGAGTATCCACAGGGCGAGATAGTAGCTGAGCAGTGGCGGGTTGGTGGTGACGTGGAAGGTGGGTTTGACCGCGCCGTCCCAGTCCAGCTCGCCGGAAAGCGGATTCAGCGGGTTTCGCAGCACCTGCTGGGCGATATGCAGTACCACCGTGTCGTCGACGTGAAAGGGTTTCTGGATGAAGGCAATTTGAACGCTCAGTGCAACCACCAGCACCCACCACGCGCCGGTAGGCACAGGACGATGAAGTACTTGCTGCGGTACACTCTCTGTCGCTTGCTGCTTGCCCATAGTATTCCCTAACGCAATTCTTTTCCCCGCCGTCCGGTAGAGAATCCTGCCAAACAGGAACTTCCTTGTCCTTTGTGAAACTGTATCCGTACCCACTTTACCAACGAGGAGCAGGAGAATGGGTTCATTGAAGATTGGAGTTGCGCTGTGGTCGCTGTCGGCAGGGGAGACGGAGGAGAGGCTGGTGAACGCTTTGCAGACGGCGGCGGAGCTAGGTTTTCAGGGAGTGCAGCTGTGGAACGTTGCCAGCTACGGACCCTGTGTGTTAGACCCCGATAACTGCCAGGGCGCGCAGCGTGCTGAGTGGCGCAGGCGGGTGGAATCGTTCGGGTTGCAAATCAGTGGATTCTGTGCGCAAATGTCCGGTCCCACGCGCTTTGGCGGATTCGATGAGGCGGAGGGCATCGAGGAACGCATCGCAAAGACGCAACGGTGTATCGAACTGGCGGTAGACATGGGCTCGCCAATTGTCACGACACACCCGGGCGTTATCCCTGAGCATAAGAGCGACCCTATCTACCCCATTATTCGCGGCGCGATAGAGCAGGTAGCCAAACACGCCGAGAAGGTGGGAGGCATCTTCTGCATCGAGACGGGCATGGAGCCTGCGTCCGTGTTGAGGCAGTTTATTGAGGACATCGGCAGTCCTGCGCTGAGGGTGAACTACGACCCGGCGAACATGCTGTGGTATGGTGTGCTGGAGGGTGTGCGTGAGCTGGCTCCGTATATCGTGCACACGCACGCCAAAGACCGCCATCCCGATACGGGCAAACCCACCGTCGGGCAAGGGGCGGTGCCGTGGGACGAGTATATCGCCCTGCTGAAGTCCATTGGTTACGATGGGTGGTATGCGGTGGAAGACGAAAGCGGGCAAGATGTGGTAGAGTCTTTACGGCAGGGGCGAGAGTTTTTGGAACGGTATTAAGCGATGAATCAGAACATACGCTGTCCGAAGTGTGCGGCAGAGGTCAACGATCCCACGCAGCCGTGTCCGCAGTGCGGTTATGTGATCGAGCATCCCCAGCGCAAGCGGTACCAGAGGCAGGTGATAGCATCTGGGGTAACGGTATTGCTGGGCTATGCGCTGGGAATGGCAGGCACAGCAACGCGATTGGATGTACTGGGCATTACAGGGCTGGCGATGGGTTTTGTAGGTGGAGTGTGGCTGATGGTGTCGCTCTACCTTCTGCTGCGTACAGGGGTATGAACGGATACGGTTGACGCCGTGTCTGGTGGCAGGTTATAATCAGTCGGCAAGAGGAGGAGGCTGGCATTCGCGTCGTCGTTGCTGGTGAGGATTGGGAGCAGAGCCTGTGCTCCGTGTGGCGCGAGCTACAGGCGGTGAACCCGCAGGTTTCGCCTTTTCAGACGTGGGAGTGGGCGAGTCTGTGGTGGAAGCACTTTGGCAAGGGCAAAAGGGCGCAGGTGCTGTGCGTGCAGGAGGGCGGCGAAACGGTAGGCGTTGCCCCGTTGTATGCCAGCCGGACGGGCATGGGTAGAATGCTACGCTGGATGGGCACGGGCATTTCGGACAGGCTGGGCATCATCGCGGCGCCTGAATGTGAACGAACGGTTGCCGAGCGGGTGGCGGATTGGCTGGAAAGCTGGTGCTGCGCCGACCTGCACCAGATGGCGGACGGCTCGTGGATGGCTCGTGCTGCGGAGGCGCGAGGCTGGCACGTAGTGGGGCAAGAGAAGTGTCCGTATGTGGTGTTGCCCGAAACGTGGGATGCCTACTGGGGGTCTTTAAGTAAAAAGACGCGCTTCAACCTCGGCTATGCCCAGAGGCAGATGCAACGAGATTTCGGTGATGTGCGCCTGGATACCGCCGATTCAGAGGAGCTGCCAGCCGTGCTGGAGGCGTTGTTCGACCTGCACACGCGCCGGTGGCGACAGCGGATGTTGCCCGGGGGGTTCTTCCATCCGCGTGTGCGGCAGTTCCATCGCGAATGGGCGCAGTGTGCTTTGCGCAATGACTGGTTACGCCTTCACACGCTGTGGGCGGGCGGAGTGGTTCGGGCGGTGCTGTACGTATTTCACTTTGGGCGGCGTGCGTATTACTATCTGGGGGGCTTTGACCCCGTGCTGGCTCGCTATAGCATGGGTACGGTGCTGACCGCCTACGCCATCCGTCGGGCGATAGAGGAGGGCTGTGTGGTGTTTGACTTCCTGCGCGGCGACGAGCCGTACAAGTATCGGTGGAAGCCACGCATCCAGTGGCATCGGCGGGCGTGCTCTGCGCGAGGTGCACTTGCATGGGCATGGCGCAAACGGGTAGACTGGGAAACCCGCTTGTGGTGGTGGCTACAGGCGCGTTTACACGGGAAGGGGGCATCGTAGATGCGGTTTATCACGTTTCTGCTGGCGGTGGCGGCGTGTGCGGGGGTAGTGTATAATACTCAGCAGCTGCGTGAGCTTCGCCAGCAGGTGGAGCAGATACAGGTGAAGCTTGCCAGCCAGCAGAAGGGTACGGAACCTGCAGGCATCGCCGAGGCGAAGCAGCGTCTCCAGCGTGCTGTGCAGCTGATGAGCGCAGGGAAGCTGGATGAGGCGAAGAGGGAGCTGGAACAGGGCAGTAAAGCGCTTGCGGCGGTTGCGAACCGAAACGGCGATACCCAGCATACCCTTCGGCAGTTGCAACAGATGATGGAGAGCGCACGCAAGGAGCTGGCGCGCTTCTGGTCAGGCAAACAGGAGAAAACGCCATGACACGCACAGCATGGTTCGGGCGGATTGGGTTGCTTTTTCTCGTCGTGTCGGCGATGCTCTCGCTCATGAGCTGTCGCGGCACGAACCTGCTGAGCAAGCAGGACGAGATTCAGATCGGCAAAGAGGGCTCGGCGGCAATTGAGAAGGAGTACAAGCTGGACACCAACCCCGAGCGCGTGGCACTGGTGCAGGAAATCGGGCAGCGTGTGCTACAGGGAATGCGCCAGACGGAAGGCAAGCGCGCGCCGGATTTCCCCTTCACCTTCAAGGTGCTCGATAGCAAGGAGATAAACGCGGTCTCTTTGCCAGGGGGTCCGGTGTACGTTTTTCGCGGGTTGATGGAGCAAGTTGGCGACGACAGGGACATGCTGGCGGCGGTAATTGCGCACGAGGTAGGGCACATCGTGGCGCATCACGCGGCAAAGCAGATTTCCAGCAGCATTCTGGCGGACATCGCTATCTCGCTGGGCACGAAGGGCAGCGCACAGAAGGTGGCAAGCATTGCTACCTCGCTAGTGATGCTACAATACAGCCGCGACGACGAGTACGATGCCGACCGTCGAGGCATCCTGTACACCCATGCTGCCGGTTACGATCCGGAAGGGCTGGTGCGCTTCTTCGAGAAGCTGCAGAAGCTGGAGAAAAGCCCCATGAAGGGACTGCTGGCGAACTTGCGCACCCACCCGCTGACAGAGAACCGCATCCTGCGGGCGAAGAAGCTGATTGCCCAGTTGCCTGATCGACAATCTCCGAGCGCGGCGCCGGGGCAATGAGAGTTACCGCTATCATCCCCGCCTACAACGAGGAGACACGCCTGCCCCGAGTGCTGGAGGCGGTGCGCGCGGCGTCGCTGGTGGACGACATCGTGGTGGTCAGCGATGGTTCTCTGGACGGCACTTATGAGGTTGCTCGCCGCTTCGACGGGGTGCGTGCGCTACAGCTTCCTCAGAATCTCGGCAAGGGGGGAGCGATGCATGTCGGAGCGTGCCATACCGATTCGCCGGTGATTGTGTTTCTGGACGCCGATTTGATTGGGCTGACCCCCGAACACGTGGATAGCCTTGTGGAGCCGGTGCGCTATGGCGACGCCGATATGACGCTTGGGGTGTTTCGTGGTGGCAGACGTGCTACCGACCTCGCGCAGAAGCTGTTTCCCTTCGTGAGCGGTCAGCGGGCTATTCGGCGGGAGCTGTTTCTGGAGGTGCCCAACGTGCAGTTCGCCCGCTTTGGCGTGGAGACGCAAATCACACGCTGGGCGGTGCGCCAGCGGTGGCGGGTACAGTATGTCGCGCTATATGGCGTCACGCATCCGATGAAGGAGGAGAAGCTGGGGCGACTGCGCGGCACGGTCGCTCGCCTGCGCATGTATGCCGATATCGCTCGCATCCTGCTGGACGGGCGCGCCCCTGCTCAGGCGAGACGACTGTTTCGGCTGAAGAATAAGTAGCAGGGGGCGTGTGCGCTAGTACAAGTGCGCGGTCATTCCATTGCAGAGAAGCACACCATTGACGGATAAAGTCGTTCCCATCCTCTGTACGATTTGAATGTCGAGTTGGGAGTAATCCTGTTTCAGCTTTTGGAGCTCTGCTGCCCACTGCGGATTTTTCTCCACAAAGGTATAGCTATCGAACTTCTTTTCGATGTCCAACGCAACCCGGGGACTGCCTTCGCAGGATTCGTGCCAACGCCAGTTGGCTTCGCCACAGGAGAACGGCTTCAGCTGTGCGGGGACACCTCAACAGCTCGGACGGAGCCTCGCCCTCTCATTAGAAAAGGTTGACAAATGTCTGCTTTTCTGCTGTACAGGGTGGAAGGAGGTGAGCGCGATGGAAGTGGAGCGGGAGGCGAAGCTGTTTGAAGCCGGCTCCTATCCGGACAAGGGGCTGGAAGTGAGCGAGGAGCAGTTGCAGGCGCTGGTGGAGGGCTTTACCGCGCCGGTTCCGCTGATGGTAGAGCATCTGTCGCAGGGATGGCAGATTGGGCAGTTGAAGCGGTTGTGGCGACGGGGCAAGGAGCTGTTCGGGCGGCTGACCCTGCTGCCGGAGGCGGAGGCTCTGCTCAAACGGTTGGGCGTTCGTGGCATTAGTGTCGCGGTGACGCCTGATGTGAAGCGGATTGTAGAGGTATCGGTGACGGCGACGCCGCGGGTGGCGGATGCGCGCCTGCTCAGTGCGGGCGCGTTAACCTTTTCTGGGGAGATACTTTTGACGGAGGTGACCGCGTTGGAACAGGATATGGAGGCGTTGCGCCAGCGGGCGGAGGCGGCAGAGTTTGCCCTGCGCGAGCGGCAGGTAGAGGAGACGCTGCAACGATGGCTTCGGCAGGGAAAGCTGACGCCGGCGACGCGCGAGATGGCGAAGACGCTGCTTCTGGAGGGTACGCAGACGGTGACCTTTGCAGGCGGTAGTGTAAGCATGGCGGAGGTGTTCGCCCGTTTTGTGGAGGCGTTGCCGCCGATGGTGCGTTTTGGCGAGGTGGCGCCGGCGGGAGAACCGGAGCATACACTGAGCGCGGAGGAGGAGGCGTTCCTGCGCAAGTACTGGGGCGACCTTTCGCCTGAGCGGATTGCCCGTTATCTGTCGGAAGGAAGGAGGCGATAGGAGATGGCAGCGTTGACGAGCGCGTACGACCCACAGGACAAGCCGGGCGAGCTGGTGAGCTACAAGGTAGGGGCGAACACGGTGATTTATAAAGGCGCGCTGGTGAGCGTGCGCAGCGATGGCTACGCCTACCCCTCGCGCAGCGGCACCGGTAGCGACGTGTTCGTAGGGGTGGCGTTCGAGAGCGTGGACAACACAGGCGGTGCGGCGGGCGCGAGGTCGGTGCGCGTGTGGAAGAGCGGCACTTACGTGTACAACGGCAGTGGCTTCACACAGGCGAGCGTGGGGCAAGCGATGTACGCAGCGGACGACAACACGCTGACCACCACTTCTACCAACAACCAGCTGGTGGGCTACGTGGTAGAGGTGCTTTCGGCGACGCAGGCACGCATTCGGATCGACAACGCGGTACGGTAAGAGGAGGATAGACGATGCCAGCGATTACACGGAGCGAGATGGGCGTCCTGCTGGAGGCAGGTTTGCGTGCGGACTTCTTCGAGGCGTATCGGCGGCAGGTGGAGTCGGCGATTTACCCGCAGATTGCAACGGTGATTCAGACCGAGCTGCCCGCGCAGAAGTACGGGTGGCTGGGCAGTGTACCCGCGATGCGCGAATTTGTGGACGAGCGCATGCCGAAGGGCTTGCGAGTAACTCATTACACCATTCAGGACACGGTGTGGGAGAGCACGATAGCGGTGGAGAGGCGCGCCCTGGAGGATGAGCAGATCGGAGCCATCCGGCTACGGGTGCAGGATTTGGGGCGCGAGGCGGCACGGCACAAGGACTATCTGGTGGTGAAAGCGTTGCTAGACGGGTTCAGCCAGGCGTGCTATGACGGTCAACCGCTCTTCTCGAATGCACACTCGGAGGGCGAGAGCGGCGCGCAGAGCAACGTCACTACCCAACCGCTGAATCCAGACAGCTTGCAGAGTGCCATCTCCACCATGATGCTGTTCAAGGACGACCAGGGCGTGCCTCTGGGCATTCTGCCGGATACGTTACTGGTGGGCCCGCGTTTGCGCTGGGCGGCGATGGAGCTGCTGGAGTCGCAGGTGGTAGTGGTTAAGGCGGGCACAGGCGACAACACGCCGTATCGCAACGTGCTGCAAGGTGCGCTGAGGCTGGTGGTCAGTCCGTATATCACGGGCAATCAGTGGTTTGTGCTGGACACCAGTCGGGCGGTGCGCGCGGTAATCCTGCAGGAGCGGTCGGATGTGCCGGTAGAGTTCTCGGCATTAGAGGACCCGTCGGTGAGCGAGAGCGTGTTTTTGCGGGACGTGGTGTATTACGGTGCGCGAGCGCGTTACGGCGTGGGCTACGGCTTGTGGCAGACCGCTTACGGCAGCAACGCGAGCTAACCCTCACCCCCTGCCCCTCTCCCAACGCTGCGGGAGAGGGGTGTTCGCTATGCATGAAGAAGGCACTGAGAAAAATACTTCGTGTCTTAGTGGTGAATAACCACAAAGGCACTAAGGCACTAAGAAAAATACTTCGTGTCTTTGTGTCTTAGTGGTGAATAAGAGGTGCATAATGGACATCGGCATTCAGGTTTTGACGCTTATCGGGGCGATGGTGTCGGCGCAGTGGGCGTTTGCGCGGTTGACGTTGCGCGCGCTGGAGCGCATCATTCAGGCACAGGAGCAGACGCTTCGGGAGCACCTGACACGGCTGGAACAGGCGGTGCGGGGAAACACGGAGGCGCTTCAGGCTCTGAAAGAAACTCTTGCCTGCGTAAGGTTAAGCCATGCACGCTGGGCAGCAAGCAGAAAGGAGTGAGGATGTTGCGATTCACCGATACAATGGGACGATGGCAGGCGGTGCGGAGTGACGCGCCTTTTCCGGTAGCGGGTGGGCAGGTTCTGCACTGGCTGAACGACGACTTCAACACCGTGCTGGATACCGATATGTGGGAGGTGGTGTCGGGCAGCCCCGCTGTTGCCAGCGGCGAGCTGACCGTCGCCAGCGGCGTCGTGTTGCTCAGCAAAAAGTCGTTCCAGCCGCCATGCCTGATTGAATGCGTGGAGATGATGACCGCCCGCGCATCAACCGATAACTTCCGCATCGGCTTCTACACGGATGACAACAACCTCGTGGAGTGGAGCGCGACGGGCACGGATCAAGCCCGCATGGACGCGCGGATGTCGGCGGGCGGTGTGGTCTCTGACCAGACGATTATCAACGTGGGTGCAGCGAACCTCTCCTACCGTCTTGCTTCCATCTACGTCGGACTGGGTGAAGCGGTCTGGGCGTATAGGACTATCAACAGCCAACTCGTACGCAATGAGGTGTATCGGATCGCTGAGAGCGGTATTCCTTCCGGCCCGTTCCGCGTCCGACTGGCAGGTCTTGCAGGCACCAGCACGTTGAAGGTGCATCGCGTGACGGCGTATCAGCTGGCGGAAACCGTTCCCCCTGGCGCGTTGGGTCATCACGTGGACGGGATGGCGTTGCCGGTCAGGCTGACCAACACGCCGTTTGCCACACAACCTTCCACCACCGCACTGGGTAGCATTCAGTCCACCACCGATACCTTCTCGTCACTGGCAGTGGGCACGGTGGGGACTGGCAGCAACCGCGCCTTCTACTCGGAGCAGTGCCACATCCAAGCGCATTTTCAGGGCGACCAACCGTTTAGCGCGTGGGTGGAAGCGCAGATCGATGGCACGAACTGGCAGGTGGTGTGGTATGGTCAGAGCATTGACGCCACGACCGATGCGGTGCTTCGGTACTACGCGCAGAGCCCCATCATGCAGATATATGGTTCACGCAACTTCCGCGTGAAGGTGAAGAACACGGGAGCCGCTGCGGGCACCTTCAGGGGCACATTGGTAGCGACGATGCTATAGGGGTGATGGTGATGAAGCGCATTCTGAAGCCGCTGATTATCCGGTGGTTAGATGAGCGGGCGTTGCGGCTGCCGCACTCGGTTAGGGAGAAGCTGGCGGATCGGTTGCAGGTAGAGGTCGCGCTCATCACCGCCGTAGAGGAAGCGATACGCGAGCAGATCATCAAGAGCATACAGGAGTGGTGAGAGATGAGGGCATACGTGAAGGCTATCGGCACGAGCAACGTCACCCTCGTGGACATAGACAGCGGGGAGCGGTTCAGCGCGGGACTGGCTGCCATCCAGAAGCTGTTCGGTGTGGAGCTGAAGGAGGGCGACGTGTGGGAGTTCTACGCGAGCAAGCGTGACGACATCGCGGAGAACTTCAAGCGGTGGCAGCTGGTTCAGCAGGCGTAGGAGGTAGCGGTGGATGGCGATTACGGTCACACGAGAGGCGGTGAAGCGCACCGCGGCGGTATCGTCCACCGCTTACGATGCCCAGGTCGATGCGCTCATTACCGACCTGGTTCCGGTGATAGAGTACACGCTGTCGTCGGACGCGCTGGCGGATAGCACGCTGGAGCCGGTGCTCAGTCGGGGCGCGACGGAGATTATCGCGGGCGAGTTTCTGGCACAGCGGTTGCGCGAGGAGGGGGCCACCGAGGCGTTCGAGGCGGGCGGCGTACGGGTGGGTGAAAGCCCTCAATCGCGCGCCGATTTGGGCGACCCGTACGGCCTGATTCAGCGTGGGTGGGCGCGGCTCATGCCTTTCCTGAAGCCGGTATACACGCAATCCACCACGCGCAATCGGGAGCGGCAGGTTTCAGAGCAGACGATGCTGGGCTGGTAGGTGAGGGAGATGTCGGCGCGAGCAGAACGGCTGAGGTCGCTGGTGAAGCGGCATGGTGAAGATGTGGTAGTGAACGGTACGCGCACGGTGCGCATGGTGGTGTTCGTGGCAACGAGCGGGCTGTTGCGCAGTCTGTTTACCGACAACGACCTACTAACTTTCAGCCGCCCGATGTGGGCAGGGGTGGTGGCGGCGGACGAAGTGCTGAACGAGGGCGATAGCATCTCCCGCGACGGAGTGAGCCACACAGTGCGGAGGGTGATCACCCTGAAAAGCGGAAATGCCCCCGCTGTGAAGGTAGCAGTGTGGTGGTAGGGGCAACCCCCTGTGGTTGCCCCTATCCCCCTGTGGTTGCCCCTATCCAACCATGCGACGGGAGAGGGGCGTTCAATTATTCATCTCCGACTTCCCCGAAGTTGCGCACCAGAATGCCGAAATCGAACAGGGTGATTTCGCCGTCGCCGTCGAAGTCGGCGGTGGGTTCAAAGCCCTCCTCTCCCTCCAGTTTACCGAACGCGCTGACCAGTTTGCCGAAATCGAACAGCGTCACCTCGTTATCGCCGTCGGCGTCGCCGTTGGCGAGGTTCAGCGTCAGAGTTCCTGCCGGCACGGTGATACCCGTCAGCACGCGGCGCAGGGAGCGGTCTGCCTTGAAGGCAAGGGTATAGGTTGTCGGCGTGAGGATGAGGTCAAACGTGCCATCGGCGTTCAGTGTCGGACTGAAAGTGAGCAGGGTT
The DNA here is from genome assembly GCA_049969495.1 of Armatimonadota bacterium. GTDB lineage: Bacteria > Armatimonadota > HRBIN16 > HRBIN16 > HRBIN16 > HRBIN16. Next base: position 26,110 of record JBMFOT010000004.1, read on the forward strand.
TCGCCCGTTGCTGCCGAGCGCACTTCCACCTGCAGAGGCAATCTGGAGTAGTCGCCCGTGTATCCGTCCATGTTCACAGTGACGGCAGTAGGTACCGGTGTCATCAGGAAGGCACGGGTGATGCCGTTGTGCGCACCGTAGCCGGTAATCTGTCCGAAGTTGTTGATGGCACGCGCTTCGTTAAGCACCCAGCCGGAACCTGCAGGCAGGAGGTCGTTGAGGTTGCGAAGCACGCCGTCTACCCACAGGAAGGCACGCAAGGAGACGTTGTCCGATAGATAGGAGTGCCCTACCACGTGCCCGAGTTGATTGATACCGAAGGCGCGTCCTGTGTTGCCCCCCAGTGTGCCCAGATCGATGACGGTGGTACCTTCCCACAGTACGGGACGGGTGAGGGTGCTGGTTCCCACGCGCGTGTTGGAGAAGCCCACCACCTGCCCTCGGTCGTTGATGCCGAAGGCCTCGGAGATCGTGCCGTTTGGCAGATAGGGCAGGGCATCAGTGAGCGGGTTGATAGCGGCGTAGGGCTGTGTACGGAAAGCGCGTCGGCTGCCTGCCGAGCCGGAGCCTCCCACCACCTGTCCGAGGTTGTTGATGTCGTTGGCTAGGCTGATTTCGTCGGGATTGCCGGTGATGTTACCGAGGTCAAACCAGTCCCACCAGCCGCCCGGGTTGTAACTCCAGCGGAAGGCGTGGTACACCCCGTCGGGGTTGATAGCAGACCATCCCACGACGTGTCCGGTGTTGTTAATGCCGTACGCTCTGCCCTGCCAGGTGTTGGGGATAGGACGCAGGTCTACCATCTCGCCCGGGTCTGCCTGGCGGTTGCCGTTAAGGTCTTGCCAGATAAAAGGATGGCGTGCCTGCGCGGTGTCGGTCCAACCCACGACCTGCCCCAAGTCGTTCACGTCGCGCCCTTCGCTGGCAGTGCCCGACAATACCCCCAGGTCAATCATCACACCACCTGTCCAGAAGAAGGCGTGTCCATCCGACCATCCGACGACTTCGCCGAGGTTGTTGATGCCGTAGCCGCGGCTTTGCCCGTTCGCGGTGATCGCGCCCAGGTCGGTGATGGTATACTGTGCGTGGGCGACGGAGAGGCTTAGCGCGAAGGAGAACGCGCAGGCGAACACGTAAAGGGTTGGTAGGCGAACCATTTGGTTTGTCGCTCCTTTCTTGCAGTGAAACTTGCCCGGATAGGGGTGGGCGAAATCTATGCCGAGCTGGCGAAGCTATCATAGCACTGGACACTTGGATTTGTCAAGCGATGGCGAATACAGAAATCGTACGTGCTGAAGATATATGGGCGGGATACGGTGCAACGCCTGTATTAAAGGGCATCCACCTGAGTATCTCGCGCGGTGAGTTTGTGGGCTTGCTGGGACCGAATGGCAGCGGCAAGTCCACCCTGTTGCGCGTGCTCAGCGGGGTGTTAAAGCCGCAGAGAGGACAGGTGTGGCTGAACGGACAACCGCTGGCTCAGCTGCGGGCGAAGGAGGTAGCGCAGAGGCTGGCGTTTGTGCCCCAGCGTGAGGAGGTGGCGTTCGGTTTCACCGCGTGGGAGGTGGTATTGTTAGGGCGTGCGCCGTACATCGGCTGGTGGGGCAAAGAGCGCGCGGAGGACACGCAGGCGACTCGGCGAGCGATGGAGCGCACGGACAGCCTGTCGCTGGCGGAGCGGACTTTCGGCACGCTGAGCGGCGGAGAGCGTCAACGGGTGGTGCTGGCGCGTGGGTTAGCGCAAGAGACGCCTCTGCTGTTTCTGGACGAACCGTTGACGCACCTGGACGTAGCACATCAGGTGAGCACGCTTTCGCTGCTGCGCCAGCTCAATCGTGAAGAGGGGTTAACGATACTGGCGGCGCTGCACGACATCAACCTCGCTTCGGAGTTCTGCGACAGGCTGGTTGTGCTCCGGCAGGGGCAGCTGGTGGCGGACGGCACTCCCCCAGAGGTCATCACGCCTGCTTTGCTGGCGCGGGTGTTCGGTTTAGATGCGTGGGTACGGGTGAATCCGGCGACGGGACGTCCGCATGTGTTGCCGCGCACGTTGCAGCACGTGGAGGCGCAGGCGGGCAACGGCAGGCGGGTGCATGTGGTCTGTGGCGGGGGTACGGGTGCGGGGTGGATTAGCACACTGGCGCGAGCGGGATGGCATCTTTCGGTAGGGGTGCTGCATCTGCTGGACAGCGACGAGGAGGTGGCGCAGGAGCTGGGCGCAGAGGTGATTACGGAGGCGCCGTTCACGCCCATCTCAGCCGAGAGCCTTGCCTTACTGCGCGAGGCACTGGCAAAGGTGGAGGCGATACTCGTTGCGCCGGTAGCGTTTGGATACGGCAACCTCGCGAACCTGCAGGCAGTGGAGGAGGTGCAACGGGCAGGCAAACGGGTGCTGCTGGCGGACTGCAACTGGCAGGAGCGCGACTTTACCGGCGGGCAGGCGTTGGAGATGATAGAGCGGCTGAAGGCGAACGGGGCGCAGGTGGTTGATACGCCGGAGGAGGCGCTGGCGGTGCTGGAGACACTTTCAACGGATGAGAGGTAGCATATGGTGTTTTCGCAACTATGGCGTCGTGTAAGGCGGCGCGGACTGGACAGGGAGCAGGCGGCGGTGGAACCCATCGCCGCCCTTCGTTTTGGTGGCGCAGGGGATGCGGACGACCTGCTGCGCACGCGCGGGGAGCGGGTGTACGAGGAGATGCTCACCGACGCGCAGGTGCAGTCTGCGCTCACCACCAAGAAGTTCGGCGTGCTGGACGCGGACTGGCAAATCGTGCCCGGTGGCGAGGACGAGCGATCACAACGGGCGGCGGAGCTGGTGCGCTTTGCGCTGGGGCAGCTGCGCGGTTCGGTGACCCGCATCCTGCTGAACGCGCTGGACGCCTTAGCGCACGGCTATGCGGTGCAGGAGATTAACTACACCCTGTGCGAGCAGGAGCCGTGGCGCGGGATGGTGGTATGGCAGAGCATCAAGAGCAAACCGCCCCGCCTGTTTCGGCTGGAGACGGACGAGTTCCGAAACCTGAGGGCATTATACCTGCGACTGCCGGGCGGTGAGGAGAAGCCCCTGCCTGCCGAGAAGTTTGTGGTGTATTCGTACAACGGCAGTTACGAATCGCCGACGGGGCGTAGTGACCTACGCGCGGCATACAAACACTGGTGGGCGAAGGGATTGCTGTTGAAGTTCTGGCTGTTATCGCTGGAGAAGTTCGGTGCGCCGACGGTCAAAGGGGTGGTGCCGCGCCATGTGCCCGAGGCGGAGCGGCGGGAGCTGTTAGAGGTGTTGGATCGTATCCAGCAGGAGACGGCAGTGGTGCTGCCGGAGGACGTGCAGATTGAGTTGTTAGAGGGCAAGTCACCTGTTGGCGCGGCGTATCTGCAGGCGGTGCAGTTTCACAACAAGGAGATTGCGCGGGCGATATTGGGGCAAACGCTGGCGACCGACGAAGGGATGCGCACCGGCTCGCTCGCACTGGGCAAGGTGCACTATCGCGTGATGCAGCTCTATTTTCGCGCCTTGCGCAGGGACCTGGCTGAGCAGGTGATGGAGGAGCAGCTGTTCCGTCGGCTGGTAGAGCTAAACTTCGCCGACGCGAAGACGCCGCGATTCGTATGGGTGGAGAGAGAGGTTGCAGGGGAGGGGTAGGCATCCTCGTTACTTTACCGTTTTTTGTCCAATCCCCGCAAAGTGCGCAATAGGTATGGCACTCCTCTTGCACTATTTCAGGGTGGAAACACCTTATGAAGGAGGAGTGTCTGATGAGTCGATGGATTTTGAGCCTTGCAGTTGGGCTTGCGCTTGCCAGCAGTGCCTGCGCAGTGACCATCAGCCTGCACAGTTACGATACCAGCTACACCGCCGATACCGTTCTGGACGGCAGCACCCGTTGGGTCTATATCGGCGCAATACGCCTGAATATTACGGGAGACCCCTTGCCAAAGGAAGCGTGGTGTGTGGACCTGAAGCAAGCGGTGGCGAGTGGTTCCTGGGACGCCGTGCAAAAGAACACCATCGCTACTGCGCTGGACGATGGGCGTCGTGCGGACTGGGCGATGGGCGCGTTGTGGAAGAACCGCCCCTCCGCTATCGATGCACGGGGGCGTGCTGCGCTACAATTAGCGATATGGGAGGCGTTGTACGATGGTTTCGGCGCGAATCCGTTCAGCAGTGGACGCTTTCGCGTGACGAACGTGTTCAACGGCACAAACCGCAGCTCTACCGATAGCCTGACCCTGACGCTGGCGCAGAGCTATCTGCAGGCATGGAACGGTCTGGGCGTTCCGAACGGCGTTCTGTACGACGCTCCCTTGCCCGGTGCGGGCACACGCTCGCAGGATTTCATCCTGACACCGGGAGGGGGATTTACCCCTCAAGCGGTTCCTGAAGGGGGGACGCTTTCGCTGACGCTAGCCGGGTTGCTGGGTGTAGGCGGTCTGTTGAGGCGGCGGATAATGATGTAGCCCGCTCGCGGGGAGGGCTGGGGTGGGGGCTAAACCGGCTCACCGAAAAACATCGGGCAACCACAGGGGGTTGCCCCTACCGCATGGATGCGCTAAATCTGCCGAGACGCAGGATAGTATCGCTTCCACACGCGGAAGCCGATTTTGCCGTAGAAATCCACTAGGTCGGTCCAGTCGATTGCCATGCGTTGTGCGCCCTGCTGCTTTACGTACTCCACACCCTTGCAGAGCAGCGCCAGTCCCAACCCTTTCCCCCGCGTGCTCTGGGCAAGACCGATGGGTCCCAACCCGCCGTACGCTTCGCCCAGCAGCTGTCGCCAGTAGATGGATGGCCCGATGCGTTTGGAGCCGCGATGGAAGGTATGGCAGAACCCCACCACCTCATCCCCTTGCGTGAGGATAAGGATGTCGCGAGGGGTGTCCTCTACCTCCAGCCTCTTTGCGGTCTCGTAGTACCACCTGCCGGGAAACTCCTGCTGCAGGAAACGGAGCAGAGCGGGCACATCATCGGGGGTGCAGGAGCGTATGGAGTACTCCTCGCGCAGGCGTTGCAGATTCGCCTCCACCTCTTCGGGCACGCGATAGTCCGCCAGTTCGCGCGCCAGGTCCACTGCAACATGTTCGCCGATAGCGAACCCCACCTCCCGCAGGAGCTGCTGGTGGAGGGTTTGCTCAGCGGGGACGCCGGGGAAGAAGTGGGCGGGGTCGGAGCCGTAGCTTACCCGCTTTCTCCCCTTCGCTTTCAGCCAGTCCAGCGCAATTTGCAGGAGCAGGCGGGCCGCCTGTAAGCCTTCCTCATTGGGCAGGAAGGCAAGCGCGCCGATCCACCCCTGCTCGGGCATCATGCCCGCCGAACCCAGCGGTTCTTTGCACACCTTCGCGTGCGCGTACGCCAGCAGGTTGCCCCTGGCGTCTTCCGTTACCCAAACCGCCTCCGGGTCGAAATGGGCATCCCGCAGCACGTTCTGTTCAAACAGAGCGGAATCCAGCGGGAACTGTTCGCCCATGCACCGGTTCCACAGATTCAATACCGCCCGTTCGTCTCCCGCACGCAAAAGGCGTATCTGCATCTTCAGTGTCCCACTCTCTGTCCGTATTTATCTATCTGGGTTCGCAAATGGGCGTCATAGCGAGCCACGATGTCACGGGTCAGGATGATGCGTTCCAGTAGGTCACCCTCATCGCCTTCGATAACCTGCATCACGTGCGCCGGTGCGAACAGCTTCTCGAAGGGGTCCTCTTGCGGATTGCCATCTTGTTCGGAGAGCACCTGCCGGATGATGGGAGCCATCGCACGGCGCACGGGGGCGTAGTGCTCCGTGAACCAGTTTCGCACCTGCTGGTACTGCTCGTCACAACCGTCGTGCACGGTGTCACGCGCTGCCCAGCACAGCACGTCTACCAGTTGTTCATACTGTTCGTAAAAAGCAAGAAACTGCTCGCGCTGACGCCGGTACTGCGCCAGCGGGTCGGTGCGCTCCAGAATCCAGTGCGCCACCAGAGAGACCCCATCCTGTACCCGTGTGGTAAACGCCCTCATCCCCCGTACTGCCCAGAGATAACAACGGCGAATGAAATAATAGCGTACCCACTGCGCACGTAGCCAGCGAACCTCAGCGCCCTCTTGCGAACGATGCATGGTCGCCTCCTTCTCTCTTTCGATTCGCGGTGCAGAGGACTATCCACCCGCACTGCGCTGCACAAAATTGAGCCGTAAGTCGGTCAGCAGACGCTCCAAATCGCGGCGCTGTGAGTCGGTGATATGGGGTTTCAGTACCTCTGTCAGCGCCGCCACACCGTCGATGGCAATCTTCGCCTGTGGCAGGTCCGTATGCAACTCCCCCGAGATGGGGTCTTTCCACAGGCCCATCTTAATCCATGCTTGAGCCTGCAGTTCCCCAATCAGCCACAAGACGAGGTTTACCACATCCACAGGTTCCTTCTGAACCTGTTCTTCCTGCGTGGCTTGCTCAGATTGCGCCTGCGGTTCCTCCATCTCAGCACCCCCAGCAGTGTCACCGATTATATCACACCTTCCTCGGGACGGCAACTGTTCATCTGTCTGCTTGTAGCTTAAAATGATAGTCGCCGGAGCCCACTTCCACTATCATCCAATCGCCATCATCACGTGCGCTTCTCACGCCGGGTACTCTGGGCACAAACGCGCCGTTGCGCCATACCTTGCCTTCCGCCTCCGTCAGGATGGGGTGTGCGATGCCCAGCTTGGGGATGTATACCGTTGCGGAGCTGTTGGCAGGCACGATGACACTCAGCAGAAAAGCGTCGGGACGCTTCTCCCAGCGTACCCCTACCCTGCCGCGCACGGTATCTACAGAGGCTTGCGCCCAGCGCAGGTCACCAACAGGATGCGGGCGTACGATGAAATGTTCCCAATCGCCTTGTGAAGCATCGGGCTGAATGCCCGCCAGCGCCTCATAGAACCATGCGCTAACCAGCCCGAACGCAGGGTGGTTGTGCGAGTTCATACCCGGGCCGACCTCATACTTCCACAGCTCCCAGATGGTGGTCGCGCCCATTCGCACCATGTAGCCCCAGCTGGGGTAGGTATCCTGTGAGGCAACTAGATAGGCGATGTCCGCGCGTCCCAGCATGGTCAGCGTATCCAGCAGGTAGCGTGTGCCAATGAACCCCGTGCTGAGGTGTCCTTTGTGGTTCACGGTAATGTCGTGTACCACACTGTCCAGCACCTTCTGCCGGTGTTCCTCCGGCACAATGCCCAGATAAAGCGGGAAGATGTTGGAGAACTGGCTGCCGTTGCCGTACTGACCGCTCTGCGCGTTCCAGAAGCGTTTATTAAAGGCGTCGGCGATGCGTTCGCACAGGGCGCGGTACTCTCGCTCGTCGGTGTGTTTGCCCAGCACATGCGCGATGTCCGCCAGCACCTTCACGCTCAGGTAGTACGTGCCTGTGGAGATAAGGTCTTTGGGCGTTTCCACCACCGCCACCCAATCGCCGTAGTTGTTGCGGGTGAGGATACAGTTCTCTCCTGCCTCCCGGCGCAGCATCTCCACGTAGCGCTTCATGCCCTCGTAGTGTTCTTCTAGCAGATATGTTGCACCCGTGTGGCGATACATATCCCAGCAGATGAATAGATATGCCCCTGCCCACTGCGGGTCGCCCGGGTTAGTGCCCCATACGTGGGGCACGGTGTCGGGAATGCGCCCGTCCTCGCCCTGCGCGTCGGCGATGTCGCGTAGGAACTTCACGTAGGCGGATTCGGCGGTGAAGTTGTACAAGCCCATGTTGGCGGTCATCTGGGCATCGCCCATCCAGCCCTGTCGCTCGTCGCGCTGGGGACAGTCGGTGGGGATGCTGTGCCAGTTGGTGCGGTACCCCCACTGGGCGTTGCGCTGAATCTGGTTGAGTAGTTCGTTAGAGCACTCGAACTGCCCGCGTTGTGTAAAGGAAGTATGTACCACTCTTCCTTCAATATCTTCCGGCTTCAGGGTGCCCGGGTAGCCCTCTACCTGCACGTAGCGGAAGCCGTGGTAGGTGAAGCGTGGCTCGTAAACCTCTATCCCCTTGCCTTTCAGGATGTAGGTATCGGTCGCTCTGGCGGAGCGCAGGTTTTGCTGGTTCACCAGCCCGTTCTCGAACAGCACTTCGGCGTGTTTGAGAGTCACGGTAGTGCCTGCGCTGCCTTTCACTTGCAGACGGCACCAGCCGGAGAAGTTCTGTCCGAAATCCACCACGAACACGCCCGGTCGCGGCTCGGAAATCCATTTGGGCTTGAGGGTCTGCGTCACCTTGATGGGCGGCATCATTTGCGCCGAGAGCGTCGCGCCTGGCGGGTCACTGAGCAATACCGGTTGCCATTCCCCCTGCCGTTCGGCGAAGCCGGGTTCGCACCAGCCGGGTTGCTCCAGCCGAGCGTCGTACGTCTCGCCATGATACAGGCTGTTGTCCAGAACGGGACTCTTTGCCCAGCGCCATTCGCCGTCGCTGAGGATAATTTGCTCGGTGCCGTCGGTGTATTCGATATGCATCTGTAGCAGCAAATGGGGTTTGCCCTTCCACCAGCCGTTGCCCAGTAGTGCGCCCACACAGTTATCGCCCCGTTTCAGCAGAGGAGTGACATCGTAGGTGCTGTAGTAGATGCGCTTGTGAAAGTTCGTGTAGGGCGGGTCCAGCACACGGTCGCCTACCCTCTTGCCGTTGAGATAGAGCTCATAATAACCCAAACCGGTGACGTAGGCGCGAGCGCGTTTGACCCTGCCTGTCACCCTGAACTCGCGTCGCAGCATGGGAGCGTACGTATCCGACGGACGGGATTCGCGCACCCCATCGGTGAGCATCGCCCGCGCCCAGTCGTTCTCCTCGATGCTGTCCATGTTCCAGCTGTCGGTGGTTACGGTAGCGTAGAGGGCGAGGTTTGTCCCTGCCGCGTCCAACACTTCCATCTCCGCCAGCGCCGCCAGCGGGCGCGTATCGGCGGGGTGGTGTAGTTTGGTGATAACCAGTCGCACATAGCGCGCCTTCTGATCGCCCACGTCGATGGCAAACGGTTTTGCGCCCGGATTGGGCACGTCGGCTTGCGTGTAGTCGGCGAGAAGGCGCGAACGGGTGAAGTCGGGCTCGTCGCTGGCTTCGAGGCGGAAGCGCACGGGAAAGCCGAAGCCGGGTTCGTCGCGCACCCAGTTATGCGGGCGGGCGGGGTAAAGCACCACCCGCCGGAACTGCACCGACCGGCGCAGGTCTAACTGCACCCATTTGGTCACGTCCACGCTGTCCGCAAACTGTGAGTGCCAGCCGTTTCCACCCGCTCGGGGCACGGCAATCCACTTCGCCTGCCACTCGTCGGGGTGCAGCAGAGCGGTTTCGAAGGTGGCAGGCTGGCTGTACGCACTGGCGACACCGTTGTGGTCCCATATCCGCACGCGCCAGTAGTAAGTGGTTCTGCTCTGCAGAGGTTTGCCCTCGTAGCGGACATGCAGACTCTGCGAGGATGCCACCTTACCGCTATCCCACATATCCGCTTTGCCATCGCGAAGCAGCTCCGGTCTGCTGGCGACCTGAATCTGGTATGCGCTCTGGCTGGCGCCGCGCTCCTGATGTTGCATCTGCCACGAGAAATGCGGCTGGAGGGTGTCTATTCCCAGAGGATTTTGCGACCAATCGGTGAGAAGATGAGCGACGCTAAGACGACGCTTCGACTCGCCCGGTAGCGCAAGCATTAATAAAAGCACAGGAACAAGTAGCCAATCCGTTCGCAACTTCACCCTTCCTCCTTGCGGTTGTTGATATGGCTATTCGCTCCTGCCGGTCAGGTTCCTGCAATCTCTCGGTCAAGCGAGAGAATGGTTTGCAGCTGCCGAGCATTGTCGGGAGCGTAGCCGTTGGTGTCGTTGTTAAAGTACACGTATACCTGCTGTACCTGCTGGAGCAGATCGCGGATATGCGCAGCGAGGTCGTGCAGCTCCTCTGTGCTGTAACAGTAGTCATATGCCTGCGTTACCCCGTGCAAGCGGACGTAAGCAAACGGGGCGGTCACCGTCCAGTTTACCGGATAGCGAGGGTAACTGATGGTGCAATGCGCCACCCCCAGCGCACGGAGCATCTCGTACACCTCGTCGCACTCCCACGATGGGTGACGAAACTCCACCGCGACGCGCACACCCTCGGGGAACAACCGGAGGAACCCTTCCAGCAGCGGCACATCCTTGTGTAGCCCGGGCGGCAATTGCGCCAGGATCACTCCCAGCTTTTCCTCCAGCAACCTCAGTCGCTGCATCCATCGCTGTACGACCGGTTGGCAGTCGCGCAGGCGTTGCACATGCGTCGCCTGCCTGGAGAGCTTGGCAGCAAACACAAAGTGTTCCGGCGTCCGCCGGTGCCAGCTGAGCACCATGTTCTCAAAGGGCAAACGGTAAAAACTGCTGTTAATCTCGACGGTAGGAAACGCTCGTGCGTAGAAGGCAAGCCACCCTTCGCGTTCCAGTTCTGGTGGATAGAAGATACCCTGCCAGTGATCGTAGCTCCAGCCGGAAGTGCCGATAAGCACACGCGGTGCCATGCGAAGCCCCCCTGTCTGCAGTATCCTCTTGACGATTCGCCCTCAGCTCCGATATAGTCCTTTTGGAGAACGTCAGAAGGAGGTGAACGCTTGAGCGAGAAAACAACCCGCCCTGCGCTGTTTCTGGACAGAGACGGTGTGATTAACGCCGACCCGGTAGAGTTCGTCACCAGTCCGGAGGAGCTGCAGCTGTTGGCTTGCTCAGCGGAGGCGATAGCGCGTTTCAATGCGCTGGGCGTGCCGGTGATTGTTTGCTCGAACCAGTCAGGAGTAGCAAAGGGGCTGTACACGCTGGAGACGCTGGAGCAAATCAGCGAGCGGCTACAGGAGATGCTGCGCGAATACCATGCGCATATCGACGCCTTTTACTATTGCCCGCACGATGATATGGACAACTGCGATTGTCGGAAGCCTAAACCGGGGTTGCTACTTCGGGCGGCAAGGGAGCACGCTATCGCGCTGGAGAAATCGGTGTTCGTGGGCGATTCGTGGAGGGACATCATTGCGGGACGCGCAGCGGGTGTAAAAACCGTGCTGGTGCTGAGCGGTCACGTGAAGCCGGAGATGCTTGATTCCCCCGAAATAACGCACCACCCACCCGACCACATTGCGCCGGACCTTAAAGGGGCGACGGAGTGGATTCTACGCCAGCTGAACAGTTCGGAATAGCGCGCATGTGCTGGTTTGCCGTGCTGCTTTTGCTGGGGATGCTGGTTAGCGATGCAAGGTCAGCCCCCTCCCCCTCAGAAGACGAAGCATGGCGACTGCTGGCGCGTCGCGTGGAGGCTCAGCAGTTTCGCCACTTCACTGCGGAAGGGGATGCGGAGGTACAGTGGGGTATCCGGCGCGTGCGGGCACAGCGCATCGAGGGTGATATGGAGAGCGGCTGGATTACAGCCACAGGCGGTGTGTTCTTCTTGGATGAACGGGGAACGCTCCGCGCCTCGCAGATGCGCTTTAATCTAAAGACATACGAAGGCGACCTATCCGATGTGCACGGTGAGATAGAGGGTATATTCATCACCGCCGAGTCCCTGCACTCCGATGGCAACCTGCTGACCATGCAGCACGTGACGCTGACCACCTGCGACAAGCACCCCCCCGATTTCCTGCTGTCTGCACGCAGCCTGAGCCTGAGCCCTGCTTTGCGGTTGCGTGCCCGTCATGTGTCACTGTCGGCGTGGGGGCATCGGTGGGTCACTGTGCCGTATCTGAGCCGACGCATCGGCAGGCGCGAGCCGGGCGAACCGCTGTTACCGCAGATAGGCTACTCGCGCCGACGGGGGCTGATGGTGTACTATGGCGACCTGCTGCCGCAGAGGTGGGGGCAGGTGCGCTACGGGTTGCGGGTATTCACCCGGCATGACCCCGAGATACGGGTGGACCTGCTGCGCAGGCTGGACCATGCCGGTGACCAGGAACCCCTGCGCCGCCTGGAACCCACCGAGCGGCCCGGCGTGTCTTTTCTGGAGACTATCGGCACTCACGACTGGCGTACCTCGCTGGATAAGGGGATAAAGCAAGGGGCGTTCCTCTCCGTGCAGGCGAATTCACCGGTGGAGAATCTCCAGCGTACCGACCTTTATCTACGCGGTGCGGAACTAGGCTACCAGACTGTTCACCCTGTGGGCGGTGGACTGCTGGAGACAGAGTGGAAGCTGGGACGGCTGAGGGAAAGCCCCACACTGGTTACCGCCAATCGTGCGCTTGCGCTCCTGCGCTGGCAATCCCGAACGCTGGAGGTGGGCAGGCAGGTTGGTACCGACGTGGTTCTGGAGGCGAGAGCGGGCGCGTACTCCGGCTCCGAGATGTACAGCTGGGTGCGGGCGCAGTGGGGTGTCTACTGGGATGCGGGAGAGCGCGTACAGCTGGGGGCGGGGCTGGCCCTCGCCGCTACGAGCGGCTACAGCCCGTTTGTGTTCGACCGGCTGGAAACGCGAAGGGAGGCGCGCTTCCGCCTGCGCCTGACCGAACGCTGGGGCGTGGATGTTCTGGGAATATGGGATATCGAGCACCACCGCTGGCGTGACTGGCAGGTTGCTCTATCGCCACCGGCGCATTGCATTCAGCCGCGCATCCTGTGGAGCTACCAGCAACGCCAGCTGCAGGTGCAACTTAGCCTGGTGAGCAGGTGATAAGCGGGGGCGCACGGGTTACTTAATCCGCGCAGATGGTGGAGTACTACGCTGCCTTTCTCAGTGGTTCCCGATCCGGTAGGGAGAAAACGTCATCGTCCGGCGCACTCGTTTTGAATGTGGCTTGCAGGTTTTGTATCACCGTCTGCCACACACCGGTAGGGATACTGAAAAACGCTTTGACCACCTGGGGGTCAAACTGCATGCCGGCGCACCTCTCCAGCTCGGCAAACGCCTCCTCCAGAGAAAGAGCCTTGCGATAGGGGCGGTCGGAGATCATGGCATCGAGCGCATCCGCGACGGCGAAGAGGCGTGCGCCGAGAGGAATCTCCTCGCCGCGCAACCCTTGTGGGTAGCCGTTGCCATCCCACTGCTCATGGTGGCACAGTACCACCTCGCGTGCTGAGTCCTGCAGAGAACGCACCTTCATGCACATTCGATACCCGATAACGGGGTGCTGGCGCATGATTTCCCACTCGGCGGCGTTCAGCGGACCGTTTTTGAAGAGAATGCTGTCGGGGATGCCGATTTTGCCCACGTCGTGCAGCAATGCGCCACGCTCGATGTTGGGATGTTGCTGGTGCGGGACACCCATCGCTTCGGCAAGTATCATCGTGTAGGTGGTAACCCGTTCGCTGTGCCCCTCTATCTCTCGCTCACGTGTCTCGAGCGCGCTCAGCAGTGCCTCCAGCATGTCGGAATACGCTTCGTTCAGTTTGCATAGATACTGCTTCTGCTCCTCCATCCAGATACTGTGGCGGCGGATGTTGCGCTCTATCACGATAGGCAGTTCGTGCGCACGCCACGGCTTGGTGATGAAGTCGCTGGCTCCGCTGTCGAGCACTTCACGCAGCACCTCGATAGAATCGTCTCCCGTCATAATGACAATAGGGATTTCGGGGTACTGCTGGCGTATCTGTTTGGCGAGCATTTTGCCTCCCATGCCGGGCATGTGCAGGTCCGACAGGCATACGTCTACACGCTGCTGTGCCAGTATCTGCAAGGCTTCTTGGCTACTGTACGCTCCGCTCACCATATAGCCATACGAACGCAAGACGCGCTCGATGGCTTCAACCACCAGCGGCTCGTCGTCTACAACCAGCACGCGGGATTGAGTTGCAATAGCGCTTTTCATTAGACTTCCCATTCGTGATCGAGATAATGAGATGTCTCGCTCAGCATGACACAAAACATGCCTTTTCCCTGTCATTCTGAGCGCAAGCGAAGAATCTCAGAGATGCTTCACTGCGTTCAGCATGACAAAGAGAGCGAGATGCTTCGCTCACGCTCAGCATGACACAAAACAGCTTCTGTTGCACCATAGGTGCAACACTCAACACCCCCCAGCGGCTGCCTCAGCATGACAACTTACATTATCGGAAGACAGACAAATTGTTTACAGGGTGTTGCCGAAGCGTTCCACGTACTCCCGTAGCATGACGAGGCAACGTTGCAGGCAGTAGCGTGTAATCGCTTGCAGGTCAAAGCAACCGTCCAGCGCCGCTTCGCGGATGTTTGGGGGAACCACATCCAGATAAGGCAGGTTCGCAGGGAGAGGAACAAGAATACGTTCCGGCATTTTCCACAGACGTACCTGGCTCTCAAATTGCGGAGACCACTGCACAGCAACCTCCATCAGCCACTGTCTGCCGTCGGTAGCGGTATAGAACTCCTGGTGAGTAACAGAAGCGGGGAGATTTTCTCGTGTTCCCCCCGCTTGCGTGTTTACTTCGCCAACCATTTGCGCAGTCGGTTTATGGTGATGTCGCGGTTCAGCTCGGCGATGGCCCGGGTCAACGGAATCTCTTTCGGGCAGACCTGCACACAGTTCTGGGCGTTGCCACAACCGGTCAACCCATCGGGTCCTGCCAGCACGTCAAACCGCTCGTCTTCCAGCGTTGCCCCCACAGGGTGCAGGTTGAACAATCTTACCTGCCCCAGCGCGGCGGGCCCGATGAAGTTGGAGTGTGAGTTCACATTGGGACAGGCTTCCAGACAACATCCACAGGTCATGCATCGGGCGAACTCGTAGCGTAGCTCGCGGATGCTGTCGGGAATGCGCGGACCGGGTCCCAGGTCGTGTGTGCCGTCGATAGGAACCCATGCCCGGATGCGCTTGAGCGTCTCGAACATCTCGCTGCGGTCCACGATTAAGTCTCGCACCACAGGGAATTTGGTCATGGGCTCCAGGGTGATTTCAAGGTGTTCACCAGCCCGCTTACCCACCTCGTCCACCAGCGCAGAGCACGCCTGGCGTACCCTGCCGTTAATCACCATGGTGCAGGTGCCGCATACCTCTTCCAGACAAGCGGCTTCCCATGCGGGGGCGGTAGTGGGCTTCCCCTGGCGGGTGACCGGGTTGCGCTGAATCTGCATCAGGCAGAAGATGACATTCATGCGCGGCTTGTATGGCACTTCGAACTCTTCCCAGTATGGCGCGCTCTGCGGGCTCGCCTGTCGTTTTATCTTCAGTACCACGCTCTGGATGCCGTCCATACGCTACTCTCCCTTATCATCCTTTACGCCGACAAGTTCGGCGGGTTGGGCTGCAGTAGAGATGGTCGCTTTCTTGTCCACGTCGTACTTGCGGATACGCGGCGGAATCAGCGAGGTGTCCACCGACTCGTAGAAGATGTGCGGACCGTCGGGCGTGTAGCTTGCCATCGTGGTCTTGAGCCACTCCGCATCGTTGCGTTCTGGATACTCGGGTTTGTAATGGGCGCCCCGGCTCTCGTTGCGCAGCAACGCGCCGCGCGTAATCACCTGCGCCAGTATCAGCATGTTGCGCAGGGCGCGGGTAAACGGCACAATCTGATTCGTCCACAGCGACGAGTCGTTGATGTTGATGCGCTTCCACCGCTCCATCAGTTCCAGAATCTTCTGCTCGGTCTGCTGGAGCCGGTCGTTATAGCGCACCACAGTGACGTTGTTGGTCATCCACTCACCCAGCTCCTGATGCAGTTTGTACGGGTTCTCGTCGCCGGTCATCGTCAGCAGCTGCTGATAGTCCTGCTCATGGCGCTGGCGTTCGCTCTCATACAGCGATGCCGGCAGGCTATCGGCGGAGTTCTCCAACCCCTGCACATAGCGCACCACCGCGTTGCCCGCTACCTCGCCGCCGAAGATGCACGCCAGCAGGGCGTTCGCGCCCAGACGGTTCGCCCCGTGATACTGATACTCGCATTCGCCCGCTGCGTACAGACCGGGGATGTTGGTCATCTGATTGCGCGTGCTCTCGGGGTGCAGGAAGCCGTCGGGGGTGCGTTCATAGTCCACCCACAGTCCGCCCATCGAGTAGTGCACCGCCGGAAACACCCGCATCGGCACCTCGCGCGGGTCGTCGCCCACAAACTTGGTGTAGATTTCAATGATACCCAGCAGCTTGCGCTCTATCAGGTCACGGGGCAGATGCGTGATGTCCAGATACACCTCGTTGCGCCCCATGATGCCGCGCTTCTGGGTAACGCACACCTCGAATATCTCACGGGTGGCGATGTCGCGCGGTACCAGGTTGCCGTACGCGGGATACTTCTCTTCCAGGAAGTACCAGCGGTCGCTCTCAGGGATTTCGCGCGGCGGTCGTTTGTCGTAAGGGTCTTTGGGCACCCAGACACGCCCGCCCTCGCCGCGAATCGCCTCCGACATCAGGCGCAACTTGTCTTCGCCCGGAATGGCGGTGGGATGCACCTGGATAAACTCGCCGTTGGCGTAGTACGCCCCCTGCTGGTAGCAGATGCTCGCTGCGGAACCGGTGTTGATGATGGAGTTGGTGGATTTGCCGAAGAGGTACCCGGGGCCACCTGTCGCCATCACCACCGCATCGGCGCGGAAGGCGCGAATCTCCATTGTGTGCAGGTTCTGCGCCACGATGCCCCGACATCTGCCCTCCTCATCGCGCACGATGCCCAGAAACTCCCAGCCTTCGTACTTATTAACCAGCCCTTCCACCTCAAAGCGACGCACCTGCTCGTCCAGCGCGTACAGCAGTTGCTGACCGGTGGTAGAGCCGGCGAAGGCGGTACGGTGGTGTTTGGTTCCTCCGAAACGGCGGAAGTCCAGAAAGCCTTCCGGTGTGCGGTTGAAGGGCACGCCCATGCGGTCGAGCAGGTAGATAATGCCCGGAGCACGATAGCACATGCTTTTGACCGGCGGCTGGTGCGCGAGGAAATCGCCACCGTAGATGGTATCGTCAAAGTGCTCGTCGGGGCTATCGCCCTCGCCTTTGGTGTTTACTGCGCCGTTAATGCCTCCCTGTGCGCACACCGAGTGACTACGCTTCACTGGAACCAGCGAAAACAGGTCCACCGGCAACCCCTGCTCGGCGATTTTGATGACCGTCATCAGCCCGGCAAGCCCACCGCCGACGACGATTGCACGTTGCTTTGCCATGGAGTATCACCTCTTAAGCCTCTAGCGAAATGCGAACAGTGCCGACCACCCCAGCGCGGTCAGCAGCACGAAAATAACCGCACACACCTTCGCGCACCCGCGCTGCGCCCGCTCGCTGATAGTAATGCCCCAGCGAATGCAGAAGTTCCAGATGCCGTTGGACAGGTGGAAAGTTGCGGAGGTAATTCCCAGCAGGTAGAACGCTACCACCCACGGATTGGCGAAATACTGCACCATACCGTCGTAGTGGAGGTTCGTACCGTATAGCCGGTGGCTGATGGTGGTACCCCATACGTGCGCCGCGATATAGACGACCAGGATAATACCCGTGATGCGTTGCCACAGGTACATCCAGTTGCGCCAGTAGCCGTACCGTCCCACGTTCACCTGTCCATGCGCGGTGATTACCAGCCCATACAGTGCGTGGAACAGGATGGGGATAAAGATGAAGCCCCATTCCAGGATGTGCAACAGATGGCGGGGCATCGTCTTGTTAAAGAAGTCAATCACCGCGTTGTAGTGCGCGGGGCTGGCGAGCGCGAAGGAGTTGAGCGTCAAATGCTGAACCAGAAAAATGCCAACAGGCACAATACCGGACAACGAGTGCAGCCTGTGCAGGATGTGATTGTCGGCTGCAATGACCGATGTACGATGCGCTGCTGCGATAGCCATGCTTTCCCTCACCAGTAAGGTTGCGTGCTTGAAGCATTTCCATTATACATCGAGTGTTTAAGAATGCGCAAATATTGCCCACCGAAAAGTATTGATTGAGGTACAATCTGAGTATCAGCGGGTGAAGTATGTGAGGATGGCGGGTTCAATATGGAGCGTATCGTTCTGGCTTCGCCGCGTGGGTTTTGCGCCGGGGTGTCGTACGCGATAGAGGTGCTGGACCTGGCGATTAAGGCATACGGCACACCGATATACATGCGCCACGCGATTGTACATAATGAGCATGTGGTGCGCTCGTTCGAGCGACGCGGGGTCATCTTTGTGGAAGAGGTATCGGAAATCCCGCGCGGCTCAACGGTTGTTCTCAGCGCGCACGGTGTGTCGCCACAGGTACGCCGCGAAGCGGCAGAGCGCAACTTGCGCGTCGTCGACGCCACCTGTCCCCTGGTCTCCAAGGTGCACCGCGAGGTACAGCGTTTTGCTTCGCAGGGCTATCACATCCTTTACATCGGGCACGCTGGACATGTAGAAGCCTTGGGCACGATGGGACACGCCCCCGGGCAGATTACGCTGGTGCAGACGGTAGAAGACGCCGAGCGTGTACAAGTGCCGGACGGCAAGCTTGCAGTTGCCACGCAGACCACCCTGAGCGTGCACGAGGTGGAACGTGTGATGGCGGTGCTCAGACGACGTTTCCCGCACCTCGAAACACCTCCCAAAGAGGACATCTGCTATGCGACCACCAACCGCCAGAAAGCGGTCAGGGAGCTGGCAAAAGTGTGCGACCTGATACTGGTCATCGGCAGCCGCTCCAGCAGCAATTCCAACAGGCTGCGCGAGGTAGCAGAGGAGGCGGGCGTGCCCGCGTATCTGTTGCTGGAGCCCGAAGAGGTGCTTCCTGAATGGCGCACCGACTACCGCTCGGTAGGCGTTACCAGCGGTGCCTCCACGCCGGAAAGCTCGGTGGAGGCAATCATCGGCGAACTGCTGAAAGAGCATGAGCACGTTCCCGTGCAGACCCTGGAGACCACCCGGGAGGACATCGCTTTTATCCCCCCGCGCACGTTGATTGCCAGCGCGAGTGTATCCCCCTCTCCCGAAGCTTCGGGAGAGGGGGCAAGGGGGCGAGGGTTACTCGTCCCCCATCGCGCCGAAGTTGCGAACCAGAATGCCGAAGTCAAACAGGGTGACCTCTAAATCTCCGTCCAAATCGGCATCGGGGTTCCAGTTGCTATCGCCGGGCATGGAGCCGAACGCCGCTACCAGCCCACCGAAGTCAAACAGGGTGACCTCGTTGTCGCCGTCGATATCGCCGTTGGTGAGCGAGACATCCTGCCCGGTGACTTCCTCCGCCAGCCCAAGCGTAACACCTGTCAGGTTCACACGCAACCAGTGGCTGGCTTTGAAGGAAACCTCGTAGGTGCCCGGCTCTACCCACAGCGAGTAGTCGCCGTTGCGGTTGGTGAAGACGGTGCGGGTCTCTTCGCCACCGCCCTCCTTGCGCAAACGCACAGAGATGGGAACCAGCGATGGGTCACCTCCGTAGTCGCCCAGTGCGATATTTCCGCGGATCACCGCCAGCTTGCCATACAGCACAAAGGCGCAGTTCCAGCGGTCCTTCGGGTCTTGTCCCGCTTTAGGCTGGATGCTGTTTGGTGCGTACACCTCGAAGCCGGGGTTGGGGAAGGAGCGTGAACGC
Organism: Armatimonadota bacterium; assembly: GCA_049969495.1. GTDB lineage: Bacteria > Armatimonadota > HRBIN16 > HRBIN16 > HRBIN16 > HRBIN16. The sequence continues at coordinate 45,500 of JBMFOT010000004.1, forward strand.
CACATGAAGTCCTGCTCTATTTCGGAGGGTTGGAGGTCGGCGCCGGTCAGCCACGCGAGCGCGCTGAAACCGGTAGTGTTGCCTGCACCGATGCCGTCCGAGTAGATGGTCAGATAGTAATCACCTCCGGGCAGGAAGATGTCCAGGTTAGAGTAGCGGTGCAGCCAGTCCTCGCCGCCCGGAATGCGCGGGTCATTCACGCCAGCGGAGTATGCGCCCAGCACGCCCTGAGCCACCTGGTCGCCATCTACCGGTCGATTCAAGCCGGTACGTCGCCAGATGATGTAGCGCACGTTCGCACCCTGGTAACCATCCACCACAAACCAGTCGGCATCCACCTGGCTGATGACCGCACCGCCTGGCGGGATGCGGAAGGGAATGGCGGACCATCGCTGGGGCAGCGTCGCCGAATAGTTACCAGAGATGTAGCCCAGGTACACCTCCTGGTTGTTGGAGATGACCGTCTTCGGTGCGCCCGTGTCCCACACCACGCTTTTCGTGGACTCGTAGACCGCTGTGACGATGTGGTTGTCGTCCAGCGTGATCTGCAGTTCGGGGTCGCCGGAGTAGTCGACGCCGTCAATCTGCCATTTCTCGAACTCGTTACCGTCGGGCGCAAAAGTTGCCGCGTTCAACGTAACAGGTGTGCCTGCCGGATACACGCGCACGAAGGGGGTCACCCCATTGCCGGTGCCCACCAGGTCGGCAGGTGCAGAGACGCTAACGCCCTCGTAGGGGTTGTCGCCCAGAATAATCAACGTGCGGGCAGGCGAGGTGAACGGCGTCAGCGTCCAGTTGAGCACATCGGTGTTTTCATAGGCGAACACCGTGCGTCCACTAAAGCCTACCCATGCGGAGCCGGAGCTGTCGAGCACGCCGGCGGCTGCGAGGTCAACAGCGAGTGTCAGCACCGCTTCGTTATCCACAGAGACGGTCAGCCAGCCTCCTGCATAGTCAATGCGTGCGGTGTGCACGCCTTCGTCATTAATGTTGATGGTGTTGGGGAAGAGGCTGGTGTATGTGCTCAGCGCGCCGTTGACATACACAGCAACCACGTTGGGGAAGTCGCCCTCTGGCAGACTGAAGAGAGTGGCAAAGCTCACGGTCACGGTTCCCGCGGTGCCCCTCTCATCAACGTTCAGGTTCGTCGAAACGTTCTGGATGTGGAATCCCAACCCGTGGCCCAGACCGTCCTCAGGCGACTGTCCATGCAACTGGAACCGGAAGGTGGTGGAGAAACCGTTTGTCAGGTTCTGCTTGGTGGTGTACCAGGCAGATCCCTGCTGATTCATGCGGTTTTCGGTCAGGCGGAGCCGGTTCGCGGTGACCTGGGCTGTACCCACCAGATTCAATCCTACCGAAGAACTGAAATCGGGGTAGTTAATCTGCGCGAAGGCGGGCACAACTAGAAACGTAGCCAGCACCCAGCACAGCAAACCAATTGCATACCGGGTAGCACGAGACATCTGGATACCTCCTCCTTTCATGATTGGAAGTGCTACAGGTACACCGTTGGCACCAAAAGTATATTACAAACACCACAAAAACGCAAGCTATCCTCCCGTTGTCGGTTCCCCTAGCCTTTGCAGGCTCTCTTTCGCGATGGTGTTGTTGGCATCGCGCTTGAGCACCTCGCGATATTGCTCGATGGCTTTCTGCTTTTGCCCTGCCTGCTCGTACATCCCTGCCAGACGCAGGCGGGTAGGAATGTCCTGCGGATAGCCCGCCAGAATGCGTTCGTAGATGCTGGCGGCTTTGAGGGGTTCATTGCGCTTTTCATATATTTGTGCTGTGCTGCGCAGCGCCTGCAGGTCAGCGCCGTCTATCTGCAGCACCTGCTCGTAGCTCCGGAGGGCGTCCTCCTCTTTGCCTGCCTCCTGCTGCAGCTGAGCCAGCGTCAGCCATATTCCTTTTTGTTTCGGATGCTTCTGCGACAGTGAAGCCAGCAGTGGTATTCCATCGGCGGGTTTGCCCCGGTCGCGGTAAAAGTTCGCCAGGGCGCGTACCGCCGCTTCATTCGTGGCATCACGTTCAATGATGGGCGTGACCAGAGCAGGAAACTGTTCCTCTTGCTTTAGTTGCACGAGACACCTCTGCAAGCCGCTGTATGCCCCGGGTTCGGTGGGTGCAACCTGCAGAATCTGTTCGTAAACCCGCTTCGCCTCTTCCCACTTTTGCTGTTCTTCGTAGGTGCGTGCTAGCAGAGTGCGCAGATAAGTATCTTTGGGCAGCTCTTTGATCCCTTGCTGGTACACCGCTATCGCGTCGTCTATGCGCTGGTGTTTCTTGTACAGAGAGGCAAGCATCCCATAAAGGCGGGGCTCTTTGGGCTGGCGGGCAATCAGCTTGCGGTATTCCTGCACCGCTGCTTCAGTCTTGCCCTGATTCTCCAGCAGACGCGGGATGTTCACCAGGTAGAACATATCATTGGGGGTGATCTTTTCGATTTCCCGCAGCGCCTGAAGTGCGTCGTCTATTTTGTTCTGGCGCTCCAGAGCGACGGACAGCCGCCACCACGCCACTACATTTTTCGGGTTCCTCTGCACCACCCGGCGCATCTCGGTTGCCAGCCCGGCGTAGTCCTTATCCTGCTCGTACAGGTCGGCAATGAAGAACAGCACCTGTGAGTTGTTGGGCTGAATATCCAGCACCTGCCGGTAGTAGCCCAGCGCGTCTTTGCTGCGTTTCAGGCGAGCACACATTAGCCCGGCACCGTTCAGCGCGCCCAAATGTTTGGGGTCGATTTTCAGAATGCGCTGGTAGCGTTTGAGTGCCTCTTCGTATTGATTCGCCTGTGCCAGCACGTCTGCCACCTGCATCAGCACGCCCACGTTACTGGGAAACTGCCGCTCTGCCTTCTCCAGCTCACTGATCGCCTGCGGAATCTTATCCCGCTGTAGCCACACGCGGGCACTGCGCAGCAGCGGCTCGGGGTTGTTTGGTTCCTGCTTTTGCCATTGCTCGTACTCCTTCAGGGCGTCGTCCCAGCGTCCCTGCGTTTCGGCAATGTACGCCAGCCCCATCAGCGCGTTTACGTCCTGGGGGCGCATCTGGCGCAGCTTTTCGTACTCGCGTTTGGCGTTGTCCAGCTGGTTCTGGTTCAGCAGGCACAGTGCGAGGTTTGCCTGCGCCGCCACGTTTTTCGGTTGCGATTGCAAGACCTTGCGAAAGGCGATTTCCGCCTCGCGATACTGTTGCATGTTGAAGTGCGCCTGCCCGATGGCGAACCACAATCCCGCATCGTCGGGGTGCGTTTTCACCAGTTTCTCCAGCAGCTGCAGAGACTCTCGATGCTGATTCATACGCCCCAGCACCACCGCCAGGCGCAGGGTCAGGTCCTCGTTCTGGGGTTGCAGAGACAGAGCGCGGCGGTAGGCGTCGCGTGCCTGGGATAAATCGCCTGCAATATCGCACGCCATTCCCAATCCCGCCCACGCCGCAGGGTTTTTCGGCTCTTGCTTGGTAATCTTCTTCAGAATGGGTATTGCCTTATGCGGCTGGCGCATCTGCAGGTACACGTAGGCGAGGTTGAACTGGGTGTTGGTGGCTTTAGGGTTCAGCTGACTACTGCGCAGGAGGCTCTTCTCCGCCTCCGCAAAACGCTTCTGGGAGAGGTAAATCACCCCTAACACGAAGTGCCCTTCCGCGCTTTTGGGGGCGAGCTGCACGCCCTTCTGCGCCATCTGTGTCGCCTCACGCCATTTTTTCTGCTGGGCAAGGGCGGTCGCAAGTCGGAAATAGCCCTCCGGCAGTTTAGGCATGGCTTTGACCACCTGCCGGAACTGCGCTTCGGCAGATGGGAAGTCTCCCTGCGCCATGTAAATCTCACCCAGATTGAAACGCGCCATCGGTGTGTTGGGTTGCAGCTTGAGCAGCTCCTGATACGCCGCAATGGCTTCCTTCGCCTTACCTGCTCGCTGCAGCGAGACCGCCTTTTCGAACAGGGCGATAATCTTTTTGTCCTTCTCAGAGAGCTGCGGAGGCGCGGCGGAAACCCAGGCAAGGCAAACCGAGAGTATGTATATCAGAACGAAGATGACAGGTTGTTTCCTCATGTTCACCACTCCTTCATCAGTTCCGCCACCTGTTGCACGTCTTTATCCATCTGCGCCTTCAGCGACTGTAAAGACTCGAACTTCCGTTCGTCGCGCAGGCGGTAAAAGAAGGCGAGGTGTACCTCCTCACCGTACAGACTGCCTGAAAAACCCAGCAGGTACGCTTCGATGGTGCGCTTCGTGCCGTCCACAGTAGGGCGCACACCGATGCTGATTGCCGCTGTGTAGCTGTTGCCTGTGCGCGGGTGTAGTAGTTTTCCCGCGTAGATTCCATCCTTCGGTACCAGCTGGGGCGCGCGCAGGTTCAGGTTTACCGTCGGGTAGCCCAGTTTCCTGCCCAGCTGCTGCCCGCGCACCACCACACCTTCCAGCACATACGCTCTGCCCAGCATGGCAGATGCCTCCTGCACCTCACCGTCCAGCAGTGCCTGGCGGATTCGGCTACTGCTGATGCGCTCGCCACGATACAGCACGTCCGGTACATCCTCTACCTCGAAGCCGAAACGCGCCTGTACCTCCTGTAAATAATCCACACTGCCCATCCGTCGATGCCCGAAGCGGAAGTCCCTGCCCACCACGATACGACGCGCGTTCAATCGCCGCTGTAGTACCGAGCGCAGGAACGCTTCGGGATGCAGTGCGGAGAAATCATGGTCGAAGCGTAACACCAGCACGTCCTGTACCCCGGTCCCCAGCAGCAGGCGCAGGCGGCTGGTCAGGGTGGTTAAATAGGGTGGTGCGTTTTCGGGTTGGATGGCTTCCTGCGGGTGGCGGTCAAAGGTGACCGCAACGGCAGGGATATGCAGTTCCTGCGCACGCTGGATAGCCACGCGAATAATTGCCTGATGTCCCCGGTGCACCCCGTCGAAGGAGCCGATGGTCACGACGCTGGCACGCAGGCTCAACGAACGCGGGTCGGAGCCGCTCACCCCAGGTCCTCCTCCACGCTACGCGGACGATACAGCACGTGCTCCCCAAAGACCTTGTAGGGCCATACCTCGTCGCGGCGCACGGTAGCAATGGCGAACAGGTCGCCTGACGCATCCAATACGGCGATGTACGGGGGCTTATCCTCCGGCAGAGGCACAGGCGGAAACGGTTTCGGTTTGACGAATCTACCCAGCCGAAACAGACGCAGCACGCGAGGGTGAGGTGTCCAGACAGGAAGAATGCCCTCTATCGCCTTCGCCATCGGGATGAGATGGTCTGCAGCGTTGCCCGCTTCCAGCTGCTGCAGGGTTGCCGCCTTCTCGGCGCGGAAGCTGCCGATTGCGGTGCGCACCAACCGCTTCATGGTTGCTCCTGCGCCCAGCGCATCGCCGATGTCCGCACAGAGGGTGCGGATGTAGGTTCCGGTAGAACACTCCACTTCGATGTCCGCCTCGGGGTGTTCGCCGGGCGAGAAGCGCAACAGTTCCAAACGATACACCTGCACCTGACGAGCCTCTCTGGGCACGACCTTCCCCTCCCGGGCGAGGTCATACAGCCTCCTGCCCTCATGGTGTACCGCCGAGTGCATGGGCGGGATCTGCTCGATCTCTCCCGTGAAGCGGGGCAGCACAGCCTCCAGCATCTGGCGCGTGATACCGCTGGCATCGGTGCTGGCAATCACCTTCCCTTCCATGTCCTGCGTGTCGGTCTGCACACCCAGCACCATCGTCGCACGATAGGTTTTGGGAAGCCATTGCAGAAATTCGTTCAGGCGGGTGGCTTTGCCCAGACAGATGAGCAATACCCCTTCCGCACCGGGGTCCAGCGTGCCGGTGTGTCCAGCCCGTCGTACACCGAGCAGTCGGCGTACGGCGTCTACCGCCTCGCGCGAGGTCATGCCCGCTGGCTTATAGAGGTTGAGCAGTGCATCCATTCTCGCAGTGCCTCAATCACTTTCTGTTTCACCTCGGCGATGTCACCTTCTACCCAGAACCCTGCCGCCAGTCGATGCCCGCCCCCTCCGAACTTCTCTGCCAGCTTTGCCATATCGATGCGCTCGTCGCGACTGCGCACGCTCACGCGCACACGCCCCGGCTTCACTTCCCGTAACAGCGCCAGCACGACGCTATCACGCACCGCTCGCAGCTGGGTGATGATGCCTTCAGTGTCTTCGTCCGTGGCGCCCAGCTCGGTGAAATCCTCGTGGCTCAGGTAAGACCACACCAGCCGCCCCTCTTCTTCCTGCCGGATATGCTCGAGGGCGCGCCCCAGCAGTTTGACGCTGGGGAAAGAGCGTCGTTCAAAAACCTCTTCTGCAATCTGCGCCGGTGATGCCCCCGCCTCCATCAGGGTTGCGCTCAGGCGGAAGGTGGTCGGCGAGACGTTCATGTAACGATAAAGACCGGTGTCGGTGATGATGCCGGTGAGCAGGCAGGTGGCGATAGCGGGGGTGATGGGGGCGTCCATCACCTTCAGCAGGCGGTAGACGATTTCGGCAGTGGCGGCCGCTTTGGGCTGCTGGATACGGATATCGCCGAACGCGCCTTCGGTGACGTGGTGGTCGATATCCACGATGATTCGCGCCGAGAACACCACCTCTTTCGCCTTCCCGATGCGCTCGGGCATACCGGTATCGCATACCACCGCCACATCGAAGCCGCGTTGCTCGGTGGAGGTGAGTATCTTCTCTGCGCCGGGCAGAAATCGGTATATCTCCGGCACGCCGTCACTGCTCAGGGTGATGACTCGCTTGCCCGACCCCTCCAGCGCTGCCTGCAGAGCCAGCGCACACCCCAGCGTGTCGCCGTCGGGGTTGAGGTGACAGGCAAGAACCACGCTTTTTGCCTCCCGTAACACCTGAGCAACCTGTTGTAAATGGCGGCGAATCATTCTTGTTCCAGCTGACGCAACAGCTCGTGTACACGCATTCCTGCTTCGATGCCTTCATCCGGCTCGAACTGGATTTCCGGCACGATACGCAGGTGCGCGCGGCGACCGAACTCGCCTCGAATACGCCCGGCAAGTGCGCGCAATACTTCCAGCGCTTTATCCCGCGCCTCTATGCCCCCCAGCGCGCTCACATACACCTTAGCGTGGCTCAAGTCGCGCGATACCCTTGCCTGGGTGATGGTCACCCCCGCAAGACGCGGGTCCTTCAACTCGTGCCGTACGATGTCGCTGATTTCGCTAACCAGCAAACTCTCTATCTTGGATACTCTGTTGCTGCTCATTTTTCACCACAACTCCATATTGACTGCGATCACTTCAATACGCGGGTCGGCGTATAAAAAGTCCAGCGCCTTGTTCAGCACGCTGTTGACGTGCTGTTTGTCGTTACCCACGCAGGAAAAGCCCAGCGTTGCCTGCTGCCATTCATCCAGATGGTCTACCTCGGCAGCAGAGAGGTTGAACTTGTTGCGCAAGGTGTCTAAAGTACTGCGCACCACGTGGCGCTTCTCTTTCAGAGAGGTTGCTTCATAAAGATGCAACTCTACCGTCAGTACGCCGACGACCATCATCGCACCTGCTGGTACTCGGTATCTTCTACGAAACCGCTGTTGTGCTCCGCTGAGTAATCGTATGTCCGGCGCGAGAGACTTCTCGCCTCTCGAAGCATTCGATGGTGTCACCTTCCTCGAAGTCCGAGAAGCCATCCACCATGATACCGCATTCGTAGCCCTGAGCGATTTCGCGGACGTCCTCTTTCAGGTGGCGCAGGGAAGCGATTTTGCCGGTGTACAGCAACTCCTTCTTGCGCCAGACACGCGCCTCGGCGTTGCGCACTATCTTGCCCTCGGTGACATAGCACCCCGCAACCGTGCCGCGCGGCAAGCTGAACACGGCGCGCACCTCCGCCTTACCCAGCGGAAACTCCTCCGTGACCGGCTGTAGCATCCCCAGCATCGCCGCCTTGATATCCTCTACCAGCTCGTAGATGATACGGTAGGTGCGTACTTCCACACGCTCCTGCTCGGCGACGCGCTGTGCTTCGGGTTCCACCCGCACGTTAAAGCCGATAACCAGTGCATTGGACGCCGATGCCAGCATGATGTCGGACTCGGTGATGTTACCCACCGCTGCGTGTAGCACCCGCAGGCGTACCTCAGGGTGTTCCAGTCGCTCCAGCGCGCTGCGCACCGCTTCCACCGAGCCGTGCACGTCCGCCTTGAGTACCACCAGCAGCTCCTTGATTTCGCCCTCCTTAATCAGGCGACTGAGGTCTTTCATCGTCACGCGGGCACGCTGGCTGGCCAGCTTCTCCTGGCGGTGGCGTTGCTCGCGCTCCATAGCGATTTGTCGGGCGGTGCGCTCGTCTTTCACCACTTCCATCTTTTCTCCCGCATTGGGCACTGCCGACAAGCCGACGACCTCCACCGGCATAGCTGGGGTGGCTTTGGGCACGCGGTTGCCTCTATCGTCCAGCAGCGCCTTAATGCGCCCATAGGCTTCCCCTGCTACTACCGCATCACCCTGCTTAAATGTGCCTTGCTGCACGATGATAGTGGCGACGGGACCCCTGCCTTTGTCCAGCTTGGACTCGATCACCACTCCCTTGGCGGGGGCGTTCGGGTCGGCTTTCAGCTCCTGTACCTCGGCGACCAGCAGGATGGACTCGAGCAGGTCGCCCAGCCCGATACGTTGTTTCGCCGATACGGGCACGAAGATGGTATCACCACCCCATTCCTCCGGCACCACCCCCAGCTCCGCCAGCTGCTGTTTCACCCGGTCGGGGTTGGCTTCGGGTTTGTCTATCTTGTTGATGGCGACGATGATAGGCACATTAGCCGCTTTGGCGTGGTTCAGCGCTTCCACGGTCTGGGGCATCACGCCGTCGTCGGCGGCAACCACCAGCACTGCGATGTCGGTGACCTGTGCGCCTCGCGCTCGCATAGCGGTGAAGGCTTCGTGTCCGGGGGTATCCAGGAAGGTGATTTTTGCCTTCTCGCCGGCGTGCTCTATCTCCACCTGATACGCGCCGATATGCTGGGTAATACCGCCGTATTCCCCTTCTGCTACGTTAGTGCGCCGGATGGCATCCAGCAAGGTGGTCTTTCCGTGGTCTACGTGCCCGAGAATGGTCACTACCGGCGGCCGGGGTTGTGGACCGCCTGACGATGCGGTGCGAGGGCGCACGCTTTCGGGCAATTCTGGCTCTTTTGCCTCTATCCAGCGGATACTATAGCCCAGCTCATACGCGACTCGCTCGATCTGGTCGGCGGAGAGCTGCTGGTTCAGCCCCGCCAGCACGCCTACTTTCATCAGCTTTTGCTGCACCTGCGTGGACTGTACGCCCAGAGCCTGCGCCAGCTCGCGCACGGTCAGTGACGGCGGTAGCTCCACTACCGGATGCCCTTTGTCGAGCACCTCGCGCACTGCCTGCGCTGTGGAGATATCTATCAGGCTATCGGCGTTCTCTACCTCCACGCCCAGGTCGGTTAGCGTGCTGAGCAGCTCGGCAACACTCATCTGCAGGTCTTTTGCTAAATCACCAACACGGATACGGTTCACGAGCGAGTCACCTCCTCCTCTTCTGCCTGCGCAGCCAGCTGCAGCAGCTGCTGCGCAGTATCCGCTGGCAACGGTACTTTCAGCGACCGCTCCAGCTTCTTCGCCTTCAATGCTACCTGCACGCAGGACATGCTCCGGCAGACGTATGCCCCACGCCCCGCCCTCTTACCAGTAGGGTCTACAACCACCGCGCCTTCCGGGGTGCGCACGACGCGTATCAGTCCCCTCTTCGGCGCGGCGGTTCGGCACGCCACGCACGTTCGTATCGGCGTCCATTTGCGTGTAGGCATCACGAACCCCCAAAGGCTGTTTTTCTCCTCAGGACACGCTTTCCTGTTCCTCTTTGCCTGTTGTCAGCGCGTCTTGGGAAATCTGGGATTCACTTCGAATATCTATTTTCCAGCCGGTCAAGCGCGCCGCCAGCCGCACGTTCTGCCCCGCTTTGCCGATTGCCAGCGAGAGCTGGTCATCGGGCACGATGACCAGCGCACTCTTCTCTTTCTCGTTCAGATGCACTCTCGAAACCTTCGCCGGGCTCAGCGCCTCCGCGATAAACTGCGCCGGATCGGGATACCAGCGGATGATGTCTATCTTTTCATCGTACAGCTCGTTCACTACCGCTTGCACCCGGGTTCCACGCAGTCCTACGCAACTGCCCACCGGGTCGATATTCGGCTCCTTCGCCCACACGGCGATTTTGGAGCGCGCGCCCGGCTCCCGGGCTACCGCTTTAATCACCACGCTTCCCTCGCGCACCTCAGGCACCTCCAGCTCGAACAGGCGGCGGATGAGGCTGGGGTGACTGCGCGACACGATAATGCGCGGCGACTTCGTGGTCCGCTCCACACGCAGCAGATACACGCGCAGGCGGTCGTGCGGGCGATACGGTTCATTGGGTACCTGCTCCTCAGGCGGCAGAATGGCTTCCACTCTATCGAGATCGATAATCACGTTCGGCCCTTCCCTGCGTTGCACGAAGCCGGAGAGAGTCTCTCCTACGCGCTCTTGAAACTCCTGGTATATCTGTTCCCGCTCCGCTTCGCGGATGCGCTGTACAATCACCTGCTTGGCGGTTTGTGCAGCGATGCGCCCGAAGTCCTCCAGGTCCACCGGTACAGACACGGTATCCCCAATCTCCGCTTCCGGTTTAAACTTCCGCGCCTCCTCCAGTGTAATCTGGGTATGCGGGTTCTCCACCTCTTCCACGACGGTACGCTCACAGAACAAACGAACCCCCGCCTTACTGGAATCGAGGCGAAGGCGCACATCGCCGACAGCGCCACAGTGCTTCTTATAGGCGTTGGTCAAAGCGGTTTCCAGCGCCTCCCAGAGCACCGCCAGCGGGATGTCCCTCTCGCGTTCCAGCGCACGCAGTATCTCAATGAGTTCGCTATTCATATCTACCCCTCTCCGGTTACCTCTTCACAGGGTAAGAAAAAGAGTGGGCGAGCCTGCCCACTCTCTTCCGAGATTATTGCTACCCCCTTATGCCGCCCTACCTGCACATCATACCCTCAACCATCATAAGTATATCATATCGGCAACCTTTTACGCAACTGCGACAGGCGTTTGGGCAGGAGAAACAGCCGGGCAAAGCGTAGAGAAAAACGGTCAATTCACACGAACACAATAGGAGCACAACCATGGCGAAGCACTCTACAGAGGAGATTGAAGGACGCCCGCGCACGGTGGTGGAGCTGGAACCCGGTGAGCGTGTGGCGCTGTGTCGTTGCTTCAAGTCCAGCAAGTTCCCCTTCTGCGACGGCACCCATAAGCAGTATCAGGGCATGGGACCGGTTATCGTGCAGGCGCCGGGGGAGAAAAAGCAAGAGTAGTCTGTTTTTGGTCGCGACAGAGCGCGACCCCCCAAGCGGTACGTGGAAGGCGAGGCTCCTGCCGAGCCGTAATCATTTTGTCCGATGCGCACTGAAGTGCGCTACTACGGACGGTCCGGCGTTCACGGCTCGCTAACAAGCTCGCCCTCCCCGTGAGACATCTCCGGATTGGTAGCTAGCGGGCTAAAGCTTCTTTGTTTTCGTCTTCTTACGGTACTCGCACACGGGACACTCTTTTTTGTTCTTCTCGCTGTAGTAGCCGCACACTTTGCACTTCTTCACGAGGCTGGAAAGCTTGACCATCGGCTTCTTGCAGTGCTGGCAATTGCCCGGCTTGTCCGCCATGGCACCACAGCTGGTGCACACGTACGCACCCGCTTTTGCCATCTGCAGATTGCAGATGGGGCACTTCCCCTGCTTGTCTGCCCCCACTTTGCACATCATGCAGACGTACTGAGGAACGCCCTTGTCTGCCTTCGGTTTCCCTCCTTTTTGTGCCAGCGCGGCCACATTCAGCAAAAGCACTGCCGCCAGCAAACAGGCTATCGCCTGTCGCATGTGTATAAACCTCACCTCCTTTCAGTAATTTCTCTTCGCCGTGTGGGATGGCCTATCCTGCTGCCAGGTATTTTCCCCACCAGTCCACAATCTGTTGCAATCGGTGCACGCGCAGGTCGGGCGGGCCAGAGCGCGAGAGCCCATGATTGCTCTCCAGCGGATACCGCACCAGCACCGCCTCCTTCTTCTGCACCTTGAGCGCGGCAAACAGCTGTTCCGCCTGTTCGATGGGACAGCGCAGGTCGCCCTCGCTATGGATGATAAGCAACGGGGTATGGATATTGCCTGCATACTTCAGCGGTGAGTGCTCCCACAGGTGCTGTGGCTCTGCCCAGGCGTTGCCCCGGAAGTAGTCGCCGCCGGGTAGCAGAGGCAAGTCACAGGTTCCCGCCATGCTGTGCAGATTCACCACACTGCGGTCGGTGATAGCGGCGCGGAAGCGGTCGGTATGCGACACCACCCAGTTGGTCATGTAGCCGCCGTAGGAACCGCCCATGACGCCCATGCGCGTCTCGTCAATATACCCGCGTGCCACCAGCGCATCTACCGCTGCCATCAGGTCGGCGTAATCGGGTCCGCCCCATGCCCCTTTGATAGCGGCAGTGTGTGCTTCACCGTATCCCTTGCTGCCGCGCGGGTTGGTGTACAACACCACGTAGCCCTGCGCTGCCAGCAGCTGAAACTCATGGAAAAATACCCATCCGTACTGTGCGTGCGGTCCGCCGTGTATCTCCAGGATAAGGGGGTACTTCTTCGTCGGGTCAAAGTCGGGTGGGGGCAGAATCCAGCCGTGCACTTCGTTGCCATCGGGCGAGGTACAGGTAAACTCTTCGGGAGCCTGTACCTGCACTTCCGCCAGCCACTCGGCGTTGAAGCAGGTAATGGCGTCGGCGTTCTGTATCGCCCCGTCTTCCAGCGTGCCGGTGAATACCTCGTGAGGTCGCGTGGCCGTGCCTTCGCACCAGGCGAGACACTTGCCATCCGCGCTGAGAGAGAACGTCGTGATGTCGGCACGCTCTCCACGCAGAGCAACAGGTTCGCCTCCGTCGGCGGGGATGCTGTAAAGCTTCGTGCTGCCCCTATCGCTGGCAAGGAACAGCAACCGTTTGCCGTCAGGCGTCCACACTGGACGGCTCCCTCCGCCCACGTCGCGCATGTCGCTGAGAGTGAGGTTGCCTAGCGAACGGTCAAATCCCTCCGTGATGTCTCGTGCTGTGCCGTTGCTCAGGTCGGCTATCCACAGGTGGTCATTGGTAACACCCCAAATGTCCTCTACCTTCGTATGTCCGATATAGGCGATGCGCATGCCGTCGGGCGAGAAAGCGAGTCCGCTCTTGGGTCCCTTCGGAGCCTCTACCCGCTGCAGGTCGCCGCCTTCGGCAGGAACCAGCCAGATATCTTCGAGGTTGGGATTCAGGTCGGGGTCTTCACTGCGGTTGCACACAAAGGCAATCTTGCTGCTGTCTGGAGACCAGCTCAGGCCGCTGCAGGATGTCGCCTCGCTCGTGAGCTGCTTTGCCTCGCCGGTACGAGCGTCCGTCACCCATACCTGATAGTACTCGCCGTCGAAAAAGCCTGCGCCGTCCAGCCGGTAAAACGGACGGGTGATGATACGGGGTGGGGTGGATAGCCCCTTCTCCTTGCGCTCTTTCACCACCTGTTCGCGCCACTGCTCGGGCGTAAGGCGGAAGGTAAATGCTATCTTCTTGCCGTCCGGCGACCAGGCAATTTCACCGATGCTACCTTCCTCCAGCGAGGTGAGTGCACGCGCCTCGCCGCCGTCTACCGGTATCAGGAATATCTGCGATTTCGGCTTCTGGCGATTGCTGACGAAGGCGATGCTCTTGCCGTCAGGCGACCAGCGCGGCTGACTATCGGCAACCTCGCCGCCGGTAAACTGGCGCACCTCGCGCGTGCGCAGATTGCAAAGGTATAGATGACTGAAGTATTTGTTCTTCTCACGGTCGGCGGTTTTCACCACGCAGACCACCCGCTCACCATCGGGCGCAATCTGCGCATCGCTGACCAGCCAGAGCCGAAATAGGTCGTCGATGGAAATGGTTCTTGGCATCACAAGGTTCCTCCTGGTTGCTATGCTACCTCCTGTAGCCGCAACCTTCAGGTTGTGGCTACAGGATGACGAACAGACGAAGTCAATCGGTCAATATCTACAGAATCATCTGTGGTGGAGCACTATGGCATCTCACATTCGAATTCTCTCGTGACCGAAGCCGTTCCTGCCTGGCTCATGCTGGTAAGAACAAAGGGTACAATAGGTAACGGTGAGGAAAATCGCGATAGCTGGCATAATTCCTCACGGAGCGCAACTTTTCGAGCGCGCCCGGTGTCTAATAAGAAATGAAGGAAATGAGGAGGTCGCTTCAAGATGTGGTGGAGAACGATTGCAGCCATCGTAGCGTTATCCGCTTGCGCTGTCGCCCCGCTGTGGGCACAACCTGCCCCGGGTGAGCCTGAGCCTCCGCCGGAGCCACCCGTGGACGTGCCTTCAGAGCCGGTGATGCCACCGCCGCCGCCCGCCGATTTTCAGCCGCCTGCGGCACAGCCTCAGCAGCAATTGCCCCAGCAAGCGCGGCAAACCGGCAGTGACGTGCGACAGGTTCTGGCAGACGTCGCACAGCGGTTTCGGCTGCAGGTAGTGGTGGACCCGCTGTTGCAGGGGCGGGTGACGCCACCGGCGCAGGCAAAGGACGCTCAGGCTGCACTGGATGCCGTCGTCAAACAGGTACCTGGCGTCGTCTGGCGCAAGGTGTACCTGCGCGCGGATATGGAGTTGCCCGCTTCCGAGACGCTGGTCAACTGGGTACGCTCCATCGTGAACCTCGAGGCGCAGGGGCTCATTGTCGCCGATGCTACCGGTAATCGGATCACCTCCTTTGTGCGCAATGTGACCGTATCGCCGGACTTCGAGCAGCAGCTGGACCAGATGGTTCCGGCGTTCAAGACGCGCCCGGTGTACGTGGTGTTTTACCAGCAACCGATGGTTGCCCAGCAAGCGGGGCAGCGTGGTAGGCAGGGACAAACACGCGCAGAGGATTTCCTGGCGCTGGAGCAACAGCGGATGCAGTTGTTCATGCAGATGTCGCCGGAGGAGCGTCAGAGGGCGATGCGCATGGGCATCCAGATGTTCATGAACATGGACCCGTCACTGCGGATGCAGATGATGCAAGAAGGGTTGCGCATGTTCATGAACATGTCCCCTGAAGAGCGAAGGATGCTGATGGAGCAGGGGATGCAGATGTTCCAGCAGATGATGGGGGGACCGCCTCCCGGTCCACCTGCGCCCGGACGGTAAAAATTGGAAGGCGCGCCTTCGCGCCTTCCACGATACCTGATGAGGGAAGGTGACGAATGGTACTGACAGCTGGCACGCCCACGGAGGCAACAAAAGAGATTACGTTTAATATGATTGCGCCACTAGACGAAGACATCTTGCTGGTGCGCCGATGCAGCGACGGCGACTCGTCCGCTTTTGAGAAACTGTACCAGAAGTACATGCGCCTGGTATACAGCGTGGTGTACCGGATGGTGCCCGGTGAGGAAGCGCACGACCTGACGCAGGAGGTGTTCATCCGGGCGTTCAAGAACATCCGCTCCTTCCGCGGGGACAGCAGCTTCCGCGCGTGGCTGCTGCGTATCGCGCACAACTTGTGCTGCAATCGTCTGCGCGACATGAAGCGAGAGAGGACCGATTCGCTGGAAGAGATGGCAGAGCGCGAAAACGGCGGTTACGAGCCGGTATCGGACGAGGATTTACAGGCGCATGTGGAGCGCGAGGAGCTGCAACGGAAAGTGCGCGAGGTGCTGGCGCGTTTGCCCGAAGACTACCGGACAATGCTGGTGCTACGTGACTTCGAGCAGCTTTCCTATGAGGAAATCAGTCACATCACCGGCTTAACGATTGCCAACGTGAAATCGCGTTTGCATCGTGCCCGATTGGCTTTTAAGCGTCTTTTTGAACCTTATTATCGAACTTACTGGCAGGGGGTAGGTGAGTAACCATGCGTTGCGAAGAGGTACAGGATCGACTGAGCGCGCTGATTGACGAGCAGCTGAGCCAGACAGAGCGGGAACAGGTACAGCACCACCTGTACGCGTGTGAGGACTGCTTGCGGGAATATCAGGAGTTGCGCCGGTTTGTGGAGTTCTGCCGGCAGCTGGAAGCGCCGGAGCCCCGAATTGACCTGTGGCAAGAGTTCCAGCCGATGCTCGCCGAGATTATCGCCGAACAACGGTTGTCTTTTACCCAGCGGCTGCGCCACCAATGGAGCCGTCTGGTGTCGCAGGTCTGCTACGGCATCATCCTGTTCCTGCAGGTGGTAACGTACCAGCTGACCATCACGCTATCGCGCTATATCATGGAACCAGAGCGCCCGGCTTACGGCCGCTCGGCACAGGGGTGATGACGGTGAGCATCGAAGGCTTCGTGCAGTGGCTGCAAACGCCCTATGCTACCGTACTGTTCACCTTTATTGGGCTGGCGTTTCTGGTGACGGAGTTCCTCACCCGACCGGTGTGGTCGTGGGTGGGCACGGTGGGCGTGCTGTTTTTAGGAACGGTCTTCGTGGCGCACCTGTGGAGCGGCTCGCACTGGTGGGGTATGGCGGTCTTCGCGCTGGGCGCGGCGCTGGTCATTGTCGAGACGCACATCCTGCCTGGGCGAGGAATCTTCGCGCTGCTCGGCTTCCTGTGCATCTTCGCGGGAATGCGTGAGGCTATCACCATACAATCACATCCCCTCTTCGCGCTGGTGGTCTCTTCGATACTGACCCTGATGAGCATGGTGGTCTTTTTCCTCTACCTGCCCAAGAGCCATTTGTGGCGCGAGATGCAGCACCGTATGCAGCTCTCGATGCCCACCGGCTGGGAGGCTCAACGCGAACTGCTCGGTGCGGAGGGAATAACCGTGACCGACCTCACTCCGGGAGGCATGGCGCAGATTGGCGGCATCAGCCTGCGCGTGCTCACCGAGCAAGAGTTTCTACCTGCCCACACTCCCGTGCGCGTGGCGGAAGTGCGCCCCGATGGGGTGGTGGTGGAGCCGTTGAGCAAACCCTCGCACTCCGAAGTGGAGCAGAGTTAATTTGTCGCGCACCTATCCGTGGCGCCGCGCCCAGGAGTGAAAGTGCTCCTGAAGCCACATCGCGGTTTCCATCATAGATGGCCCTTCGTGGATAATGTTTTGCCCCTTTTGTACCGTACCCACCACCACATAAGGCGCAGGGTTCCACCGGTGCCAGCGTCGCTCCTCGATAAGAGCCTTTACGTCCACTGGGTAGTCAGGTTCGGTGTGGAAAAGAAGCACATCGGGTCTCGCCACTGTTACCTGCTCAAGGTCAGGCACAAAGTAGGCACGACGGTCTCGCCCAAAGATGTTGTCTCCTCCAGTCGCTTCTATTAGGTCATGGATGAAGCTGAGCGCGCCGACCGTACGCAGATGCCTGCCAAACCACAGCTCGATGTAGACGCGCGGACGACGCGCCGGAGCGGACAGACAGAGCGTTTGAAACTGCTGTTCCCACCGCTGGCGCAGGCGACGGGCGGATTCCACCTCGTTCACTAGCCCTCCCAGCAGATTCAGGTTCTCCATCACCCCGCTGATACTGCTGGGCAGCGGCAGGGCATACACCGGATAACCTGCTTGCGCCAGTTTGATGCCCAGCGTGCGCTGGATGCCGGTGGTGAGCAGTATCAGGTCGGGGTTTATCTGCCGGAGCAGGGATTCGTCCACACGCAGGTAGTCACCCACCACCGGCAGGTCGTTGGCGGGAATATAGCGGGAGCAATACACGGAGATGCCAGCCACTCGATGCCCACAGCCCATTTCGAAAAGGGCCTCGGTTAAAGAGGACGCCAGACAGACAATGCGCTGTGGATGGTCCGCGATATCGACGTTCACCCCCAGCGGTTCACAGAAAACTCGCACCGGATCCCTCCTCATGAACAGCGCTACGCTCACAGTGTAGCAGTATTTGCAGCGGTTGTAAACCGGCTGGTGTAGTACCAATCAGGGGTGATACACGATAGCGCTTCCTACACAGGATGACTGCCGTTTAGGCGGGGGGAGGGCTTCACAGCTCACGCACGACCCGGGCTGGCAGAGTCTGTCGTTCGGCAAGAACCTGCTCCACCCGCTCCTGAACCATCTGCTCCATCTGGGCATGAAGTGTCTCGATCTCCTGCTGGAGCTTTTCCACCCTGTCCAGCAGGTCCAGAATAATCTCCACCCCGGCGAGGTTCACCCCCAGATCGCGCGTCAGTCGCTGAATCTGGCGCAACCGTTCGATATCCGCCTCAGAGTACAGACGGTTCTTCCGATTGATGCGCTTGGGACGTATTAAGCCCATGCGCTCGTACATGCGCAGCGTCTGCGGGTGCATATCGCACAGCCTCGCCGCCACGCTAATCAGGTAAATCGGTTCGTGCTTGTCGCGAATGCTGTCTGCCATGCTCACATCCCCCCTGACATCGGTTAAACACGAGAAGTCGTTGTCGTGCCGTGCAGTTGCGCCAGCTGTTGTAGCAGCTCCCGCTCGCGGGAGGTCAACGTGCGCGGCACAGTGACTCGTACTCGCGCATACAGGTCGCCATAGCCGCTACCCTTCAGGCGAGGCATTCCCTGACCGGCTAACCGGAATACCTGCCCGCTCTGCGTACCGGCAGGCACTTTCATCATCACGCTGCCCTTGAGGGTGGGCACACGCACTTCGCCGCCTAAGGCGGCAGTGGTGTAGGGCACGTCCACATCCACATACAGGTCATCCCCCTTCCGCTCGAAGGTGGGGTGCGGACGCATGCGCACTATCAGGTATAGGTCACCACGCTGTCCCCCTCGTCCGGTGAGTCCCTCACCGGCAAGGCGGATCTTCGAGCCGTCCTGTACGCCGGCAGGGATTCGCACCTCCAGCCGCTTGTGGCGCGGCACGGTTCCTCTTCCCTGACAGTTCGAGCAAACCTGTCCCAGCGTGTAGAAGCCACTGCGCGTACGCGAGGCTCCTGTGCCTCCGCACTGCGGGCAGGTATCCTGTAGAGTTACCGAGAGCGTGCGCGTTGCCCCGGTATACGCTTCTTCCAGCGAGACCTCTATCGGGTATTCCACATCCAGCGAGGCATCGAACACGGGACCAAAATCGGTTTCGGCGGTGCGTTGTCCGAATGCGTCGCCGAACAGCGTGGCGAACAGGTCGCCCAGCCCACCGAAGCCGAAATCGCGCAGGTCCTGCCAACTGCCACCGCCGGAGAATCCGCCAGGCTGTTGCTGCTGCTCGCTGTAGTATTTCCACATCTCGCCGTACTGGTCGTACTTCGCCCGCTTCTCCGGGTCGGAGAGCACCTCGTATGCCTCGCTGATTTCCTTGAACTTCTCTTCCGCGCTCTTGTCGCCCGGGTTCACGTCCGGGTGGTACTTGCGAGCCAGTCGGCGATATGCCTGTTTAATCTCCTTTTCGGTGGCATTGCGCGGCACACCGAGTATGGCATAGTAGTCCTTATATTTGAAGTTCATCGTTGCCTCGCCACCTTCACGACGGGTTTATCAAAAGGGGCAGGGCAGCCGTTACCGCCCTGCCCCTCTATCCTCAGCAGGCAAGGTTGGGGGATTACCCAGCCTTCACCTGCACCTTCTTCGGGCGCACCTGCTCCGCTTTGGGCAGGGTGATGGTCAACACACCATCCTTGTAGTGCGCCGTCACCTTCTCGGCATCGATGGGCGTGCCGAGTGTGAACGTTCGCTGGAACGTGCCGTAGGCGCGCTCGATGCGCACGTAGTCTTTACGGCGCTCCTCGTCCTGGAACTTGCGCTCACCCTTGACGCACAGCGTGTCGCCCGTCAGCTCGATCTCCACTTCCTCGGGCTTCACGCCGGGCAGTTCCATGTTAATCGTGATTTCGTTGTCGTCCTCGCGCACGTCCACTGCGGGCGCCCACACGCGAGGCAGGGTCGGCTCGCTGCGGCGCGCCACCGCGTTGCCGAAGAACTGGTTCATCAGCTGGCTCATCTCACGCTCGAAGCGATTCAGCATGTCCACAGGATCCTCCCAGCGCACCAATGCCATCGTCGTTCACCTCCTTCGTCGTTGAAGTTTTTGGTGCTATCTCATCTGCCCGCGGTTGCCCGCGGGCAGATATTGCCGTTACTCGGACTTGAACTCGGCGTCGATGACCTCGCCATCCCCGGACGAGCTACTGCTGCCTGTCTGTGCGCCGGTTCCGGCGTAGGTCTGCGACGCCTGCTCATACAACCTCTGCGACAGATGGTACGACTCCTGCTGCAACGCCTCCATTCGCTGCCGAATGAGGCTGATGTCGTTCTTGTTGATAGCGTCGCGCAGGTCGGAGATTGCCTGCTCGATGCGCAGCTTCTCGTCCGACGGCACGCGGTCGCCGAGGTCGCGCAACATGCGCTCGGTCTGGTATGCCAGCGAGTCCGCCTGATTGCGCACTTCGGCTTCCTCGCGGCGTCGGCGGTCTTCCTCCGCGTGCGCCTGCGCTTCCTTCACCATGCGGTCAATCTCCTCGCGCGTCAGGTTACTGGAGCCGGTGATGGTAATCGCCTGCTGCTTGCCGGTGCCCAGGTCCTTCGCCGACACGTGCAGGATGCCGTTGGCGTCGATGTCGAAGGTGACCTCGATCTTGGGCACCCCACGCGGCGCAGGCGGAATACCGGTCAGATGGAACCGCCCCAGCGTCTTGTTGTCGCGCGCCATCTCGCGCTCGCCCTGCAGCACATGGATTTCCACTTCGGTCTGCCCATCGGCGGCGGTGGTGAAGATTTCGCTCTTGCGAGTCGGAATGGTAGTGTTGCGCTCGATGAGCTTGGTGAACACGCCGCCCAGCGTCTCGATGCCCAGCGATAGCGGCGTCACGTCCAGCAACACGACGTCTTTCACTTCTCCGCCGAGCACGCCCGCCTGAATCGCCGCGCCAATGGCGACCACCTCGTCGGGGTTAACCCCCTTGTTCGGCTCCTTACCGGAGAGTTTGCGCACCAGCTCCTGCACGCAGGGCATGCGCGTGGCACCACCGACGAGAATGACCTCGTCGATATCCTTCACGTCCAGCTTTGCGTCGGACAAAGCCTGATAGAACGGACCTTTTAGCCGCTCTACTAGGTCGGCAGTGAGCTCCTCGAACTTGGCACGGGTGAGCTTGTACAGCAAGTGCTTCGGACCCTCGGCGTCGGCGGTGATGAAGGGCAGGTTAATCTCCGTCTCCACCATGCTGGAGAGTTCGATCTTCGCCTTCTCAGCCGCTTCGCGCAGTCGCTGCAACGCCTGCGGGTCCTTGCGCAGGTCGATACCCGTCTCCTTCTTGAACTCATCCGCCGCCCAGTTGACGATGCGCATGTCGAAGTCGTCGCCACCCAGATGGGTATCACCCGAGGTGGCTTTCACCTCGAACACACCATCGCCAACCTCCAGAATGGACACGTCGAACGTACCGCCACCCAGGTCAAACACTAGGATGGTCTCATTGGACTTCTTGTCCAGTCCGTAAGCGAGCGCAGCAGCTGTCGGCTCGTTGATGATGCGCAGCACCTTCAATCCAGCGATTTCGCCCGCGTTTTTGGTTGCGGTGCGCTGCGCATCGTTGAAGTAAGCCGGTACGGTAATTACCGCTGCCTCTACCTTCTCGCCTAGGTACGCCTCGGCATCCGCCTTCAGTTTCTGCAGAATCATCGCCGAGATCTCCTCTGGCGTGTATTCCTTATCGTCAATGCGGATGCGCTCGCGCGTACCCATTTTGCGTTTAATAGACACAATGGTGCGGTCTGGGTTGATAATCGCCTGTCGCTTGGCGGCAGCCCCCACCAGACGCTCACCGGTTTTGGTGAACGCCACCACCGACGGCGTCAGGCGGCTCCCTTCGGCATTCGGGATGACCACCGGCTCGCCGCCCTCCATGACCGCAACCACCGAGTTGGTCGTACCAAGGTCAATACCTACTGTCTTTCCCATATCTATCCTCCGCTTCTATGAGTGCTTTCTTCGGAAGGTTCTCTCTTGTGATTTCCGTGCATTATTATACCACTTGAGCGTGATGATGTCAAGTGATTTGAGGGAAATTTTTGAGGGATTTTTGTATGAAGCGTTCTCAAGGCGAAGCACACACCTGCCGAATATTCCTTATAGGGAGGAACGCATGAGAGAACAGCCCGAGGAATCGGTCTCGCGACGAGAGCTGCGTCGGCAGGTATTCCGCTGGATACGCATCCATCAGGTGTACTTGCTTCCCAATGGGCACCGCTGGCGCACAAAGACGCTGTATCGCCGCCGGACCATGAAAGAGCAACAACCGGTGGAGGTGCGGTACCTGTGTGCGCTGCATCCGCATATCGAGCTGGCGTTCCTGCAGCATCCAGTTGACTACACCCTGCCCGGTGTGATTCGCTTCCCACACCCGGAGCGCCCCGGTCGCTTCCTGATACTGTTTTGCCCGGAGTGTTGCGGTGCAGGTTATCACAGCCTGAGCTTCCCAATGCCGGCCCCGGCTTCAGAGCCGCCTCCTTCCAGCAAGTAGGAACCTGTCTGCCATATGGTGAAGTTACTGAAAGGCATTCACCGCAATGAGGAGGTTAACATGCCGTTACCTATTCGCGATGTGGCGAAGTACTTGGGACTGCTCGACGAAGAGCTGATATTGTACGGGGAACACAAAGCCAAAATTCGCTTGAGTGCACTGGAAAGGCTGGCATCCCGCCCGCAGGGAAAGATCATCATAGTAACCGCCATTACCCCAACGCCTGCAGGCGAAGGCAAAACGGTTACCACTATCGGGCTTGGCGACGCCTTGCGCCGGATTGGAGAGCGAGCGACGGTGTGTATCCGAGAGCCCTCGTTGGGACCTGTTTTTGGAGTTAAGGGAGGCGGTACGGGTGGGGGCAAGGCGCAAGCATATCCGGCGGATGACATTAACCTCCACTTCACCGGCGATATCCACGCGGTGACGGCAGCCCACAACTTGCTGGCTGCCATGATAGAGGCACATATTCATCATGGTAACTCTGCGGGTTTCGATGCGCATGGTGTGTGGTGGAACCGTGTACTGGACGTGCCGGACCGCTCCCTGCGCAAAGTGATTACCGGTCTTGGTGGAAAATCCAATGGTGTGCCGCGCGAGACAGGCTTCGAGATTACCGCTGCCTCCGAGATAATGGCAGTTCTCTCGTTAAGTACCAGCTGGCATGACCTGCGCCGACGACTGGGGCAGATTGTGGTAGGGGTTACTCGTGACGGTAGCCCCATCACGGCGGAAGATATCGGTGCTGCAGGCGCGATGAGCGTGCTGATGCGCGATGCGCTCATGCCGAACCTCGTGCAGACGCTGGAGGGGGTACCTCTGCTGATACACGCAGGACCGTTTGGCAATATCGCCACAGGATGCAACTCCGTGCTCGCGGATAGAATCGCTCTCCAGACCAGCGACTATGTGGTAACAGAGGCGGGTTTTGGAGCGGACCTGGGCTTTGAGAAGTTCTGTCATATCGTGTCGCCTGTTCTGGGCAAGGCTCCCGACGTAGCAGTGCTGGTGGCGACCGTGCGCGCGCTAAAGGTGCATAGCGGGAAGTTTAAGGTAACCTCAGGCAAACCACTTCCCGCCGAACTGGACAAAGAAGACCTGAATGCCCTGGAGCAGGGTGCAGAGAATCTGAAGGCTCACATCGACATTGTGCATCGGCTGGGGGTTCCGGTGGTGGTAGCCATCAACCGGTTTCCTGCTGATACAGAGGCGGAGGTAGACCTGCTGGGCAAGCTCGCGCTTGCTGCTGGAGCGGATAGCGTAGCGGTATCGCAAAGCTTCGCGCACGGTGCAGAGGGAGGTATTGCTCTGGCAGAAGCGGTGCGCGACATCTGCAGGCAAAGCACAAGCCAGTTTCAACCGTTGTATCCCGATAACGCTCCACTGACACAGAAGATAGAGACCATTGCCCAACAGGTTTACGGTGCAGGCGACGTGCATTATGAAGCAGGCGTGCGGTCGCAACTGAAGCAGTTCGAGAAGTGGGGTTTTCGTCATCTACCTGTCTGCTTCGCCAAGACGCAGTTCTCGCTGTCGCATGACCCGAACCTGAAAGGTACTCCACGCGATTTCACCCTGCCGGTCACGGAGGCACAGCTGGCTTCAGGAGCGGGTTTTGTCCGCGTGCTGTGTGGGGAGATAATGACCATGCCGGGGCTGCCTGCTGAGCCGGCTGCCAAGCGGATGGACGTTGACGAATGTGGACGCATTACCGGCATGTCCTGGTAGTGCACGGCTCGATTACCGCACGATGGTTTCGATAATCCGGGAGAGGTCGTCCAGATCGTAAAAATGGATTTCGATGGTGCCCCTGCCGTTAGAGTGGCGTATTTGCACCCGCGTAGCGAGCGTGTTGCGCAACCTGTCCTCCAGCGCAAGTATGTGGGGGTCCGGGTCGGATGTTTCACGTGAAACAGGAGAGACAGCGGGGGAAAGTTGGCGGCTCGCCGCGCGAGCCGCACGCTCTGTTTCCCTCACGCTCCAGCCCGACCGCACAGCGCGGTGATACATTTCCCGTCTTGCATCCTCCGGTGCCATCAACAATGCGCGAGCGTGTCCCTCTGAGATTTTGCCCTCTCTTAACCCGTTCAGTATCTCTGTATCCAGCGTGAGAAGCCGAAGCGTGTTTGCGACTGCCGTGCGGCTCTTTCCGACCTTTTGGGCTACCTCTTCTTGCGTCATTCCAAACCGCTCCATTAAGGTGCGATACGCTATCGCCTCGTCGACCGCGTTGATGTCCTCACGCTGCACGTTCTCAACCAGCGCCAGCTCCAGCCGTTCCTCGTCACTCACCTGCCGTACAATAGCAGGCACTGTAGAAAGCCCCGCAACACGAGCCGCTCGCCAACGCCTCTCCCCTGCGATAAGCTGATATCTGCCGTCCGGCAACGGCTGGATGATGACCGGCTGAAGTACGCCGTGCTCGCGGATCGACGCAGCAAGATCCTCAATACCCTCTTCGTCTACACCCCGACGAGGCTGATCCGGATTTGGCACGATAGCGGAAAGGGGAACCTCCATCACCCCTTCGCTTGCTTCCTCTGCTGCCGAGATGAGCGCAGATAGCCCCCTACCCAATCCTCTGCGAGTCATGACTCATCACCTCCAGAGCGAACTGTCGGTACGCCTCAGCACCGCGCGATTTCGGGTCGTAGAGCACGACAGGCATCCCGAAACTCGGCGCTTCGCTTAACCGTACATTGCGCGGTATGACCACCGCTGAAACGATCTCTCCAAAAAAGCCCCTGACCTCGTCCTCTACCTGCTGGGCCAACCGCAAACGGGGGTCTTTCATGGTCAATAACACGTGCGCTATGCGTAGGCCGGGATTCAACCGACGGCGCACCAGGTCCACCGTGCGCATCAGCTGCGTAATGCCCTCCAGCGCATAGTACTCGCATTGAATGGGCACAATGGCTTTATCACACGCGGTCAGACAGTTCACCGTCAACAATCCCAATGAGGGAGGGGTGTCAATGAAGATATAAGCATACCTCTCTTTCAACGGCTCTAAAGCGCTCTTGAGCACGTGCTCGCGGCTGATGCGGGTCATCAGCTCAATCTCCGCGCCAGCAAGGTCAAGCGTCGACGGTACGACATCCAACCCCTGCACTGAGGTGCGCAAGACAACCTCTTCCAGAGGCAGGTCATCTACAAGTACCTGATAGATACTGCGGGAAAGCTTGCCCTTTTCTATGCCCACTCCGCTGGTCGCGTTTCCTTGAGGGTCCGCGTCCACCAGAAGAACCCGTTGTCCGGTCAGCGCAATCGCGGCTGCAACGTTCACTGCTGTAGTGGTTTTCCCCACCCCGCCTTTCTGGTTGACAACGGCATACACTGTGCCCATCAGTGCATCGCCTCCTTGCCTTTCGGCTTCAACGCACCCCGCGCCGATTCCTGCTCCAATTGACTTTTGCTTCCCATGTTGCTACACTGAAAGCAATCGCTCAGGAGGTTCTATCGCTCTGTGTATCGCGAGCACAGTGTGCTGGTTCATCTGGCGGACATCCTTCGACGACGGCGCGTATATATTGCTTCATGCTTCGCGCTGGTGTTGTTGGGCACTGCACTCATTACTTTTACCATGAGCCCTGTATATCGGGCGAAAGCCATCGTGCAAATTGAACAGCCTTCCGGTTTTGTGTTGCGAACAGATGTATTTGGTGCTGGCTTTACGCGCACCGTACCTCAGGAACAGGCGGAAATGCTGGATACCTACCCTTATAAGTCGCTGGTGGATGCGATAGTGATTATTTCTGAAAAAGAGGGCATTTTATTGTCTGAATATAAAACTCCAGAGAATATACGAACGCTTTTTGAACATATTCTCTGTAAAACGACAGACTCTCCCGATGTAGAAGGATGTATCCTGACGCGCGCAGCACAAATCGAAGGGCGCAACCCCCGCGTGCCCAAAGAGGAGGAGGACTTCGAACAAGACATTCAGGGGCGATTAATAGAAGATACCGGCTTGATCGAGCTGTTCGCAGAGGCGCGTTCGCCACGTCGCGCTCAAGATGCAGCGAATGCTGCTGCTCTGGCGGTCGCCTGGCAAAACGAGCGTCTGCGCAAAGAGGAAGCACGCAACACCGTCCGTTTCATTCGCAACCAACTGGAAGCGCCCGGAGGAGTAAAACAACAGCTGGCTGAAGCAGACGAAAAGCTGGCATCTTTTCAGCGAGAAAAGGCTTTTCTGGATGCGAACGAGCAGATACGTGCGCTGATGCAACAGGTGGTGGAGCTGAACAACCGGCAATGGCAGGGCAACCTGCGCTTGACAGACCTGCGCACGCGCCTCGCCGCGACGCGCCAGCGGCTGGGACTGGAACCCTCTACCCTGGTCTCGCCCACCATCTATGAAAACCCGACGGTGCAGGAAATCAAAAAGCAGCTGGTAACCGCAGAAGCCGACCTGCTGGCGTTGCAGGCTCAATTTACTGATGAGCACCCTCGTGTTCAGGCCGCTCTCGCCCGCGTCGAGTCGTTACGAGAGCGGCTCCGACAGGAAGCTGCGCGCATTGAGAGCGTGCAACGTTTGCCGAACCCTGTCCACCAGGAGTTATACAAAAACGTCGCATTGCTCTCCGCAGATATTGTAGGGCAGGAAGCACAGATGAGAGCGCTGGAAGAAGCCCTGCGTCGTATCCGTCAGCAAATGTTGGCGGTACCGGAAGTGGAAAAGCAATTCACCCAGCTCCTGCGCCAGCGACAGGCACTGGAAAAACGTTATCTCTTCCTGATGGAACGGTTGCAAGAGGCGGAACTGACGCAGGCAGTTAAGCTGGGCAACGCGCGCGTGGTGGAGCTGGCGCAACTGCCCGGTAAACGGGTCAAGCCACGGCGTATCCTGAATATGCTGATGGGCACGATACTGGGGGCACTGCTGGCTATCGGCTTTGCGCTGCTGCTGGAACAGATAGACCGTCGTGTGCCGTCGGCTCAGCAGGCTTCAGAATGGCTTAACGCGCCGTTGCTCGGCAGCATTCCCGCCCTGCGCGACGGGGCAGAGTCCCCTGTTCTGAATCAACCGGCTGCCGTAGAAGCGTTTCGCCATCTGCGCACTACCCTCCGCCTGTCATCACAAGGTCGCCCTCTCCGTGCTCTTATGGTTACTTCTCCTTCCCCGGGCGATGGAAAGACTTTTGTATCCAGACACCTGTCGGTCAGCATAGCGCAGTCCGGGCGACGTGTGCTTCTGATAGACGCCGACCTGCGCCTGCCCATGCAGCATCGCTTTGAGAGCATACCGCCGTCGCCCGGGTTGACCAACATCCTTCTCGGAGAGAGCGGGGCGGAGGAGTGCCTTCGCCATACCAGCGTGGACAACCTCTGGTTATTACCGGCGGGCGATGTGCCTCCGAACCCCACCGAACTGCTGGAAAGCGCAAAGATGCAGGAGATCTTGGCGCAGTTGAGGGAACGGTACGACATGCTTATTATGGACGTACCGCCCGTGGGTATGTTCGCTGACGCACGTGTGCTCGCACTTCACAACGACGCTATCCTGATGGTGCTTCAGCCGGGAGCCACTCTGCGCGATGCGGCGCTCCACGCAGTGGAGACCATCCATACTTTGTCGGAAGCAAGATTTCTGGGTATCGTGGCGAACAGAGTACCTGTCCCAACCAACAGGTACGGACCCTACTATCCCTCTGCAAGGAGGCATGGCTCGTGAAAGGGCTGATACTCAGCGGTGGCAAAGGCACTCGCCTGCGCCCGATTACCTACACCGGCGCGAAGCAGCTCATCCCCATCGCCAACAAGCCGGTGCTGTTCTACGGCATCGAAGCGATACGCGATGCAGGCATTACCGACGTGGGCATTATCGTGGGCGATACGCGCGAAGAGATTATGCAGGCGGTGGGCGACGGCAGCCGATGGGGCATTCACGTCACCTATATCCACCAGCCGGAGCCGCTCGGGCTGGCGCACGCGGTCAAAATCGCGCAGGATTTTCTCGGTAACGAGCCATTTGTGATGTATCTGGGCGATAACCTCGTCAAAGAGGGCATCACCCCCTTCGTGCGCGAGTTCGAGCAGATGCGTCCTCACGCGCAGATACTGCTGGCACATGTGCCCAACCCGCAGGAGTTCGGCGTGGCGGTGCTGGAGGGTGACAGGGTGGTGCGCCTCGTCGAAAAGCCCAAACAGCCTCCTTCCGACCTCGCGCTGGTGGGCGTGTACATGTTCGACGAACATATCTTCGAAGCGGTCAACGCCATCCGCCCCTCCGCGCGGGGAGAACTGGAAATCACCGACGCCATCCAGTATCTCATCGACCACGGCTATCAGGTGCGCTCGCACATCATCAGCGGATGGTGGAAGGACACGGGCAACCTCGATGCCATTCTGGAAGCGAACCGCATCCTGCTGGAAGACATCGGGCGCGACATCCGCGCCGAAGTGGACGCCACATCGCGCCTGCACGGACGGGTCTCTATCGGCGAAGGCACGCGCGTGGTGCACAGTGTGATTCGCGGTCCCGTTGTCATCGGTGCGAACTGCCTCATCGAAAACGCCTATGTCGGTCCCTTCACCTCCATCGCCGACGGAGTGCACATCGTCGCCAGCGAGATAGAGCACAGCGTAATACTGGAAGGTTGCCGCATCCTGAACGTTGGCTCGCGTGTGGAGGATAGCCTGCTGGGGCGCAACGTCACCGTCTGCCGTGACGAGGGCAAGCCGCGCGCGGTGCGGCTCATGCTGGGAGATAATAGTCAGGTCAATCTGCTGTGAAGAGCTGGCAGTTCACCACCCGCTGGTTGCTCAGTTCACAGTTCGCTGCCCGCGTGCTGGGGCTGGTGAACAACGTGTTGCTGGCGCGATGGCTCGCCCCCGCCTCGTACGGCGATTTCACGCAGGCGATGGCAATTGCCGGGTCGCTGGCTCCCCTTGCCGATATGGGCGTTTCTGCCATTATCACCCGACACACCGCACGCCGTCCCCATGCCTTTTTCGTGCTAAGCGCAGCCATCGGCTTGCGAGTGGTGCAGGCATCTCTGCTGTTGGGCGTGGCGATGCTGGCAGCGTGGTGGGTGTACCATGCGCCCTCCCTCAAGGTCGCTCTCGCGCTGGCAGGGGCATACTGGGCGACAGCCTGTGTTCACCAGCTGCTCGCAGGGGTGGCGCGGGCGCGAATGCAGGCGCATCTCGAAACGCGAGCGGTTGTGCTGGAGCGCGTGACCACCGTGCTACTGGCGGCAGGGGGGGCTTTGTGGCTTGGCTTGAGCGGAGCGTTGCTGGGAGTGTTGGCTGGCGGCACGCTGGCACTGATATTCTATCTCCGCCACCTCCCTCTTCCCCGGGCACGGGTGCGCCGACTCACATGGAAAATGTTGCTTGCACTCGGTGCGCCGCTGGCAATTGCCGATGTGTGTCACGGACTTATCATGCGACTGGACATCCTCGCCGTTGGGATGCGATACGGGTCGCAAAGCGTCGGTTGGTACGGCAGCGCTAGCACCCTGCTCTGGGCGAGCAATCTGGTAGCGGGCTCGATGTCGCTGGCGATGGTTCCCGTCGCTGCCTCGCAGGGGAGAGGAGCACATGGGGTCGCCTTGCGAGTGCTTCGGTGGATGCTGGCGGTCGCGGTACTGCTGACACTGGTGCTGAGCGGTGGAGCGAGGTTCTGGATTAGCCTGCTGTATGGAGCAGAATACGCCCCCGCCTCTGACGCTTTAAGGGTGTTGGCATGGTGTTTGGTTCCTGCGTCGGTAGTGGCTTGGGGGAACGCGGTGTTGCTGGTATGCCACCGAACAGCATGGGTGGGGGTGGTAGCCGTTGGGGGGCTGGCGTGTCTTGCGCTTTGCCTGTGGTGGTGGCTCCCACACGGTCTGTTGGGAGCGTGCTACGCCCAGCTAGCCACGCAGTGCAGTATGGCAGGGTGGCTGTGGTGGTGGATACGAAAAAATAGCCCAGCGGTGAAACTTCGCCCGCCCAAATCGGTCATATAAAGAGGATTTGAAACAGACTGATGCGGGGAGGACAGCGTGAGAGCCTTTGTGGGTCGCAGAGCGAGGTTGCTGTTGTTTGGATGTTTGCCGTTGCTGATTCTGCTGGGTGCTGTCGGCTGGTGGGGTTACCGCTGGTTGAATAAACCCAAACCACCACCGCGTCTCGTGGAAGTCTCTCGTGGCGATGTAGAGATTATCGTCGCCGAGTCGGGCGTGCTGGAGCCGTTGCGCAAGGTGGAGGTCAAAAGCAAAATCGCTGGGCGCATCCTCAGCCTGGACGTGGAAGCAGGCGACGTCGTGCACAAGGGGCAGCTCATCGCCCGCATTGACCCCGTAGAAGTGGAAGCGAGCCTGCGCCAGACGGAGGCGCAGCTGCGCGCTGCCCTCGCTCGCCTCGAGCAGGCAAGGTTATTAAGCGGGTATCAACCGGCGGATACCGCCGCGCAGGTTGAGCAGGCGCGTAATGCGGTGCGCACCGCCGAAATACGCTACGAGCAAGCGTTGCGCGAGGCGCAAACACAACCCGAGGTGACCCAGGCAGCGTTGGAGCAAGCGGAAGCCAGCTATCAAGCGGCAATAGATAATCTGAATCTGTTGCTGAAGGTCACCCATCCGCAGTTGCGCACCGATGCGCAGGCGGCGGTGGACGAGGCTCGTGCTCAGCGTGATGACGCCAGACGCCAGCTGGAGCGACAGAAGCAGCTGCTGACAAAGGGCTTCGTTTCCCAGCGCGAGGTGGACCTTGCCGCCACCCAGCTCACCGCCGCGGAGGCGCGCCTGCAACAGGCGGAACAGCGCCTGCAAACGCTGGAAGAGCAGCTACGCCTGCAACGGGCAGATGCGGAATCGCGCGTGAAACAGGCGAAAGCAGCGCTGGACCAGGCGCGCGCCCAGGCGAAGCGCGACGAGCTGCGTCAAAAGGAGGTGGAAGCTGCCCGCGCCGCGCTGGAGGATGCCCGTATGAGGCTGAGGCTGGCGGAGGCAAACCGTGTGCAAATGCCCATCCGCGAGAAGGAAGTACAACAGGCGCAGGCGTCGGTCGAGCAGTTGCAGAGTGCGCTGAAGGAAGCGCGCACCCGACTGGCAGACACCACCATCCGCGCCCCGATGAGTGGAGTGGTCACCCAGCGGTACATCGAATCGGGCGAGCTGGTCACTTCAGGGGTGGCAACGTTCTCCTCAGGTATGCCGCTGGTGCAGATAGCCGACCTCTCGCGCATGCGCATTAAGCTGCAGGTGAACGAGGTGGACATTGGCAAGGTGAAGGTGGGACAGAAGGTGGAGATTCGGCTGGATGCTCTGCGCGATGAGGTGTTTGAGGGCAGGGTACGCAAGGTAGCTCCCGCCTCGGCGGTGACGCAACAGGGCGCGCCCGGCGGAGCGGTCATTAAGTTCCCC
Organism: Armatimonadota bacterium; assembly: GCA_049969495.1. Lineage (GTDB taxonomy): Bacteria > Armatimonadota > HRBIN16 > HRBIN16 > HRBIN16 > HRBIN16. The sequence goes on from JBMFOT010000004.1 coordinate 77,273, forward strand.
GTAGAGGTGGAGATTGAGAAACCCGATCCGCGCATGAAGCCCGGCATGAGCGCGAAATGCCGAATCATCGTGGAGCGCAGGCAGAACGTCTTGCGCCTGCCCAAGGAGGCTTTGCAGTTCGTAGACGCCAGCACCGCGAGGGTGAGCGTAGTGCACCGCGAAGTAGTCAACGGCGAGACGGTGGATAAAAACGAGACCCGCACCGTGAAGACCGGCTTGCGCGGCGACGCCTTCGTGGAGATTCTGAGCGGATTAAGGGAGGGCGAGAAGGTGCGCCCCCAGCCGTTCACCGGTCCCAAGCGCCAGCAGTTTGAGATGCGCGTCACTGCCTCAGGTGAGGAAGGCGAGAGGGAGCAGACACAATGAGCCTGATAGACTCCTTCCTGACCGCATTAGCGAACTTGCGCAGGCACAAGCTGCGCTCCCTGTTGACCATGCTGGGCGTGATTATCGGCGTGGCGGCGGTGATTCTGATGGTGTCGCTGGTGGAGGGAGCGCGTTCGCGCGTGGTGGAGGAGTTTCGCCAGCTGGGCTCCAGCCTGATTATCATCGTGTACGATCCCTCCCTGCGCAAGCGCGGCGAAACGCCCGGCAGTATCGAAGGGCTGCGCATGGAAGACGCGCAGGCGATCCTGCAAGAGTGCTCCAACGTCAAGATGGTCAGCGCAGAGTTCAACGTGGGCAACCAGAAGATACGCTACGGTGCGGAGGAGATGGATGCCGCGGTGGACGGTTGCCAACCTGAGTACCTGTACCTGCACAACCTGCAGATGGAACGTGGGCGGTTTATTACTCAGGAGGACCTGGACAGCTGGGCGAAGGTGTGCGTGCTGGGCAAAGAGGTGCAGAAACGGCTGTTCGGCAACCGGGACCCGGTTGGTGAGATGGTGGAGATTGCAGGCGTCTCTGCGACGGTGGTGGGTGTGCTCTCTCCAAAAGGCAGGACTTTCGGAGAGGACTGGGATAAACGGGTGCTTGTGCCTATTACCTCCCTGCAGAAGCGGTTCGTGGGTATAGACCTGGTATCGGTCATCTTCGCGCAGCCACGCGACCCCGAACGCACCACCGAGACGATGGACGAAATCTGGCAACTGCTCATGCGCCGCCATGACAACCAGCCCTACTTCCGTGTGGACAGCCAGGAGCGGTTGCTTTCCTCCATCGGGCGTGTGCTGAGCATCTTCGGGCTAGTGGTGGGTGCGATAGCGGGGTTATCCCTGCTGGTGGGCGGTATCGGCATCATGAACATCATGCTGGTTACCGTCGCCGAGCGCACGCGCGAAATCGGCATCCGCAAGGCGGTGGGAGCACGCAACCGCGACATCCTGTTGCAGTTCCTGATCGAATCGATGACCCTTTCCGGAGTGGGGGGCATCATCGGCATCCTGTTCGGATGGGGCGCCAGTGTGCTCATCGGATGGGGCACACGGCAGGCGAAGCTGTTCGGCGGCGAGGGATTGACCACCCACCTGCCCCTCTGGGCGGCGACGGTGGGATTTCTCTTTTCGGCAGCGGTGGGCATCTTCTTCGGCATCTACCCCGCATGGCGCGCTTCGCGCCTGAACCCGATAGAGGCGCTGCGGTATGAGTAGGGGAACTTCCTCTGTCTTACCTCACCCCCGCCCCTCTCCTACGAGGAGAGGGGCGTTCCCCCTTCCCTTGCAGGGAAGGGGGCTAGGGGGTTAGGTTATCTATCCATCGTACCCACCAATTCGAACACCCTCCGCATTCATTGACAATTTCTTTGGGCGGTTCTATAATCGGTATCAACCAATACCTCCCCCGCCGACCTCCTGACGGGGGCGATGGGAGTACCGACCATGCCCAATGGAGATGGCTGGCATATCGTCTTGCGCGACTACTTTACACATCACGCGCTCCAACGGGAGCAAGCCGAAGAGTGCGTGACACAGGTGTTCCTGCGCTACAGCACCAAAGCGGGTGCGCCCCCTTGGGATGGGGATACGCCTTCACCCCTGTTGTGGCGATTGGCGCGTGATGTACTGTGCGAGCACTTCCGCCAGCAAGCGAGGCAGAAACAACGGGCAGAGAAACTGCAGGGCACGCTGGCAGGTGCTTTACCGACATGTCCCGATGCGCTGGCGGTAGACGAACTGGATGCCGAACGTTTTGCCCGAACGTTTGCGCGAAGTGCTGGAGTGGCGCTTGCAGGGATATACCTGCGCTG
>JBMFOT010000005.1:0-75507 GCA_049969495.1 Armatimonadota bacterium
CTATTGCTCCACCGAAACAGTCGAAGAACAGACTATTCAGATGCACCAGGTCGGGTTGATGCTTGCGGATTAATTGGGTGACCACGCGGTACCAGCCTAACTGATGCGTGAACAACCGAATATACCCATGAAAACCCCACGGCTGAGGGGCGCGAATAATGTCTAACCGCACTCTTTCAGGCACCTGCCGATACCGCCGTAGATCATACGGTACCGCCACCACCGCTTGTACTTCGGGCGGTAGATAGATAATAAGTTCTATCAGGCTCTGCATGGAGCCTCCATAGCCGGTAGGGGTTTCTAGGTAGAGCACCTTCATCTCGCATCCTCCTTCTCAAGTTACATGCCCTGTTGCATCCGGGTAACAGCTCTTGCCTGCTTGCTCCTACGCCACAGAGCAACGACGCTCGGCAAGGAGTATCGCTGCCTCACTTGCCAAAACACCACACCCAGCAGCATAGTAGCTGCCACCAACCGCCCTGCCAATTGCCAGGCTCCCCCATGGCGCATGGACAGGTCTACAGCCGCAGCCGCTAACATCAACAGTATCGAAACGAGCATTGTGCCAAGGCTTAGTCCAACCCTGTAATAGCGCTGTGATACCACATAGGATGCCGAAGCGAGCGCAATGAACGACGCCATGGTGACCCAGGCTGCACCCCACGCCCTGTACAAGGGGATCAGCCACATGCTCAGCAATAGGCACAGCAGTGCCGACAGTATGTTTGCACCAGCCAGGGCATCTGTGCGGTTACTCAAACGCGCTCCCACACTGAGCGGCCCCTGCGCCACAAAAAACCAATAAGCTCCTGCCAGCGGAGGCACGTAGTCTGCTGCTCCCCAGAAGCGCGTTGCCGACATCAGGTGTATCGCCGGGCGTGCGAACAGGATAATGCCGCTCGCAACCAAGGCAAACCCCAACAGGATGAGTGAGATCGCCCTTTGCAAATGATAGGCTCCCTCCTCTTGTGCACCTACACGAAATGCCCACGGAGCCCACGCCATCGAAACGATACCGTAGAACACACTCACCAACATCCCAAACCGATACGCTAACGAGTACAAGCCCAGCTCGCTCTCGGACGCATAGCGGGTGAGGAAAAAGCGGTCGCTGAAGTGCAGGATGAACTGGGACAGGCTCGCAGGAACTAACGGCAGCCCGTAACGCAACACCGGCTTCACCCATTGCATGTCGAACGCACCGCCATACCGCAGTCGCACCAGCACACCCAGCACGAAGGACCAGACACTCGCGTTAATCAGCCCACTCAATACTACTCCCCATACACCCCAGCGTAGCCAAACCACCAGAACAATGTTGGTAGCTAGTTGTGTGCTCAGCCTACACAGGGAGATGGTGGTAAAGCGCCACGCTTTGCCCTCCGCGCGCCATAGCGTCAGTGGCAGTTCTATGAGGTTGCCCACGAGCATACTGATAAGAGAAATCGTCACGTAATGGGCATACCGCTCATGCCCGAAAGCGAGGCGTGCCAGATACGGCGAGGCAGGCAAAGTGAGCAGGCTCCCTACTATCACCACCACCAGGTTGAGGTTAAACACCGTCGCGATGAGACGCCGGCGTTCCTGTTCGTCCTTTGCCAGGTAGTAATGGCGTAGCAATGCTTCAGCCAAACCAAGAGCCAGAAACAAACCGATTACATCCACCAGGCGGACGATGGTTTCAATGATACCGTAATCGGCAGGCGTCAGCACCCGCGTGTAGATGGGTATCATGATGAAACCGACCAGTCGGCTGGCGATGGTGCCGACAGCATACACGGCGGAGTCTTTCACGAGGCTCCTGAGCATAATCAGTACATCCTCACCTTCTGTCCCTCATCGCTGGTTACCTGCGGGGATAGCATGGGCGAGCGGTCCCAGCGCACACGCCCTCTGCCTCGGATAAAAGCGATTGGAGCCACCGCCGCCGCCGTGTTCAGGCTGAGGAACGACCCCGCCAGCCCCGCGAGGCGGAACCGCCGCGCCAGCGCAGGCAGAGCCCATGCCAGCACGCCCAGCAGGTAGTATCCCGTTTGCGCCACCACCAGCGCGGCGCCGTAAGGCTGATGTAGTAGCATCCACGACGCCCCATACATGCCCATCAGCGCGTACGGCACCAGCAACCGGCACACCTTGTGCGATATAAACTGCCACCACAGGCGGTTCTTCCACGGTACCAGCAGCCAGGGCGCCGCCCAGATGAGCTGATAGTTGCCAGCCAGCGTGCGCACCTTGCGCTGGAACTCCCTGTCGTAGGAAGGGGTTACTGTATCGTACGCTTTCGCTTCGGCAACGAAGGCAATACGATAGCCTCTGTACACGATATGCAACGGAATCCACATGTCGTCCAGGATCAGCCCTTCGGGCATCGGGGTGAAATGTTCGCGGCGGATGGCGTAAATAGCCCCGCTGCACTGCAAGGGCGAATCGACCTCTGCTTCCATCTGCCTCAACCACTTTTCATATCGCCAGTATGCGCCCATTTCTCTAGGGGCGCCCTCATGGTCCAGCAATACCAGTTCGCCGCCAGCAGCCCCAACACCGTCAGTGTACAGTGCCTGCACTAACTGGCGGATGGCGTCTGGAGCAAACTGTTGCCTTGCATCGGTAAACACGAGTACCTCACCCTCAGCTACTTCCACGCCCCTGTTGAGGGCAAACGCCTTACCCCGCTGGGGTAAGACCTCCACCACCCGAACGCCTTCGTATCCTCGCGCGATCTGCGCAGTGCGATCGGTGCACCCGTCACAAGAGACCACGACGGACATCTTATCCATAGGATAATCGCCGGCAAGCAGATTCTCGATACGTTTACGGATATTGGCTTCCTCATTGTGCGCAGCGATTAACACGGTGACAGACGGCAGGTTCTTTGGTAGACCAACCTTCCGTGCGGTGTACTGCCTGCGACGCCCCTGAGCTAGCAACCTCAGCAGGAGCGGATAGCCCACATAGGTGTAAGCCACAAACGCAAGACAACCGACTACTACCCACCACATCAAGCCTTCGCCTCCTGCACCTTTGGTAGCAGGTGCGCCTGTGCCGCTGCCACAAGAGCCATCAGGATATACTGGTAGGGATAGTAGGAGATAGAAAGGAAATACCCGGTTAACATCAGGTCCAGTAGACCGATAAATGCTCCCATGCCCAGCGCATGCAATAGCCAGTTAGGAGCGCGAGCGAGCTGTCTCGCTGCTCTGAGGCTTTTCAGCCAGATGGTCAGGAAGATAATGAGTCCCAGCCCTCCCAGCTCAGCCAATACAAGGTAGTACATATTATGCGCCGTTTGAGAAGCGGGTGCCCCGAACTCACGGGCAAAATCCCCAAAATTCTTGAAGCCGATACCCGTAAAAGGATTGCGCAGGAACATACGTATCGCTGCCTTACGATACTCTACGCGGTTCATCGCGGACTCATCTTGCTCGTAGTTCGTGATGGATCGGATACGCTCCCGGTACTCCGCAGGTGCGGTGAACCATAGTGCACCAAACACCGCCAGACCGATCAAAGCCCCCAGCACCTTCCTCTTAGAGAACAGCCAGAGCAGAAAGAGCAGAAAAACCAATCCTAAGAACCCGCCGCGTGACCCGGTTAACACCACTGTCACTAGTATCATAACCATTGCGGAACCATACACTACCCTCAACCACTTCTTCGGGTCGTTAAAAAACAGGTAGTAACACAGCGGAAAGAGCATCAAAACATACGCAGCCAGATCGTTTGGGTCGCCAAGCATGGAAGACTCTGCGCCGGCACGTTGCAGCTGACCGCTCACTTCCACATTTCCTGTTTTGTAGTTATAGATGGTGAATATTGCTAACCACAGCGCCATCCATCCCATCATGCGCACAGCAAAGGTGATTTGCTTCTCGCTGCGCACAGCCATATAAATCATCCAGACCATGGCGACACTCTTCAAGAAATCCTGTGCTCCCGAAAAAGACTGCGAGCGATAGAGCGATAACGGCACCGAGAGCAACATCGCCACCCACAGCGCTATGAACCATTTCACATACCAGCCTTCCACTAATCTCTGCCTGGTAAGCATCAGGCGTACAAACAACCCTGTAGAGGTGATACTCGCGATGAACAGGGGAATGCGCAAGAGCGCCAACTGAGGGAAGAAATCCATTGGGCGCATGTAGTACAGGGCGATAAAAGCCAGAGCTCCAGCATAAGGGCTCACCAGAAAAACGCTTGCAGCCACCAGCGCTATCACTGCACCAAAGACCAATTCAATGGGTACTAGGAGCAGCGCTATCCCCGCAGTCAGCGCAATGCCCGCCGTGACAATCCACACCAGTGCATCTCGTCGCACTGCGGAGATGCCTGCCTGCACCTCCATCAACACCCCTCCCGACGCCTAAGCACCGTCCAGATGGTCAAGAAGATAATCTTCAGGTCCAGCCAGAGCGACATGTGGTACAGGTACATCAGGTCATAGCGCAGCTTGTCGTAAACGGTAGTGTGATACCCACCCATTACCTGCGCCCAACCGGTGATGCCAGGTTTGATACGGTGTCGTTCATCGTAGTGAGGAATGCGCTCGCGATACTCCTCCACAAAGTTCGGACGTTCGGGGCGCGGACCCACAATGCTCATGTGCCCCCATAACACGTTGATAAACTGCGGCACCTCATCCAGTTTCGTGGCTCGCAGAATGCGCCCCACCGCAGTAATACGCGGATCTCCTTTGCTTGCCAGCACCGGACCTGTGATTTTCTCTGCATCTCGCACCATCGTACGCAGTTTGAAGATATAGAACACCTTACCATCTTTACCCACGCGCTCTTGCTTATAGATAATCGGGCCCGGCGATGTCAACTTGATAGCTGCTGCCGCGAGCAGCAGGAAAGGGAAACTGACCAGTAGCCCGAACGTAGCGAACAGGATATCAAACACCCGCTTCGCGATGAGCAAATGCTTGGAAGGAAGGCGGGGGGTGATGTCTACAACCGGAACATCTCCTACCTTGTCCGCAACAGGCCCGCTCAGCACCACTTCCACAATGTTCGGCACCACTTTGATCTGCACGTGCCGATGTCCATTACTCACCAGCATCTCCGCAAGCCGCTGCTGCCAGGTGGGAGCGTAGGCGATGATCACTTCGTCCACCTGATACTTGTCCACGATGTGCTCTATATCCGCGCGTGAACCCAGCACTCGCAATCCGGTGATAGAAGCTTCTATCTCATCATCCACGAAGCCCACGACCTCATAACCAGCCTGCTGCAGATTGCGAGCGAGCATGTGGCCTACCTCTCCAGCTCCCACAATCAGCACTCTTCGCTTGCGTGCCATATCGCTCTCCTGTGGTGTCACAGAAAGCAGTTGTTCCTCCTCCTTCACGGGTTGCTGCTTCCAGACTGCTGCTTCCGCACGAGTCTCTCTCATCCGTTACCTCCGCTCTCGCCCTTCCCCAGCACATCTTCCCGGCGCACTTCCACGCGCGCGTTGGGGTCTACGGGCACGACGTGCGTTTTCTCCGCTTCCTTCGACGGTGCGCTCCTCGGGGTGCTCGCTCCCTTGCTCCTGGATGGGCGTACCGCTACCGGCTTACCCGTGGACGAAGGCTTGGCTGTGCTAGGCGGAGGAAGCTCGCTCTTGCCGTTCGTATGGTGGTAGTAGTGGCTGTGGTAGTAGTAGCTGTCTACCATCTCCGGCGCGGCGTCGTTGAGAACCACTCCGAGCAATTTCACCTTCGCTTTGTTGAGCAGATGCCTCACCTGCAGCTCGCTTCCACGCGGGATATGGTTGGCGCGTACCACTACCACCACACCGTCTACCAGAGACGCCATCACCGACGCATCGGCGAATACTGCCGCGCTGGGCGTGTCAAAGAGCACAACGTCGCAGCTCTGCTCTAACGCCTCCACCACCTCTTGCATCTTCTGCGAGCGCAGCAACTGCCAGGGGTTCTTCGGCACCGGACCCGCAGGTACCAGCACCAGATTATCTACCTCCGTCGGACGCAGCACCTCCGCTATTTGTAGCCCGTTTGCCAGCACGGAGCTGAGACCGATGTCGTTGCTCACATTAAACACTTTGTGCAGGGAAGGACGACGCATGTCACCGTCCACCAGGATCACCCGCTTGCCGCCCTGTGCCAGCGTGATGGCGAGGTTGGCGATGGTAGACGTACCACCCTGCCCCGGTCGCACCGTGGCAACCATGATAGAGCGGATATCCGGGTGCTCCTCTAGCGTCAGCAACAGGTCTTCGCCTACGAAGCGGTACGACTCCGCATGCGGCGAAGCAGGTTCCACATGCGTAATCTTGGGCAGCAGGTTCCTGTCTCCGCTCTCCAGGCGCGGGATCACGCCTGTCACCGGCAAGCCGATAAGCTGCTGCGCATCATGGGTGGTCTTGACGGTGTTATCCACCACCTCCAGTCCTACCGCGATACCGATGCCCAGGAACAGACTCAGCAATATCGCTGCAATGACCACCTGCATCGGGTTCGGTCCGGCGCGAACAGGTCCTTCGACAGAGGTCTTCCCCATCAAGGTAATGAAGCTCTCCGTGTTCGCGTTGAGGTTGAGCAGCGCAGCCTGATACTGATTAAACAAACGGTTATAGTTATCTAGAGCGAGCTGATAATCCGCCGTCGCCGCCTGCAGGTCAACGTCCAAACCCTGGTAGTTCGACAGACGTTGCTCATATTTGGCAACCTGTGCGTTCGCTTCTGCTAATGCAGTCGCCAGCTCGCGCTCTCTTGCCTCAAGGGTGCGAATCTCGTCTCGTAGCGAAACGTAAGCCGCGTTCGCGATGCGCGGGCGCTTCTGCTCTTCTTCCTGCAGCTTGCGCTCTACCTCCCGGATGCGCCGCTGCAGCTGCTGCATAATGGGGTTCTCTTCCGTATAGGTGCCTTTGAAGCTGTAATACTGGGCTAAGAGGTCGGCATGCTCCTTCTCCAGCGCCTGAGCCGCAGCGGTCTTTGCCACGGGGTCGGGAAGCGTCTCTGGCGTCTGGGCAAACTGCTTGCGCTTTTCCGCAAGGAGCGAACGGGTGGAAGCAAGCTGGGTTTGCAGATCTTCCACCTTTTGACGCAGCGGAGTGAGTATCGAATAGTCACCCTGCACAGCCGATTGCAAATCCACAATACCCTTCTGCCTGCGCAACTCCTTCAGCGCCTTTTCTTTCGCTTCCAGCTGCTTACGAGCTTTCTCCATCTCGCGCTGGAGGAAGCCCACGTTATTGCGCAGACTTTGGCGGCTGTATTCCTCGTAGAACTTTTTGAAAGCGACAGTAAAGGCATCGACGATTGCCTTTGCCTGCTCTGCTCTCGGGGATTTGGCGGTGAAAACGATGAGGTCGGTGTTGACACGTCCGCCTTCGCCAGGAGCACTGTTAATCTGCGCCTCAATTTGACCTTTCTGGCGCATCTCAGCGATCTCCTCACGAGTGATGCCCACATCGCTGAGGACACTGACATTCGCCTTTTCCGCAGGCACCGTTTCACCCGGCATGGCAATGTCCGAATATGTTTGAGCCATCGCCATCTCCACCACCCCCGGCGAATTCGCCAATTGCAGGAGCGTGGCCAGCTTGCGGTCGCGCGCCCCACGTTCTTCCGATGACTTCGTATCGCCAGGGGGACGCAAAATACTCTCCGACGGCTGCACATAGCGATAGGCAACGTACTGCTTTCCGAAAAACTGCAAGCCAATCACCGCCGTGCCGACGGTGATGATGACCGCCGCCAGTATCAGCCAGATGCGCTTACGCAGGATACGATATATCCGCCAGAAATCCCACTGATTCTGGTTCGCTTCGCTCATGATGACCGAATTCATACGCCTCACTCACTCCTTCGTTTGCTTGTATCCGCTTGCTTCCCGACCAGCTGATGCTGCACGATAGGCACCAGCTCTTGCGCGAATGCCCGCGCAATGCCCGCTGCCTGTTCTTCATTATCGGCAACAGGCACGATGATTCGTAGCAGCGCACCCATGGCGGGACGATGCAGTAACCTGTCCTGCAGAAGGTACCAGTTATGCCGGAAGATGCTCGGCGTCACACGCCCACCCTCCACAAAGCAATACAATACCACCTGCTTCTGCTCGTTTTTCTGCAGCAGAAAGCGGTTTGTCTCTGCGTCATACTGCCTGCCGTCTGGTGCCACTATAGGTAGCGTCTCTATCTCTTTCTTCTGTATCGCCCAACCGCCACCGGGCAAACAGTACCCCGGCGAGTGAAAAGTGTTCTTTTGGTGCCCATAGATCACCAGCACGTTCACAGGATATCCCGCCTCGTTCGCGTAGTTGCGCACAATGTAGGCGTCGGGCGTAAGCATCTGTTTAGACAGGTCATCCAGATCTTGTTGTTCCACCATTCGGAAGCCTGCGATGGTTGTAGGCACCTGATTCGTATCTATCGGAAACGTGACCACGCGGTTCTCTGCTTGACGGGCATATACAACCATACCCCACGCCAGCAGCAACATCGCTATCACTACCCAGTAGTTGGGACGATAATCTCTTCTCATTGTACCTTCTCCGCCAGTTTTTTGACGCCTAAAAGGCTTAATGCAGAGATAAAAAACAGAAATGGTGATGAATAATCATGGAAAAAGGTCATCGCAAACTCCCGGTTGACATAGTGCCCCATGACCACTATTGCCGCAATACGCAGTATGTTCGCCAGCATCGTAATCGGTATACCGGAGAGGAACACCACCCCTTTCGCCCACAGCTTGCCTTGCGTCAAGTAGCCGACCAGAGCGGCAATACCCAGTATCGCCACCATCGAGCGGATACCGCTACACGGCACGGCGACCTCCACATCAAAACGGGGCGTCCACATGTGCACTCCATCGCGCTCGATAGGCACGCCAACCAGTCCGAGCAGCATCGTGGAAGCCGCCGCACTGAAATGCTGCAACGGTACGCTGAGCAGTTCGATGGCGAAGTCGGGCCAGGGCACCGCGAAATAGAGGAAGAGATACGGAAAGAGCACCACACGCATCATACGTGTGCCCACCAGATACCACGCCATTCCTCCCAGCGCCACCGGCACTGCCAGCGCCTTGAGAAACGTCACCGACGCCCACTCGCTGGCGACCTGCATCAGCAAACCTATCGCCAGAACCGGCAGTCCCCATGAACATACCTGCAAGGGGGTCTGGCGAATCACCTCCCGCTTCCGCCAGAGTAAGAACAGGCTGACCAGCGGCACGAGAAAACCATGTGAAAATTCATCGCTATGCGACCACCGATCGACAAGAAAGGATAAGCTCGACGCAAAGAAAGCAACGAAAAGAACCGCCGAAGCAAAGAGCAGCACCATCTGTCGACGATCTATCGAAGACGCCGCCTGCTGTTGACCTGCCATATCTACTTCCATGCACTTCACTCCTTCATTGCATCATGGACAAGCGAACCCCAATCAGTTTACCCTTTTATTCAGCACGGGGTCTACCGCCCCGTTTCTCCCCCCACTTATACATAATGCAAGAATCGTACCATTCTTGAGGGTACACCCCCTCTTGAACCAAAAATTTTGCAACTTTTTCGGATAAAACAGGTAAAATCACGGGGATTCGGGACTTCTGTTTCCTCTCCCCCTCTCCTCCACAACGTATGCTTGACACAAGTAAGGCTCTTCTGGTTTAATGCAATGGTGTGGGCACTTGTGCCAAAGCACAGAAATGCCATGATTACTATCGGAACGGTCGCGACGGTGGTGTAGAAAATGGAGATGGAATACCCATACGAGCTGGATAAAGACCCGAGCCTGTGGCTGGATGAAATAGACCTGCTGGAGATCGAGTCGCTCACGCCGGAGGAAGCAGCGCGCCTGGAGGCGATGGTCGCAAATGATATCCAGAGTATGGACATGGAAAGCGATATCGCCCCCGAAGAGGCGGAAGAAGCTGCCAGAGAAGGCGACGAACACCTGGCGCAGGGGCTGGTGGAAGAGGCTATCAGCGCGTATCGGCGCATGATACAGGCGGACCCCGAATCGCTGGACGCCCATCTGCGCATCGCCGACGCCTACCTGCTGGCAGACATGTCCTTCAAAGCAGTGCGCCATTATCGTAAAGCGGCACGCAGTCACCCCAGAAGAGCGGAACCGCATTTCCGATTGGGCGAGGTATATCGACGATACGGGCTACTGAAGGTCGCAATCGCGGAGTACCGAAAGGCGGTAGAACTCAGCCCGCAAAACCCGTTTTATCGCTACCGGCTCGCCAAGACGCTGTTTGAGCACGGCGAGATACGCGAAGCCATCGAGCAGATGGTACACTGCGTGCAGACAGCCAGCTCCGATGCGTTTTACCACTACGCACTGGGAGATATGTTCGCCCGCCTCAGACGTTACGAAGAGGCAGCTTACGAAATGCGATTAGCCACTGTGTTCGCCCCGTATGACGATTACTACAGTGCCTGTCTGGGCATTATGTATCTGCACACCCGCTCCCTGCCCAAAGCCGCGTCCGCCTTCCGTCAGGCGATTCGCCTGAACCCCGATAACCCGAGCTACCACTATCTGCTGGCAGACACCTACCGGCGGATGGGTATGGTGAAACACGCCGCGGCGCACTACCGCAAAGCGGGCAGGCTGGGGGCATATGACTCCGCCTTTGTGCGCCGTGTGCGAGACGAGGTCAGTCGGTCGCGCGAGTAACTGCTCGCGCCGAGCCGGGGTGCATCGCCTCGCGCACACTCTGCCATGCATAGAGCATCGCCAGCAACACAAACCCCATCATCGCCCCCAGCGCATCGATGCCCACATCGCGTAAGGAAGGACCCCGAGAGGCGACAAACACCTGATGGAACTCATCGGTGAAGGCATACAGAATACTGAAGCTGCCCGAAAAACCCAGCGCGCGCCAGTGTCGCCACGCCTCGCCATAGCGGAAGGCACGGTATGCCAGCAGCGTCAGGATAAGGTACTCGGTGAAATGCGCTCCCTTACGTATCCAGTAGTGCAGCCGGAGCAGTTCCTCCGGCGTTGCCTGTGCTAGCCAGGCAGGGAAAAAGCGCTGCAGGAACTTATGCAACAACTCCGCCGTATGGGCTGCCGAGCCCAGTTCGGTGGACATGGCGAAGATCACCGCCATCCACGCTATCATCGGTCCCACATACCACAGGAAGCGTAATGTTTTGCTCACCGGCTGTTCCTACTCCCTTTATCGTTATCGCGCCTGAGCGGAGACGCGCGTTGTGCCTCGCAACAGCCCTTCTCGTACCCGTATCACCGACTCATCGGCAGTGTCCGTGGGCACCAGCCGGATAGAGTAACGCCTCTCGCCACCGATTTTGCCCTCCATCACCACCGGACGCCCGCTGCGCCATACCGCTATCTTTATCGGGTCGCCGAGTTTCTTACGAGAGACCACATCCTCTATGCGCACATCGGCAGGCTGTTCGTCGATCTCCTCTACGATGTCGCCTGCTCGTAGCCCCATCAGGAACGCCGGGCTTTGCGAATCCACCGCCTGCACTATCACGCGCCCCGCAGCATCTATCGTGCTCGTCACGCCAAAATACGTTGTGGCGGTGCTCTGACGTTCCAAACGGAAACCGATATACTTCAGAACGTCGTCGTACGGCAGGGGGTCGGTGCTGGCGACCATCCGTCGGTACAGCGCGCTCAAATCCTGCGCCACCACCCGATTGATAGCCTGCAGGATACCATCTTCTTCAAAGCCGGGCTTGGGGTAAGCGTAACGCTCCATCAGGAAGCGCATCACATCGTCCAGACTCTTGCGGTTACCGGTGAGTCCTCGAATGGCGACATCCAGCAAGAATCCAACCACCTTGCCTTTATTGTAGTAGCTCAAGCCACCGTAGCCCATGCCGTTGCCTTCCCACACGTTCCAGCTCGCCTCTTCCAGCGCTATCCTCTCCCGCGCGGGGTTGTTCTCCAGCGTGAGGATTTCTCGCTCCATCTCTTGCCAGAAGGCGCGGTCGCCGATAAGCCCGGAACGCACCAGCAATACGGTGGCGTAGTAGTCTGTTACTCCCTCACACCACCAGAGCGCGCGGGTGCGCACCGGCTGGGTGTAATCAAACGGTCCCAGCACCTTCGGACGGATACGCTTGACGTTCCATGCATGAAAATACTCATGTGCCGCCAGTCCGTTGATATTCAAATCGCGTCTGTCGGGCACGTTTAACACCGTCGAGTTCAAATGCTCCAGCCCTCCACCAAAACCCCTGCCACTCAGGTGCACGATAAACAGGTAACGCCTGAACGGGGCACTACCAAACAGGTCAATGCCTGCGTTGGCGATACGCTGAAAATCGGTCGCTATGCGGCCCATATTGCATAGGATGTTTCCTGTCTCCGAGGCGAACACCACTCGCATCGGCACGTTCCGTGCGCGAAACTCTCGTATCTCAAACCGTCCCATCTGGATGGGGTTGTCTATCAGCTCGTCGTAGTTAGGAGCCACAAAAGTATCTCGAACGTCCCCGAACGGTCTCTGCTCGCTTTGTGCGACAAAGTCCATCGCGGTCGCCACCTGCCACCCCACTGGCAATCGGAAGCGCACCTCGTGGGGTGCTTTCTTGGAATCCATCTCGTACACGAAGGCGGCAGCACCGTTGATATAAGCGTAATGGGGTCCCATCGCCACGCCAAAGAAACCCATTCCCTCGTCACGCGCTAGCACGTGATACCGCAAGCGCACCGTTTGTGCACCGCCGGTATCCACCCGCCAGCTGTAATGGTTGATAGGCTGTACCGTCAGAGGTTCTCCCCGCTCGTTTTCCGCCTGCAAATCACGAATGCCCTCGCTGTAGGGCATTATCTGGTACCAGCCGGGCGTCCATGTGGGTATCGCGATGGTCAACGTATCCGAGTCGATGCCCTGCAAGGTATACTCCATCGTCAACACGTTCTGGGAGGGGTCTTCCAGTTGTACCAGAATGTTGACCTTCGAGACCGATGCCCAGGCAGTACCGATGACAAGCCACAGCACGACCCCTGTTATTGCAAAAAACCATCGTCGCATGGGTAACTGCTCCTCCATTCTGCCACAGGATGTTACTTACATTTTGCTGGATTGTGCGGAGGAAGTCAACTGGGGGCGGGGCGAGCCGCACCCGACACGATAAGTCCGTCCGGCAACACCTGCAGGCCCTGTATCACAGGGGGAGTGGTATCACGCGGAAACCCACCGACACCACCGCCGCCGCAACCTGTTAACGCAAGCCCAACCTCTTTGGGACGTGTTGGGTCGGAGACGTCGACTATTCGCAGTCCCCCACTTCCACCGGCAACGTATGCGTAGGCGGCAGTTGCATCCCGGTTTCTTTATCCGGTATACTATGAACACAAAATACCACAGCGTTTGCTGTGTGCCAACATCCCCGTCCCGTGCAACCGGGACTGGTGCACAGCATAGAAAGGACGGCGAAAAATGGTCCAGGCTCCGTTACCACCGGAGTATTCCCAGCTTTCCGACGAGGAAACGCACGAGCGCATTCGCCGGGCGAAAGCATCGTTGGGCGAGCGCGTCGTCATTTTGGGACACCATTACCAGCGCGACGAGATTATTCAGCACGCCGATTATCGCGGCGACAGTTACAAACTCGCCCGTGATGCCACCCGCCACCCCGAGGCGGAGTTCATCGTGTTCTGCGGCGTGCACTTCATGGCGGAAACCGCCGACATCCTCACCCCGGATACCCAGAAGGTTATCCTGCCGAACATGTCTGCGGGCTGTTCGATGGCAGATATGGCGAACATCTATCAGGTGCGTGCCTGCTGGCGTGAGCTGACTAGCCTGTTCCCGCCGGAGAGCATCGTGCCCGTGACCTACATGAACTCCGCGGCGAACCTCAAAGCCTTCTGTGGGGAGCGCGACGGCATTGTCTGCACCTCCTCCAACGCCAAAGCCATTCTCACCTGGGCGTTTGAGCAGGGTGAGCGTGTGCTCTTCTTCCCCGACCAGCATCTGGGGCGCAACACGGGTATCAAGATGGGCATAGACCCCGACACCGAGATGGTGGTGTGGAACCCCGACCTGCCGCTGGGAGGCAACACAGAAGAGGCTCTGCGCCGTGCAAAGCTCATCTTGTGGAAAGGGCACTGCTCGGTGCACATGCGCTTCACCGTAGCGCAAATCCAAGCCGCACGGAAGATGTACCCCGGCATTAAGGTGGTGGTGCATCCCGAGTGCCGGCGTGAAGTGGTAGAAGCAGCCGATTGCGACGGCTCTACCGAGTACATCGTGAAGGTGATACGCGAGTCGCCTCCGGGCAGTCAGTGGGCGGTGGGCACAGAGATTAACCTGGTGCACCGCCTCGCCGCGGAGCATCCCGATAAGTTCGTGATGTGCCTGAACCCCATCGTGTGTCCCTGCTCCACGATGTACCGCATCCATCCCTCTTACCTGTGCTGGGCAATGGAGAAACTGGCGCAGGGCAACGTGGTCAACCAGGTGAAAGTGCCTGAAAACATCGCGCACTGGGCGCGTGTGGCGCTGGACCGGATGATTGAGGTTACCGAAGCGGCTAAGCGCACCGAGGCGGCGGTGGCAGCTGTCCGATGAGAAGTCCCTTATGGACAACCTCTCCCCTGACCCCTCTCCTGCGAGGAGAGGGGCAGAATTTCTCCATGTTGGCAGCGCTCTGCCTCCTGTTTCTCCTCTTCGCGCTACCCTCACTCGCACAAGTGGAGGCGTTTCGAGCACGCATCGTACTGCTACCGGGCGGTACGGTGAGCCTGAGCACGGACGGCGGTGCGCGATTCACGGTCATCGGGCGCATCGTCGCCTTGCCCCAACGTCTCTCCGCTTCCAAACTGCCTGCGCGCTCGGCGGCGATCCTGGGGAAAGGGCTGTGGTGGATACAGCATCACGAAAGCCAGAGCGTCGGGCTAGCAGCAACGGACGTTCAATCGCCTACTGCATTACGCTCCGACATCCCCGCCGAGTCGGTGTTCTTTCGCGACTTCGGACAGGACGTCTCCGTACGGCTGTTGTACCAGGAAGGACAGCTGGCATATTCCCTGCCGCCCGGGTACCGCTACCGGATGGGAGACGTATGGGTACTGCAGGTGATGGCAGCAGACGACGCTCAGGCGCAGGCGATACGTGACGCGGTGACCGCTGCCCTGCCTGACGAAGCACAAGACGCCATCCGGCGCAGTGTGTTGCGTGCCCAGAAAGAGAAACTACCCGTCGTCAACGGCACGCTGAATCTGGAGGTCACCGCTCGTTACGCCGAGACGGTGCGGTTCGTCTTCTTTACAGTGGATGGCTATCCGGTGGGAACCTCGAACGTGCTTCCCACCATCTTCCGCTGGGACAGCACGCAGGTTGCGGATGGCGAGTACGTGCTGGAAGCGCGGGCAACAGATGAAGAGGGACGCGAAGTGGCTCTGGTGCGCAAGAGGATATTGGTACGGAACACGGTGCAGTAGGAATAGTAGACGAAGGCAGGAGGCTCCGCTAAGCATGGCGAAAGTTCGGGACGGGGACATCAGGGTTCGCGTCTCTTTCTGAAGTGCAGGGTCACGCTCCGTCGTAACCACTGCCTCAGGATGCTAACCTGCCTGTTTGCCAGCGATCAGCCTCGAATACCCCTCGTACAACACCTTCTGCGCCTCGCCGCGATAGGGGCTCATGTAATGGTAGAAATCGAAAGTAACCACCCGCTCCACATAGGGTGAAACCGCTTTCAGCTGTCGAAGGATGCGCTCCGCCGACGCAGGGGCAAACACCGGACGCGAGGGGTCGTTGTTGGTCAATCGAAAGCACTCGAGGTCGCACCACAGTTCAACTCCACGTTGCTTGCAGGCGCGTTGCATCGCCGCGAAGTACGGGGGCACCCGTTGCTCTATCTGCTCGTCCCAGCCGCGTGCCCCCACCCCGTCCTGTAAAGCCACCACGTCCACCGGTTTATCCTGTAGCAGGCTCAGCCACAACTGCTCGAACCGCTCGGGCGAGAGCAACCCTGCAAAGAAGGGCGCAAGCAGCACCGGCTTGCCCGGCGCAATCTGCCGACACACACTGCCGATACGGCGGAGTAATTCGCGCAGATTCTCCACCTGCGCCTCCGTAAACGAGCCGTCCCACAGCTCGTAGGGAATGTAAAAGCCTGCAAAGGCAGAATGTTTGCCGTAGCGACGGTGCACTTCCCGCGCCAGCGTGACGCTCTCTTTCGCCTCTTCGCGCAGGTACTCGGCATTGCCCCATTCGCGCCACCAGCGGTTATCATGCCTCAAGCCGAAAATAACCTTCATGCCACGCCGATGGGCAAGGTCCATCATCGTTGGGAATGGGTCGGGCGGTTCGAACAGGTTCTTACCATCCACCTGCGTCCACTGCAGGATAATCGTGTGTATCTTCACCGTGCGCATGGCGTCCAGCTCCCGCGCCCACTGCACCGGGCTGACCTCATGCATCCCTACCTGAAACTGTAAAAAGGTTCCCTCGATGAGTTTCACGCTACTGCTCCCGCTACATGTTGTCTCGCGTCTAGAGGAGTGCACTTCTCCATCATCAAATTACCTGTAGTCGCTATCGAGTCCTGCGGGACTGCGGATAGCATACAAAGCAGACTCATGGTACAATGGAATCATGAACACCCGCCCACTTCCACCCAGATTGCAACGAGACCGCGCCCTGAGGTTGTTTATCGAGAAGGTGAGACGGTTGCCCCGCCCGCCGGAGATGATCGTGCTCTACGGCTCACGGGCGCGTGGAGACCACCGACCTGACTCGGACTACGACCTGCTAGTGGTGTTGACAGAAAAGGATAGGCAAACCGTAGACGAGCTGTACCGAGCGGTGCAGGAGGTGGAGCTGGAGACCATCCGCGCCATCTCGTTGCTGATACGAACCCGAGAACAGTACGAAGTGGCTCGCAGTCGCGGTGAGCGGGTGTTGCAAGATGCAGAGCAGGAGGGTTATCTCTTGTGGAGCCAATCCTACGGCAGCGCGTTCGAACTTTCTGGGACAAAGGAGAGGAGCGACTAAAAGCAGCACGCTTGCTACACCAGCAGGGATTCTACGAGGAAGCCGTGTCGGTGGCATATTACGCTACTCTCTGGGCGGCTCGCGCCCTGCTGCTCACCGAGGGAGCAGAACCCCGAACCCACGAAGGTGTGCGTACCATGCTGGGGCTATACTTCATCCGAACTGGGCGACTCCCGCAAGAGATGGGCAAATTGTTTACCCGCAGGCTGGACGACCGCATGAGCGCAGACTACTCGGACATCAATTTCCTCAGCAGCGAGGACGCGGAGGAAGCTATCGAGCAAGCCGAGCGGTTTATCCAAACCATCCGTCCTTTTCTGGAAGAGTACCTGCAGCAAGGCGAGTAGTGTGCCAAGACGTTCCCTTGCCCCCTGCTCTCTCCCTCAGGTATACTGCCTATCGAGGAGGCGAGGCGAGGTGGATACCTTCAAACTGAACCCGAACTACACACCTAAAGGCGACCAGCCGCAAGCGATAGAGAAGCTGGTGGAAGGCGTGCTCAAGGGCTACCGCTACCAGACCCTGTTGGGCGTGACGGGTAGCGGCAAGACCTTCACGATGGCGTCGGTGATTGCCCGCCTGAACCGCCCCACCCTGGTCATTGCGCACAACAAGACCCTCGCCGCCCAGCTCACGCAGGAGTTCCGCGAGTTCTTCCCGGAAAACGCGGTGGAATACTTCGTCTCCTACTACGACTACTATCAGCCCGAAGCGTACATCCCCCAAACCGATACCTATATCGAGAAGGACGCCTCCATCAACGACGAGATAGACCGCCTGCGCCACGCCGCCACACAAGCGGTGCTAGAGCGACGCGACGTGATCGTGGTTGCCAGTGTGTCGTGCATCTACGGTTTGGGTTCGCCGGAGGAGTACAAACAGCAGGTGCTGGTGCTGCATCGCGGTAAGGCGTATGACCTGGAGCAAATCCGCCGACAGCTGGTGCGAATGCAGTTCAACTTCAACGATTTCCTGACCGAGCGTGGCAGTTTTCGTGTGCGCGGGGACGTGTTGGAAATCCTGCCCGCTGACGAGGACATCCTGACCCGCGTGGAGTTCTTCGGCGATGAGGTGGAGAAGATTGCGCTCGTAGACCCGCTGACGGGCGAGGTACTGCAGTCGCGTAACAGCGTGAGCATCTTCCCCGCGACGCACTACGTGACCCCCTGGGAGCGTTTGGAAAGCATTATCGAGCAGATTCGGCAGGAGATGGAAGAACAGTGTGCGCGCTTCGAGGCGGCGGGCAAACTGTTAGAAGCACAGCGCCTGCGCCAGCGCACCGAGTTTGACCTCGAGATGATGCGCGAACTGGGCTACTGCTCCGGCATCGAGAACTACTCGCGCTACTTCGACGGACGCCAGCCGGGCGAGCGGCCGCATACCCTGCTGGACTATTTCCCCGAAGACTACATCGTGTTCATCGACGAGTCGCACCAGACCATCCCGCAACTGCACGGTATGTACAATGGCGACCGCCAGCGCAAGGAGACGCTGGTGGAGTACGGGTTCCGCTTGCCCTCCGCGCTGGACAACCGCCCGCTGAAGTTCGAGGAGTTGGAGAAGCTCTGGAAGCAGGTCATCTTTGTCTCCGCGACGCCGGGACCCTACGAGCGCGAACACAGCGAGCAGATTGTAGAGCAGCTCATCCGCCCCACCGGATTGGTAGACCCCGAAGTGATTGTCAAACCGACGAAGGGGCAGATCGACGACCTCGTGGAGCAGATACGCCAGCGTGTGGAGCGTGGCGAGCGCACGCTGGTGACCACCCTCACCAAAAAGATGGCGGAGGACCTCACCGCCTATCTGGAGGAGCTGGGTATTCGCGTGCAGTACCTGCACTCCGATGTGCAGACTATCGAGCGGGCGGAGATTCTGCGCGATTTGCGGTTGGGCGTGTTCGACGTGGTGGTGGGCATTAACTTGCTGCGCGAGGGGCTGGACCTGCCAGAGGTATCGCTGGTGGCGATACTAGATGCCGATAAAGAGGGCTTCCTGCGTTCGGAAACCTCCTTGATTCAGACCATCGGACGCGCCGCGCGCAACGTGAACGGGCAGGTCATCCTCTACGCCGATAACATCACCCGCTCCATGCAGCGGGCGATTGATGAGACCAATCGTCGTCGCAGGGTGCAGATGGAGTACAACGAGAAACATGGTATCACCCCGCAAAGCATTGTGAAAGCGGTGCGTGAGGTGGTGCGTGCAGAGAAGGTGGCGGAGAGACGGGCGGAGTATACGGTTCGCCCCTCCCTGCCCGAAAACGCGACCCCCGAAGACATCCACACGGTGATTGCCGAGCTGGAGAAGGAGATGAAGGCGGCGGCGAAGGCGCTGGAGTTCGAGCGCGCTGCCGAGATACGCGACGAAATCTTCCGCCTGAGGCAGTTACTACCTCCTGCTCCGCATAAACGATAAAAACCCGGTGGATGTGGGAAAGGAGCCTGATGTCCACCGGGCGTCTCGCCGCGACTACCCACGGCGAATCTGTTAAAATCCGCTTATCGTGGTGACTGCGGCGCCTGCTGAGGCGCACGTGGCATGACATCGGGGGTCATGCCGGGTCCTGCCCCGCCTCCCGGTCCTCCCCCTGGCGCATCTGCACCAAACACACTGGCTTCCTGCGGGGGCGGCGTAGCGGTTTTACTGTAGTAGAAGTACGCCACTATCGCCAGCACAATCACCAAAACGGCAATCACCAACGCTGGACTCACTTCCTTCTTCACAGTTGATACACCTCCCAGTGTGAGAAATACCGGGCGCACCGGCAGGTGCGCCCAGAGTAGTGACTAGCGTATCACCCAAGTGTAGGTATTACCCGGACGAGCGTTCCACATTTCAAAGGTTGTCTCCCTGAGCGACTTCACGTGCCCGTCCATAAACAGCACGTTGAACATGTCGTTGTGGGCGAGGCGCACGGAAGCCTTGCATCGTCCCCACGCGGAGCTCTGACGCTCTCCACCGGCGAGGTAATCGAAGCCGTGCCATGTGTCCGCTCCCAGTCCGGGGGACGGATATGCTGCTGCCCATATCTGCATGGTGCATCCGTCCATCACCGTCAGCAGCTTGGCAGGTTCAGCAAAAGCAGCTTCCTGCGCGTACGGAATGTAGCGTCCCAGCGGGTCACCAGTGAAGTTCTGCGCTTCGGGACGGTCGCTCGGAATGCCACAGCAGTTCCAGGAGTTGTTGAAGGCGTACGACCAGTACAGTCGGCGCTTATTGGGGCCCTCGCCCTCCGGCAAAAACTCGCGTTTCCACTCGGTGTAGTTCGAGCGGCTAGGACACTTCCAAATACCTGCGTTCTTCACGTAGGGGTCCAGCAGGTCGATGTACCACAGGATTTGGGTTAGTGCGTCGTCTAGGTAGCGGTAACCCGGCACCACCGTTTGGTCATAATCATCCATGTACATGCGCATGGCGAGACCAATCTGCTTCAGGTTACTGGTGCAGCTTGCCTGACGCGCCTTTTCCCTCGCCTGTGCAAACACCGGGAACAGGATGGCTGCCAGTATCGCGATAATCGCGATAACCACCAGCAGCTCGATCAGTGTGAAAGCGTGTCGTTTCATGGTGTTTCCCTCCTCGAATGGAATGAATAGGTTTCTGCCTCTCGGCGCACGTGGCGCGTGGAGGCGTGGACGCTTATGGGCGCCTCCAGCAGAACATGCTGATAGGTTCCCTTATCGCCTTGCTCGATCCGTTGCAGCAGGAGACGCGCTCCCCACTCTCCGATACGCTCGAAGGGTTGGTTGGCGGTGGTCAGGAACGGCGAACCGGGCAACCATCGTTCCAACCCGTCAAATCCGGCAACAGCCATATCCTCCGGCACACGCACCCCTCTTGCCCTTAAAGCGTTGATCAACTGCAAGGCGAGCACGTCGTTAACGCAAAAGACCGCCGTTGGCGGGCCGGGTAGTTCCATCAGCTGCGCCGCCAACGCTTCGTACACATTCCCATAGCCAGCTTCAGGAG
Organism: Armatimonadota bacterium; assembly: GCA_049969495.1. Lineage (GTDB taxonomy): Bacteria > Armatimonadota > HRBIN16 > HRBIN16 > HRBIN16 > HRBIN16. The sequence goes on from JBMFOT010000005.1 coordinate 20,906, forward strand.
AGCCGGTTTCCGTTAATACCAGCTCGGGGCAGAACGAGAGCCCTGCCTCCAGAAGTGCGTCTCGATAACCCTGCAAGCGTTCGTGTACCGTAGAGGCGTTGTCCACGTTGGTGATGTGGGCAATATACCGGTGTCCCCTGCTAATCAAATGGTGAACTAACTGCATAGCGGCGTACCGGTTGTCTACACCCACGTAGTCTGCAGGAAACCCCTCTGGCGGGCGGCGGTCCAAAAATACCAGGGGGATACCTGCAGCCCGCACGCTCTGCAACACCAGCAGGTTTGCTTCGCCACCGAGGTACCAGAGGATAACCCCTGCCACATCTTTGTCGCGCGTGATACGCTCCAGAAACTGGGCCTCGCTATGCACCACCGCTCGCCAGTCGGTATCCACCGGGCTCTCGACGATAAGCCGATAACGATTCGCGTCAAGGGTTTTGTAAATTCCCCGAAGGATAGCCGATGCACCCGGAAATGTGGCGCTGGGCCACAACCAGAGCCCAAGGGTCAATCGCCGTGCCTCGGTGGAGGGCACAGTCGCTGCCTGACGTTTGACCACAGGACGACATCGAGGAGACCGTACCACCAGCCCCTGTCGTTCCAGTTCCTCGATGGCACGTCGCACGATGGTGCGGCTCACCCCGAACTCTTCCGCCAGCTCGCGCTCGGTAGGCAACCAGCCGTTATCCCGGTACTCGCCCGCCAGCACACGCTCTCGCAGTGTGTTAGCTATCACCACCACAGAGGGCGACGCCAGTTTGTGGCTTGCACGTCTGCTCATGCCCTATCTCTTTTTTTCTAAATATACCAAAAATGCCTCTGGTTGTCAAGTCGTTCGAGTGTGGTTTTTCTGGAATTTTCGAAAATTCTCGCTCGCTCACCTCTCATAGTCTACCAAATCATGAATCTTCGTGCTCTTCCTCGATGGGGAGGGCGAACTTCCCGGTGAGCCGGTTTAGCTCCCACCTTCCTCCCCGCGAGCGGGAAGCTCTTCCTCCCCCATCCACGGGGGAAGTTAGGAGGGTTACCCGCCTCACTCTTCCTCCAGTTCCAGCGCCAGCCCACGCGCTGCCAGCCCTCTACCATGTGCGCCGGCGAACTCCACCGGATACGGTGCATCCACACCCTTCACCGCGTGCCACAGAATGCGATTAAGCAGGTCATCCTCCACACGGTCGGGTTTGTCCAGCGGCAGGCGCAAACTGGCTTCCGCCCAATGACGCTGCTGCGGGTTCAGCGTGCTGAGCGCTGGGTTTAGCTCGTCCAGAGGTATCCGGTTAGGTAAAGCGGTGTAGGGGGTAAAGTCCGGCTTTTCGGTAAAGCAGGCGGTCATCACCGGCGACATCGCCACCATCTGGTTCATCGGTGGAACGCCCAGAATACGGCAGATGGTGTGCAGCACCGAGCTCTGGTTGTAGAACTCGCTAATTACCGCCCCGCGCTTGGTGTAGGGGCTAATTACCAGACACACAGAGCGATGCCCGTCCACGTGGTCAAAGCCGTCCTGCGGGTCGTCCTCGATGACGAAGATGCAGGTCTTTGACCAGAACTTGCTTTTGCTGATTCCTTCCACAATGCGCCCCAGTGCGAGGTCGTTATCCGCCACGTGGGCACGTGGTGTCGGCATACCGGGTTGGGTGCCGGAGGTGTGGTCCTGAGGCAGGTAGACAATCACCAGATTCGGGAAATAACCCTTGTGCTCAAAATCCCTCAGCTCCTTCAGGAACACGTCGGCACGGAGTATGTCAGGAATGCGCATGTTCCATCCTGGATATTCCCGGCAGCTATAACGACGCAGGGTCTCGATACCGATATTTTGGTTGAAGCGGATGCTGCGCTTGCCGTCCACAAAGTCCCTGTAAATATCCGTGAAGGAGGCCTCTGCGGGCACCGGCTCCGCATAATCGAATTCCCCATAGTTGCGGAAAGAAAGCCCAGCCGCCAGTACGTGGTCCCAAAGGAAGCCACTAGCGGAGTACGACAGCGGGTCGTCGCCAAAGGGATAGCTGCGCGTCCAGCCGCCGAAGGAGCGTTCCAGATAAGAGGTGGCGTTGCCCTCGGTAGACCAGGCGTGCCCATCTGCCGAGTTGACACCATTGCAATAGTAGTTATCCAGCAGTACAAACTGCTCGGCGAGCGCGTGATGGTTCGGCGTCACCTCCCTGCCAAAGATGCACAGTGATGGCTCGCTATCTCCTTTGCCGATCGCGCCAAACACCTGGTCATAGGTACGGTTCTCCTTGATAATGTACACCACGTGCTCGAAGACCGACGGTTCGCCCGTCCTCTCCGGCACAGGCACCGGTTTCTTGCCGCTCTGGGTGCGTTCCCATGCCCGCAATATCTGGGGCACGCGCGCGTCACGTTTCACCTGTGCGGTGTAGCGGGCGAGCTGCCTGCGGTCAGGTATGGGCACACGGTTCACTGTGCCCAAGAAGCTGTACACGTTCCAGCCTTTGTGTTCCGGCTGGGGGTGACGCGAACCCAAGCCTTTGATATTGGCAACGAACAGCCTTTTGCCATCGGTAAGCACCGCGCCCGGGTACCAGCCCGCGGGGATGAACCCCTCCACTCTACTGCGGTTGCGCCGGTGGTCGATACGCACAACCGCCACTGCGTTGTTACCCCCGTTGGCGACGAATAGCGTGTTGCCGTCCGGCGTCAGTGCAAGCGCGTTAGGCATACTGCCAAAGGGCAAGGATGGGTCAGGGCGTACCGAAACGGTCTCCACTACCTGCAGCGAGCCGGTATCGATCACGCTCACCGTATCCGAGTTAGCATTAGCCACATAGAGCCGAGCGTGCACTTCGTCCAGAGCAAGTCCACTCGGCTGCAACCCCACTTGTATCTCCGCAATTACCGTTTTGGTCTGCAAGTCCACCACCGATACGGTTCCAATTGCTGCCACCCCACGCGAGTCCACCAGAGCGGGCGTGCCCGAGCTTTGGGCGGTTTTCTCGCCTTGCTTGGGATGGCGTCCGCCCCAGTTGGATACGTACGCACGATGGCCGTTGGCTGAGACCTTTACCGCAAACGGTGCGACGCCCACAGGAACCTGCGCAATAACCTTGCCCTCACGCAGGTCGACTACTGCTAGGCTGTTGTTACGGGAGAGGGCAACATATGCCATGTTCCCTTCTGCGTTCAAAGCGATACCACAGGGGTAGCTTTCACCCCCTACCGCTGGCTGAGGCAAGTCTATACGTCTGCCCCACTGCAGGCTTCCGTCCGCCCCAACATTCGCTTCGAGCAGCTGGCTGGCTGCGTTGCTGAGGTATAACCGTTTGCCATCGGGAGAGACCGCAATCCCCTGCATTGAACTGCCTCCCCGCCCCACAGGAAGCTCCTGCCGCACCTTCCATGTCAGCACATCCACCACCACGATGCCGCGGTTGTCTTTCACATAGAGAGTGCGCCCGTCAGAGGAGAGCGCTATATCCACCGGTCTACCGCCGAATGACAGGCTATCTCCAGCAGGGCGAACGAGCTGAGCCGTTGCGACAAGGTGCGAGCGATCTTGCTGGGGACCGACCCGTACGGGGGATTGAGGGGCTGACAGAGCAAACGTGCACAAGACCACTATCGCAGCGGTGGCTACCAGTCCAGCCATTCTCATCAGGTCACTCCTTGCGGTCATGATTGGAAAGGGCAGGTAGGATACCTGCCCCCCCTCTTCTGTAGATGCCCCTGTTTCTCCTGCCTGTTCGCCTACCTACTGAGCACACGAGTTTCGGATGAGCCCCACCGGATAGCCGAGTGTATCGTTGGGGTAGTTCGGAACCATCCAGATTCCGCGCTCGGGCCAGATGTAGCAAGTGTGGCTAGGAGCGTTGTTACAGCGTGGATAGCCTTTCCCCGCCGAGTCGAGCTCCTTGGACACAAAGAACTTAGCATGTCCATCGGCGAAGGCGATGTTGCTTCCGTCCTTGTATAGAGCGCGATAGCGGATCTTGTTGATGAAATCCGAACCTTCCAGAGTCACGTAGTTGCATCCCCAGCTGGCGCCTCGTGGCGGCACGCTGTTCGAGAGCAGGATGGCCACCGTGTTCGCTGGTTGGGCAATCTCAGCGAGCCGGGCAGGGGTGGTCAGTTCGAACCCCGACGGTGTGCGGGCATAATCCCCAAAGGGATAAGTACCGTCGCGTGAAAGCAGATAGTTCATCGAGTAGGTGTTAGTCATCTGCGTCCCACTGGCGGGAGCACACTCGTCCACAAAGTTACCCACGCGGTCCAACATGGGCGAACGGAACATCTCGGCGTTCTTTACGTAAGGCATGAGCAACAATCCCCATCCACGATGAGGTGTGCCGTCGCAACGGAGGGGCGAAATCTGTGGGGTGCAGCGTGGATCCCACTCAGAGCCGGTCGGCACCCAGGTCTCATCGTAGTCCTGGGCGTACATGGCTGCTGCCAACCCCAGCTGCTTGATGTTGGAAAGGTCCTGAGTGTTGCGTGCCGAAAGCCTCGCCTGCGAGAAGACAGGGAACAGGATCGCTGCCAGTATCGCGATAATCGCGATAACCACCAACAGCTCGATCAGAGTAAATCCCTTGCGAAGCATGGAACACCTCCTTGAAATTAGATTGACCACGCTGGACTCTACTCCAAGAGGTTTAAGGGAATTTTGCGTGTGCGTTAAGGATGTGTTACGTAAGATTTGCAGGGCTGCAAAGCAATCCACCCTTTGAGGTATAATGGTGCCATGTATCGTAGAGCTTTCACACTGATAGAGACCCTCGTGATCGTCACCATCCTCGCCATACTCGCGGCGATACTCCTGCCGGTATTCAGCCAGACGCGCGAGCGGGCGCGCATGACCGGCTGCCTCTCCAACGCCCGCCAACTAGCTATGGCAGTGCATAGCTACTCGCTGGACTATGATGAAACGCTGCCACCATCCACCAATTACGCAGTGCCGACTTCTGTTCCGGAACGCATTTGGACACGCCTGATACAACCTTACGTGCGTGACACGAACATCTTCGTATGCCCCAGTGCCAGCGGTAGCGGCTTCCCCACCGACTGGTCACAACGAGGCATCGGTTCGATGGGCTATACCGCTGCCACTGCCTACGATCCCGACCAACGAGAAGGTTTCGCCACACCTGCAGCGTTAGTGCAGATACAAGAGCCTGCGCGTACGCCGCTGTTTGGAGACACTGCCAGCGGTCCTACCGTACAGAAGTATCGGGGCTACGTGTTTGACCCCTACGTCGGGCAGCCGAATCTCACAGACCCGCGCCTGGGTACGCCGCTGGTAGCAGACCGTGACCTGGTACAGGAGTTGAACCACCTCCCGCCTGCCCAGTTGAAACCGCTCTATGCCCGCCATTTTGCCACAGGAGACAATCGCGGGCTGGCGACACTCATCCTTGCCGATGGCCACGCCAAAACCTACTCTGCCGCTTCCATTCTGGCTCAGGAGAAGGGCGCAAACCTACTGTGGCGATTCCGCTAAAGCGCGGTCATTTGCACCGTGCGCGATTTTATGATATAATATGGTACGGCGACGCGGGGTGGAGCAGCGGTCAGCTCGCCGGGCTCATAACCCGGAGGTCGAGGGTTCAAATCCCTCCCCCGCACCCAATTTCGCTGCATGCTGCAGGTTATTACCCCTTGCTGAAGAAATCCCTTCACAGGCAATGCATCTCTCGTATACGGTGCTGTTGCCTTACCCCTTGACAAACTATCTGATAAAGATTATCATTATTATAAATCGCATACGGAGGAGAAGCAGGAGATGAACGAGCAAGACAAAACCAACATCGCACCGGCTGCCAGCCACCCCGGAGTGGAAACGCAGCGTACCAACCGCGACTGGTGGCCGCACCAGCTGAACCTGAAAGTGCTGCATCAGAACACGCCCCAGTGTAACCCGATGGGAGAGGACTTTGACTACGCCAAGGAGTTTGAGAGCCTCGACCTGGAGGCTGTGAAAAAGGACCTTCGCGAGCTGATGACACAGTCGCAGGACTGGTGGCCGGCGGACTTCGGGCACTACGGTGGGCTGATGATCCGCATGGCGTGGCACAGCGCAGGCACCTATCGCATTGGCGATGGCCGCGGTGGCGCAAGCAGCGGTCAGCAGCGATTCGCCCCACTCAACAGCTGGCCCGATAACGCCAACCTGGACAAGGCACGCCGTCTGCTGTGGCCCATCAAGCAAAAATACGGCAGAAAAATCTCGTGGGCGGACCTGATAATTCTGGCGGGCAACGTGGCACTGGAGTCGATGGGCGCCAAGGTTATCGGATTTGGCGGCGGCCGCGAGGACTGGTGGGAGCCGGATGAGAGTGTGTACTGGGGACCAGAGGGGCAGTGGCTGGAAGACAAGCGCCACACTGCCGAAGGCGACCTGCAAAACCCGCTGGCAGCGGTGCAAATGGGGCTTATCTACGTCAACCCCGAGGGACCAGGTGGTCAACCTGACCCTGTTGCTGCAGCCAAAGACATCCGCGAGACGTTCGGTCGGATGGGCATGAACGATGAGGAAACGGTCGCGCTCATCGCAGGTGGGCATACCTTCGGCAAGGCTCACGGCGCAGGACCGGCTTCCTATGTGGGTCCTGAACCCGAAGCGGCTCCCGTCGAACAGCAGGGGCTAGGCTGGAAGAGCAGCTTTGGCTCTGGCAAAGGACCCGACACCATCACCAGCGGGCTGGAGGTCACCTGGACAACCACTCCCACGCGGTGGAGCAACAACTTCCTCGAAAACCTTTTTAAGTATGAGTGGGAACTGACCAAGAGCCCGGCGGGAGCATGGCAATGGGTCGCAAAAGATGCACCGGAGATTATTCCCGATGCGTACGACCCCAGCAAGAAGCATCGTCCCACCATGCTGACTACCGACCTGGCGCTGCGCTATGACCCTGTTTACGAAAAGATTGCCCGACGGTTCCTGGAGAACCCGGACGAGTTTGCCGATGCCTTCGCACGCGCCTGGTTCAAGCTCACCCACCGCGATATGGGCCCGCGCACCCGCTACCTGGGACCAGATGTGCCCAAAGAGGAGTTCATCTGGCAAGACCCCATCCCGGCAGTAGACCATCCGCTCGTGGAGGAACAGGACATCACTGGGCTCAAGGCGAAAATCCTTGCCTCTGGGCTGTCCATCTCGGAGCTGGTGTACACCGCCTGGTCCTCTGCCGCCACTTTCCGCGGCTCGGACAAGCGCGGAGGCGCGAACGGCGCGCGCATCCGCCTCGCACCCCAGAAGGACTGGGAGGTGAACATGCCCGAGCAGCTGCACAAAGTGCTGAATGTGCTAGAGGGCATCCAGCGCGAGTTTAACGAGGCTCATGCCCACACCGACGGCAAGAAGGTGTCACTGGCTGACCTCATTGTGCTGGGCGGTTGCGCGGCGGTCGAGCAGGCAGCACGCAATGCGGGGTATGAAGTCACTGTACCCTTTACACCGGGACGCATGGATGCCTCGCAGGAGCAGACCGATGTGGAGTCCTTCGCCGTGCTGGAGCCGATTTACGACGGCTTCCGCAACTACCTGAAGGAACACTACAGTGTTCCTGCCGAGGTGCTGCTGGTGGACAAAGCGCAGCTGCTGACGCTAACTGCCCCTGAGATGACGGTACTGATAGGCGGTATGCGTGTGCTGAATGCCAACTACAACCGGTCACCACACGGCGTGTTCACCAAGCGTCCCGAAGTGCTTACCAACGACTTCTTTGTGAACCTGCTGGATATGAGCACCGAGTGGACGCCTGTGGACAAGGACGCCTATCTGTTCGAAGGGCGCGACCGCAAGACGGGTGAACTACGCTGGACAGCTACGCGCGTCGACCTGATATTCGGACACAACGCACAGCTGCGTGCCATCGCGGAAGTGTACGCCAGCGAGGACGGCAAGGAGAAATTCGTGCATGACTTCATTGCCGCGTGGAATAAGGTGATGAACCTCGACCGCTTCGACCTGCACCGATAGGCGGCTGCAGGCTGGGTCACGACAGAGGCAGACCTCTGTCGTGACCCTCATACGATAGCGTCAATCTGGCGTGCCATCTCAAAATCCTTCTCAGTGAGTCCGCCCGCCGAATGGGTAGTCAAGTTCAATACGACGGTTTTATAGTGGATGGCAATGTAGGGATGATGGTTCATCTTCTCCGCCAGCAACCCCACATGTACCACGAACGCCAGTGCCTCCCGGAAGTTGTTAAAGTTTATCGTTCGGGTAATCTCCTTGCCCAGTCGCTTCCACTGGGGAGTTTTTTGCAGCAGTTGAGCAATCTGTTCATCGCTTAGCAAAGCCATTGGTACACCTCCTTTGCTATACCAGCGGTACGCCCGCTTCACGCAATCGTTGAAGCAGTAATCCCTTCAGCTGCAGTTCGCGCACTTCGCGCTCTGGCGCAGGCACTTCACCGGTCAGACGCAGAGTGACGGAAGCGGCGTCAAACGCACTCACTCCCACCACCGGTCGCTCCATACCTGCTTCGCTTGCAGCGGATTGTAACACATCCGTTACCATCCGCAGGTCGGCAGATGAAGCAACACGCACCTCTACGCTCACCTTCACGCCCCCTACTCGCGAGTGGTTGATCACCAGGTTCACGTCTCCGTTGGCGATAACCACCATCCTCCCCTGTTCATCGCGCAGGCGGGTAGTGCGCATCCCCACCTCTTCCACAACACCGCTGATGCCGCCAATCGTCACCACTTCCCCTACCACAAACTGGTTTTCCGCCAGCAGGAAAAAGCCCGATATCATATCCCTGACCAGACGCTGTGCCCCGAAACCAACGGCTAACCCTGCCACACCAGCCGTTGCCAGAAGGGGAGTGATGTCCATGCCTATCGCGCGCAGCGCCATCAGCACGGTGATGATGAGCAACGTATATTCCACAATGCTGCGTATCAGGTTACCTAGGGTGCGAATGCGCGGCTTGTGTGCGGCAATACGCTCCACGCTCTCCAGGCGGTTCACCGTCGTACGCGCCAACCGCGCAACCAGAAAGCGTACGATCAGATACAGCAGGGCAATCTTCAGCAGCTGCAACCCCGCGTCCACACTGCGCTGCAGGTGCTCTTCCAGTTTGAATCTGCTCCACCAGTCGGGCATGATTTCACCTCTCGCTCATAGAATATCAGCTCGAACACTACCTGCGCAAGGCACAGGCTCAAACTCGATGTGATTTGAGTCACTATACAGCGGGCGTCCCTGCCAAAGCAGGTACAATAAGAAACAGGTATCTCGGCTCGGGAGAAGCGATGGAAGCACTGGAAGCCCTCAGACGCGTACTGTTTCTGCGCGATGCAGATGAGCAGATTCTGCGCAGCCTGCTCACTCGTGCTCGCACGATAAACGTGGCACGTGGCGAAGTGCTGTTCCTGCGCGGTGAACCGTGTCATGGATTATACGTTGTCTTGCAAGGCGCCATTCGCCTCTACAATAGCAGCTCCAGTGGTAGAGAACAGGTTATCGGCGTGGAGCGCAGCGGCTCCGTCATCGGGGAACTACCCCTCTTTGACGGTGGCAACCAGCCCTGCTCGGCGGAAGCGATGATGCCTTCTCGTTTGCTCTTCATCCCTCGCGACCACTTTCTCAACATACTCCATACCCACCCCCAGCTGATGCAGGCTGCCCTGCGTGCGCTGGCAATTCGAGTGCGTCGGTTGTTGCATCTGGTGGAAGAGCTCTCTCTGCACGAGGTACCCGAGCGCATCGCCCGCTATTTGCTCACGCAGGCAAAGGAAAGAGGCACATGCTTCACCCTCGACTACACTCATGCCGAGCTGGCAGCCCAGCTCGGCACGGTGCGCGAAGTGGTCACGCGCACCCTCAACCGCTTCCGCAAAGCAGGCTGGATTGCCATGCAGAACGGGCAAATTACCGTAATAGACCCGGAAGCCCTGCAAGCTCTAGCCTGTAGCGAGGGCGACTAGCCACCTACCTGACCACTGGCGAACGCCTCGCGGTTAATGCGGATGAAGTGCTGCCACTGACTGGGCACATCCGTCTCCGCGAAAATTGCACTGACGGGGCACTCCGGCTCGCACAGCCCGCAGTCGATGCACTCGTCCGGGTTAATGAACAGCATGTCGTAGCTGGTGCCGTCGTTGTCGGTGAAGACGCCTTCCTTGATGCAATCCACCGGACAAACCGCCACGCAAGCCTTGTCTTTGACACCAATACAGGGTTCAGCAATCACGTACGCCATTTTGATAACCCTCCTTCGCAAGTTCGTGGCACGATCGTGATACTGTCTTTATCTTATCCGAAGTACGGCACAAAACGCCGTGACTTAAATCACAGCAGCGGAGGGAAGACGCAAGGGGGTGAACAACCACCCCCTTTTTGTGGTAGCACTATCCAACTTGCCCACTGGCGAAGGCTTCCCGGTTGATGCGAGCGAACTGTTTCAACTCTTCGGGTAGGTCCGTCTCGGCGAAGATGGAATTCGTGGGGCACTCCGGCTCGCATACACCGCAGTCAATGCATTCATCTGGGTTGATGAACAGCATGTCGTAAACTTTACCGTCGCTGTCGGTAAAGGTACCTTCTTTGATGCAATCCACAGGACACACCTCGACGCAGGTGTTGTCCTTGGTACAGGTGTCCACAATGACGTATGCCATCGCTAGCCTCCGTTCGTTCAACACACAATTTGCTAAATTAGCATATCTACTATACTAGATGAATTTATCAAATGCTGTGACTTATATCACAGGAAGACAGAGTGAAAAGTGACCTCTTACTGAAGTAGATGGCAGTGCTGAACCTTCAATGCAAGGCTCTTACGATGAAGTTCAACACCAGAAGCACGCTGAAGGCGATGCCCAAAGGCAACAGCGTAGCAACCCACGCCCACTTCGCGCTCTTGGTTTCACGCCATATTGTCAGGATGGTAGTGGAGCACGGGTTGTGCAACAGCGAGAAGAGCATCAAGCTGATAGCGGTCATCGTCGTCCAGCCATGCTGTTCCACCAGCAGGCGACGCAGGTCGTTCAGGCTTTCCAACTCGGTCATCATGCCCGCGCCCATGTAGGTCATGATGATAGTGGGCACCACGATCTCGTTGGCGGGGATGGCGATGATATACGCCAGCAACACCACGCCGTCCAGCCCGATAGCGCGTCCAACAGGGTCCAGCCAGCTGGATATCCACTGCGCCAGGCTCTGCCCGCCCGCGTGAATGTTAGCCAGCAACCAGATAACCCCACCCGCCGGCGCAGCCATGACCACCGCTCGCCACAACACCAGCAAGGTACGGTCAATCAGAGAAGTGTACAGCACCGCTAGCACGTTGGGCTTACGGTATGGGGGTAGCTCTAGGGTGAAACTGCTGGCTTCGCCCTTTAACACAGTGCGCGATAGCCCTGCGGATACGATGAAGGTGGTCAGTACCCCCACCAGTACCACAGCAAGCAGTGCGCCAGCAGCTGCCGCCGCTGCGAATGCGGGTGGGAACGCTGCTGCCACAAACAGCGTGCTCATGGTAATCAACAGAGGCCACCGCCCATTGCAGGGCATGAAGTTGTTGGTGAGGATGGCTATGAGCCGTTCCCTTGGCGAGTTGATGATGCGCGTGGCTACCACACCTGCCGCGTTACAGCCCAGCCCCATCGCCATGGTCAACGCCTGCTTGCCGTGGGCGCCCGCCTTCTTAAAAAACCAGTCCATATTGAACGCCACACGCGGCAGATAGCCCATATCCTCCAGGATGGTGAATATCGGGAAGAAGATTGCCATCGGTGGGAGCATGACGGAGACCACCCACGCCAGCCCCCGATAGATGCCATGCCATAGAAAGCCGGTGAGCCACCAGGGTGCGCCCAGCGCGCTGAACAAAGCGCTGCCTTTCGCTTCCAACCAGAACAACCCTGTCGCGATAAATTCGGAAATCACGTTCGCGCCCTGAATGGTAACCCAGAAAACCCCCATCAGCAGCAATCCCATGATGGGCAGTCCCCAGACGCGCGAGGTCAGAATCCTGTCCAGCCGCTGGTCCCAGTCCCAGCGACGCTCGCCCTTCCGGTGCACTACTTTCCGGGCGATGGCTTCCGCTTCGGCATATAGCGATTCCACCATACGGTCGCGGAATGACCCCTCCAGCTGGCGTTGCAGCCTTTCAACATGTGAAAGGATATGGGCGGCGTGCGCACGTGCAATCGCCATCTCCTCCTCGCCGGCGTCACTTCTGACAAGGCGTAGCAGCTCACCGCTCTCCAGTGACCGACGCACGTTGTAGTCGCCGTCCAGCAAGCGCATCGCTACCCAGCGAGCGTTGGGGAGGTCGGGATAGGCTTGTTGTATCACAGGCATCAGTTCCGCCAGAGCCTGCTCCACCTTCTCGTCCACCTTCGCCCGACGCGGCGAGGTGCGGAGCCTGCCCTGCACCAGCTCTGCTACTGTTTGCATCAGCAAGCCAAGCCCCGTGCCCTGCCGCGCCGCGGTAGGCACAACGGGCACGCCCAGCTCCCACGCCAGCGCACGATGGTCTATCTCAATGCCCTTGCGTTGCGCCTCGTCCATCAGGTTCAGGCACACCACCACACGGTCGGTAATCTCCAGTACCTGCAGCACGAGGTTCAGGTTGCGCTCCAGTGCGGTGGCATCCACCACCACAACCACTACGTCGGGTTTGGTGAATAGCAAGAAGTCTCGCGCGACCTCTTCGTCCACCGAGGCGGAGAGCAAGGAGTAGGTACCCGGCAGGTCCACGATTTTGTATCGCTTGCCGTTGAACTCGAACGCGCCCTCCATCCGTGTGACCGTCTTGCCGGGCCAGTTGCCGGTGTGCTGGCGCAAGCCGGTGAGCGCGTTGAACACGGTGCTCTTGCCGGTGTTCGGATTGCCAGCCAGTGCCAGCACATAGTCGAAGGAGTCCACACGCACGCCCATCTGCACCAGATGTTCGCGCAGGGCGCATGACTCACAGCCTTGACCGGTTACCTCTCTCATCTCTCCACCTGTCTCATTGACATCAACCACTATGCGGTTCTTTGCTCCACACTCTTGTGCTCCCCGTGCAGACTCACCTCGCGTCCGTTGCGCCTCACCCAGATCCAGTCTGCCTGTTCGCGCCGCAGGGCAATCAGCGTGTCACGTACGCGATATGCCACAGGGTCGCCGAAAGCGGAGCGCATGACCACCTCGATCTCCGCGCCGGGTGTGATACCCAGGTCCAGAAACCGTCGGCGTGTTAGCCCCTGACAAGCCTCATCGATACGCAACACGGTTGCCCGCTCGCCCGGCTCCAGCGAACCCAATCGTTCTCCCGGGGCGAGGCGCACTCCGGGCAGGGCTTCGCGCACGCTGATGTTTGCCGCCACCACCGGCGCGAGCACATGCTCATCGGTATCGCTCTCCAGCACGATTCGCGTCGGCGAGCGTTCAACAACCCGCACCACCATGCCCGGGCGCAACCCCTCCGCCACAATCTGCGCATACACGTGCGAAGGCTCATCTTCCACATGTACGATTTGCGCGGGCTTGTCTATCGGAAATTCCACCAGCGATTGCCCCTCTATCTCCGGCATCTCGCCGCTGGCGGAAGGGATGGGGTCGCCATGCGGGTCGGAAGTGGGGTGTCCCATGTAGGCGTCCAGCTGCTCTATCTGCTGGGGCGTCAGGGCGTGCTCCATACGGTGCGCAAAATCGTGTACCTCGGTCGGCGCAACGGAGGTTTCGTAGGCAAGATAACGCTCGAACAGACGATGTGCCCGCACCACCTGAATAGCCACCCGGTGTCCTTCCGGGGTCAAGCTCAAGCCGCTCGCGGTGGCGCGCAGCAATCCCTGCGTTTCCATGCGCTGCGCCAGCACCGCAGCCAGGTGCGTGGGAACACCCAGTGCCCCAGCCAGAGATTCTACCGACGCCAGTCGCCCGTCGTGCTCGCGCTGATGCAGATGCATTAGCGCATCCTCAATCGCCTCGCGCGAACGCAACCATCGCTTCTGCCTCCAGCGCGAAACCACACCCCATTGCGGTGCGAACAACAGTAGCAGTGCAACAACCAGCGCGACCAGGTAACTGTTTTCCAACATATCTATACCTTTCTGAGAATCATTCTCAATAAGATTGTACCCGCTGGCGCACTCTTTATCAAGAAACTGTTCCCGGCGCAGACCCCTTTTCTCCTGCATAAAAATTGCGGTGCGCCACCACAGGCACGGCGAGAACAGGTGCGTTACCTTGCCCTGCGCGAGCCTGTGACCCTAAGCGCAGGGCAGGAAATAGCAATAGAAGGTAAGTAGTGGGGAGTCAAGATTCACTCTTCTGGAGGGTGAGGCTCCTGCTGAGCCGTGTTGGTGGAGGCTCTCGGCTCACCGGGAGGTTCGCCCTCCAGTCAAGTGCACATACAAAAGTGGGCTGAGGAAACCCTCAGCCCACTTGCTTCGCGAAACCCTGGCTAGATTCGTCGCCACCGACGGAGCGCCAGCAGCGCCACGCCGATGCCCAACCCGGCCATCGTCGCAGGCTCCGGCACTACCGGCAAAGCGGTAATCTGCCCACGGATTTCACCGCCCGGATGAGCGGTGGTATGGATATTGATGTACGTGTTACCGCTCAGCAAGTTCACCTCTTCGGCTGCGGGGAACGACGCGCCGGTGATTATCTTGATCAGCTGGCTGCCGAGCACGGCGTAGCTACTTCCATCGCCTATCGGGAAGATAACCGGCCCGTTGGCTCCCGCAGGAGCGCGGTGGATGTGTGAGGCGGTAAGGTCGCTTTGCAGGATGCCGTTCACCGTGATAGCCAGGTTGATGGTCTTGGTGACGTCATCATAGCTACCGAAAAGCACCCCGCTGGCGCTGGTGGAAACTGGCGGCACTTCTTGCGAGCCGGTCAATGTTGCCTGCAGGTACCATAAGCCTGCCCGCGATGGCAACGCCACCATCGCCAATAGCACCACCAGCAAAGCAAAACGCAATCCGAATCTACTCAAAAGATTGTCCCTCCTTTCACTGCGTGTCTAATGCGTATGTGCCCTCCTTCCGTTCTACACTTTGCGCCGGCGCAACAGGAACAGACCCAACCCTGTGGACAAGCCAACCAGCGACATGGGTTCGGGCACGGGAATGAGCTGCCCTCGTATTTCGCCGCCGGGATGAGCAGGGGTGTGGATGTTGATGTAGGTGTTGCCCGCTAACAGGTCTGCTTCATAGGCGGCGGGGAACAAGCCACCCGTAATGAACCGCGAGAAAATCACCCCGCTACCGCTCCACGCAGCGCCACCATCCAGATTGTAAATAACGGGGCCATTTACACCCGGCGCGCCGACGTGGATATGGGCGCCCATGATATCGCTCTGCGGGATTCCAACCTCGTACACCGCCAGATTGAACAGCTTCGACACGTCGTCATAGCTCATGATAGCCTGTCCGTATGCGGACGTACTAACAGGTGGAACCTCCTGACTGCCGGTGAGATTCGCAGTAAGTACCCAAACCGTAGCGCCGGAGGGCAGGGCCATTGCTGCAAGTAACACAGCAAGTAGCCCGAACCGTACTGCCATTCGATGCATATCCTTTCCTCCTTTCATCATCATGGACGTATGCAAAACCTTTTTTGTGCGAGCCGAGGCTCCCACTCCGCTTTTAGTATACACCTCGTGTGCAGAGCTGTCAAGCATTTTTTGCGGGGCAAGGAAAGATTTTTCCGAAAAAATTGCTTTTTTTGCGCTCCGATCACGTAGGACGCTGCAGGAAGGTATGGGATGGTGAAGAATAAAACAATAAATCAGCGCAACCCTTCCGTGCACGCAGGGTCAATGGATAATGCTGAGATCACCACCCTGAGGAGGTGTTGACATGAGAGCGATATGCGTCACGATGCTGGGAGTGTTGTGCCTGTGGAGCGTAGCGGTTGCACAAAGTACAAACGTGCTCAGCGGGCGTGTGCTGGATGCCAGAGGTACCCCTGTCGCCGGTGCACAGGTGTACTACTACCCCAACATGATGCTGGCATGGTTCGGCGTTCCACCCGATAGTCTGCCGCATTCTACGACCGACGAGAAGGGCTACTATCGGATTACCAACGTCACCCATCCACACGCTCCCCTCTCAATTGTTGTCGCCTTTCATCCTCAGCTGGGATGCAGTGTTACCCGCCTGTTGGCAAAGGCTCCTCGAGACCTGCGCCTGCAACCGCTCAAAGAGTTCAGCGGCAAGGTGGTAGATACGGAAGGTAAGCCTGTCGTCGGTGCACAGGTGCGCCTTGCCTTCGTGGGCACCGGTGGCCAAGATGCGATCATTGCACCCCCTGTGCCGCCGTTTGTGAGCCACACCGATGCGGAGGGCGCATTCCGGCTGCCTGCTCATCCACAGATGCAGGGGTTCATAGTCGTCTGTACGGCGCCGGGCTACGAACCGCTGTATTACACCACCAACACCACCTGGGATAAGCTCTCGAAGGAAGGGGCGAAACTGACCCTGAAGCCCGGGGCGCGCATCACCGCCCGGTTGGTGTACGCCCACAACGACGAACCGGTGCGAGGCTATCCGGTTACCGTATATCCAACCTACGCTACTTACACCACCACAGACGAGAACGGGCGCATCACGCTGGATGTGGCAACCGGTTCGGCGACATTGATGCCGGGCATTTCGCCTTCCTCGCCCACGCTGGTGCCACCGGGCTTTTTCACGTGGGTAAAGGTCAAAAACCTGCAGCCAGGCACAACCACCGACCTCGGCGTTATCAAGGTGTACACAGAACCTGTTGTCACGGTTGAAGTACGCGACGAGAAAGGAAAGACGGTACCTTTCTGCGAGGTAGAGATCATGCCTGCCGCAGACCGAAGCGCTCGATATACGCCCTACTTCACCGATGCCAAAGGACAGCTGACCATCCCTCTACCGGATGGAGAGTACCTGCTGAATGCATCCGGGCCCGCTTCAGAGAATATCTACTACAGCTCGCGCGGCGAGTACAGGCTAAGCGTACAGAAGGGCAAAGTCGTCGCTTCTCAACCGGTGGTGCTGAACGTGACCGCCTCACATATGGCGCGAACGCAACAGGTGAAGATGCGAGTGCGCACCTCGCGCAACCAGATACCGAAGAATATCTGGACGCAGTTCGGCACCGTGATGTTTGAGGACATCGAGGACGGTCAGAACCGGTGGCGTCCCTATCGTATGGAGGGCGACACCTTGACCGTTGAGTTGAGTACGCTGGGTAGGGAGAGGGTTGACCGGCTCATTATCCTCGATGCCGGCACGCAGGAGGGCGCTGTTCTGCGTAACCTCAGCGCGCAGAACCCACCCAAACTGGTGCGCCTACAACCCTTGCCCAGAGCGAACGGGCGGGTGCTGGACGCCTCCGGCAAGCCGGTCGTCGGCGCGAAGGTCAGCCTGATGTTCGGACGGGAATCGGTATACCAGATCCCCGACGGAAGCACCCAGAGGACGTGGATGGAGTTTCCGACCCCGCTATCCACCAGCACCGATAAGAGGGGCAGGTTCGCGCTCCCGATAGTGCCGGAAGGCAAGTGCTGGGCTGTCGTTACCATGAAAGGCTACGAACCGTCAGCTGCCATCGTCAGCAAAGGGCAGACAGCCACGATACGCCTGAAGAGAGCAAGCGGAGAGTACGCCGGCGTGCTGGTGGACGAGTACGGTGAACCGGTAGCGAAAGTGCGCCTCGCCCTGCAATACCAGTTTCCCGATAGCCGCACCTCACGGAACTATCAGCAACACCGCGTGCCGACGCGGGAGATTCCTCTGGGCAGTGTCACCACAGACGACGGTGGAAGGTTCACGCTGAAGGGTATGCCCTCCTCGTTGCTACTGATACCGCGCGTGCAGAACCTGCCGTGGAGGCAACTCAGCGTAAAGCCTTCACGCGACCTGATATTGACCATCAGCTCCGCTCGCCCGCCATGGGAGGGCAGCAGGGAACCCGTCACGCCGAACGTCGAGAAACTGCTCCGGGGTGTGGAGTGGTTACAGCCGGTACAGTGGCAGGGCAGAGACACCCTTCTGGTTATCACCGCTCCCTACTTACCGCAGAGCGAGCTGCTGTTGCAAACCGTCAGACAGCAGTTACGCGGGGGCTGGCAGATGGCGGTAGTGCTCGACACGACCAGCAGGCAGGAGGCAGAGCGATATTGCCAGCAAATCGGACTGGACGTTCCGCTCGGCTACTGGAAGAGGGGGGCAACCAGGCCGATAGCGCCCGTACTGCCGTACATTGTGCCCAGCCTGCCTTACGTGGTGCTTATCGGGCAGGATGGTAAACCGCAGAGGCATGGCATCACAGCAGACGAGCTACCCAAACTCGTTGGGGCACTACCATAGCATGGAAGGAGGTTTGATTCCGGTGCGACACATAACGCCCGTGGTTATCGCGATATGCGCAACAGCTCTCGCGCTGGCAACAGCACAGGAAGAGAGTGTACGTCTTCCGGGTCAGGTACGCTTCTTGCAGTCAGCCGGCGACGAGGCAACACGTTTCATCTCTCCCACTCACACCGTGCAATTGCGCAGTCAGCCGCCGAAGGGAGTAAAGGTTCCCGCATGGGCAAACGCATCCTGCCGATACGGCGTGCTGAAGCTGGGTAAGCCCCCTCAGGAATGGCATCTGATGATAGACCTGGCGAGCACACGCGCGGTCATCGACGCCAACCGCAACAACGACCTGACAGACGACGAGGTACTGCGAGGCTCCGCCGACCCCATCTGGTATTTCGGTACCTGCTACGGACCCGTCCGTCTCGTTGTTCCTCTGAACGGCGTCCTGACTTCGCGCTACTTCAGCCTGATTCGCGACGACATGGACACCCCGCGTGTATACCTGCGTTGCGAGGACTACCGCCTGTTTGAAGGTGAGGTAAACGGCGAGGCGGTCAAGATTGCTCTGCTGGACGCCAACGCAGACGGCGCGTTCGATACCCCCGCCAAAAATCGCTGGGAGGGGGACAAGTGCGTTTTCTTGCCGGACAGGGAGCAACGCCCCCTGCCACGCTACCACAAACTCGGCGACCGTACCTATCGACTGACTTTCGCTCCCGACGGTTCTGTTTGTGAGCTTCAGCCATCGGAAATAGGCACGAGCACAGTACTCGTGGACTATCCGCAGGTGCACCTGACGGCGGTTGGCAAAGAGGTCGGCTACTGGGAAGCCAGCACCACCGACGGACGCCTGCAACTGCCCGCCGATGAGTACTCCGTGCTTGCCTACCGCTTCGGCACGCGCGATAGCAAGGGCAATCAGTGGCAGGTAGAGATAACGCCTATGGACCCCCTCTCCCTGAAAGTGAGTGCAGGAGAGAACACGTTCCCCCTGCCGAAGCAACTGACCGCAACACTGGGCTTTGGCTCAAGGCAAGGCGATACGCTGAACATCTCACTGGTGCTGTACGCGGGCAGCCGAGCACAGCAGGTGTCTTCCCTGGCGAAGAACGGCGACCTGCCGCCGCCCCCCACCCTGCGTGTCGTTGACCGCAACGGCAAAACGGTGAAGGTGGAGAAATTCCACTACGGCTGAGGCTTTACCTGCACGCTCTCGGTGAGAGTGCCAAAGAACGCCGCGTATCCGTTAACGCTAATCCCCGATATCGAGATGGGACCGTTCACGGTGAAGAAGCAGACCGTCGTGCTCGCTTCGCCGAAGTCACAGCCCAAATTCGCAGCCGCTCGGTAAGGAGTGTGAATTTCTTGCCAACCGCTTCCTAACCCCTCTCCTACAAGGAGAGGGGTGTCTCGCATCGAACCCCCCTTCCTTCGTAGGGAAGGGGGCAGGGGGGACAGGTAAACAAACAACCTCATCCCGCACTGCTGCTTCCACCGCCACCGCCGCCTCCCCCGCCTCCACTGAAACCACCGCCACTGCTGGTACTGGAGGAGAGCGCGCTGGTGAGGTTCTGCAAGTTCTGCACAAAGTTCGTCATGCCCGACAGCGAATCCGTCGAGAACGTTTCACCGGAGGCGGTGTAATACCAGGAAGGATGCGACAGGGCAGTATCATACTCTCGCGCCAGCAACGCCAGATTGTGGATCAGTTTCTCCGCCACACCTAACGATACCGCATACACCAGATACCGCTCCCATAGAGGGAGCAGCTCCGGTCCCGCCTCGCGCATAGCGGAGAAGTCGCTCATGAACCGCTTGAAGGCATCCCATCGCTGGTACTCGCGTGCTGCTTCAGGGCTGCGACGGGAGAGCGAAACAGTGGCAATGATGCCCAGCACCACACTGACGGGTAATATCGTGATCAGGCTCACCGGAAAAGTGACCAGAGAGCCAATGCCGCCCGCTATCACCAGATGCGTCAGGAACCGGTTTCTTGCCCTCTCGCTCTGCGCATCATCCAGCCGAAAATACTGCCTCTCAAACCAGCGACGCATTCGCTTGCCCCAGCCTTCCACAAAGCGATACATGCGGGTTTTGCTGCCAGAGGTCTTTTCTGCCCAGCTGCGCAGCTCGCTTTCGGTCACTGCCTTGCCATCGCCAGCCTCAAGGAACAGCACCCGCAGTGCTTCACGCTCAAACGGCTTCAGCGCACGTGCTTTACGCCCTACAGGTTGCATCACTTCGCCGGTGAGCATGCCTTCTCCCTCAGGAGTAAGCACGTAGCGTCGTTCGGTGCTGCGCAGTAAGCCCAGTAACGCTTTGTTCTCAAACTCCTCGATACGCAGGTAGCCCAGCCTTGCCGCCTCCAGCACCGTTGCCGAGAAGCCCTTAATCACCTCCGACGGCTGCGCTCTACTCTGTGTGAGGATGGCAGGTACCACAGCGGGAGGTAAATCGCGCGGAGGTTCGCGTTCGTACTCTATTTCCGGCACCTCCGGCTCACGACCATAGCGGTTGTAGACGACCACCAGATAGCCGATGAAGCCCACACACAACAGCAGAGCGATAGGCGTCTCGATAACAATCCAGAGACCGACGAGCCGGGCGATGCGCTCGCGCCGCTTTGCCTCCTGAAGTTCCCTCTCGGCGAAGCGACGTTCCTCCTCCAGAAAAGATTCATAACGGTTACCTGCCTGCAGGGGCGCGCTGGCGAAAATAGCGGGGTCGAGCAATACCCGTACCTCCACAAAGCTGTCGGTGGGGATATCGGCCTGCCGCATCTCCGCCCGTGTGAATTTGGGGTGTATGCTTAATTTGCCCGGTGCGGCGCGACTGTGCACGAACACCTTGAACAGCTTCGGACTGGCATCAGGGGGCAGAATGACAATCCTCACCTCATCCAGCGGCGCATGTTCGTCCTCTATCGCTTTCCAGTAGAACTGTGCCACATCCGAATATCTCTGCACGGCGTTGCGGATACGGTAGCGCAGAAGGAACCTTTTTGTAGTATCCTGCGCCTGATACTCCCAACGCAGCACCGCATATTCGCCTTCAGAGGTTTGGGAATGGTGCAATGGCTGTTTGGTATCCGCATCCCACACACCGAGATACTCGATCCCGTAGCGTCCGTACTGCCCCCGGGTACTGCGCTTCAGGTTCGCCCAGCTGAAGGAGCCGGAGAAGCGGAAGACGCGCAGCTCCTCTACCTCAGCGTCACCGTTCGGCAGAAGGCGGTACGTTTGTGCAATCAGCGGATGGTCATACTCCTTCGCCGCCGCCGTTGTGAGCAGGAACAGGGTCAAACACAGCCCGACATAGCAAGTGATTCGCACCCTTTATCTCCTAACAGGTGTCTCTGGTTACTTCGACACCCACTGAGTTCTTCCTGTTGCTGAGCGAGTTTGCGTTGCCTGCCTTAGGCACGCTTGTCTACCGCTTCCATCACCTCCAGCAGGAACGGCTGCAGCAGTTGCTCACTTGGTTAGCACAGCAGGGCATCGCGTTAGAGCAGCCGACTGGTGAAACACCGTGTGCTTTTGTGGACGGCACCGGTTTTGGGTATGCTGGGGTGTTTGTGTCGCAGTATTTGCGTGGGGCGGCGGTGCGTCGGCAGCGTGCGCATGTGAAAGCGACGGTGATGGGTTATAGTCAGGGTGGTCAGTTATGGGTGATGGGATTATCGTTGGGGGAGGCGTATGCGGATGAAGGGAGGTTATTGCGGGAGTGGGTAGAGCGGTATGGTCGTGGTGGTGTGGCTTCGGGCACTTTGTTGGTGGGGGATGGGTTGTATGGTCATCGGGCTGAGTTGTTGCGGTTATTGGAGGGTGTTGGTTTTTTGCCTGTGGCGCGTGTTCGGGAGGGTTTGTGGCATGGTGTTCGTTCGGATGCTCGGTTACGTGCTCGGTTGCGTGCGCAGCAGTATAGTTGGGCTTTAAGGGAGCGTTACCGGATTGAGCAGTTGTTTGGGAGTGTGAAGGGCGCGTATGGGAGTGTGTGTAGAGCGCGTTCGTGGGCAGGTGCTATGGTATGGGTATGGGGGATGTTTGTATTGTGGAACTTGGTGGGCGTGGTGCGGTTGGCTGGGGGAGGCAGTTTTTTCGTAGCGTTTTTTGTGGTGTTTATGGATACGGGGTGTCTACATGATTTCTCGAACATCCTCACCGCATCTTGCCTCTATCAGCTCATCGTGATACAATACCCTCGCGCCAATATGCGGACGGAGGCAGTCGATGAACGAGAAAGAAGCGCGAGAGATTTGCGAGAAAGCCATCGCCTTCAGCGAGGCAGAGCATGTTCAGGTGAACCTCTATGGGGCACGCGAAGCCTCTACCCGTTACGCGAATAATGAAATCACCCAGAACGTCGCCAGAGCACAAACCACCCTGCGCGTGCTGTGCGCCTACGGCAATAAGGTGGGACGGTGTAGCACCAACCGGCTGGATACCGATTCCATCCGCGAGGCGGTAAAGCGTGCTGAGGAGATGGCGCGTGTCGCAGAACCCGACACGGAGTTTCTCCCCCCGCCAGAACCTGCGATGTATCGCCCGATACAGGCGTATGCAGACGGTACCGCACACGCTACCCCTGAAGACCGTGCCCGCGTGGTAAGGCAGGTCATCGGCGAAGCGAAGTCGCGAGCGCTGAAGACGGCGGGAAGCTTCGCGACGAACTCCAGCGTCGTGGCGGTCGCAAATAACAAGGGACTGTTTGGTTTCCATACCGCCACGCAGGCATCGCTGGTATGCACCATGATGGCGGAGGACGGCAGTGGCTGGGTTGAGCAGACGCATGAGGATATGAACGCCATCTCCCCGGAGGCGGTCGCTAAGCGAGCCGCCGACAAGGCGGAAGCGGCGCGTCACCCACGAGAGGTCCCGCCGGGCGATTATACGGTGGTGCTGGAACCGGCGGCGGTGGCGGAACTGCTAGCCTATATGGCGTGGAGCATGGACGCCAAAGCCGCCGACGAAGGGCGTTCCGCCTTTACCGGGAAGGAAGGAACCGCCGTCGGGAACAATCTGGTCACCCTGCAGTCCCTGCCCGCGCATCCCGAGTGCCCAGCAGAGCCTTTCTTCGACGATGGGATGCCCACGTCGGATGTGACGTGGATAGAGCAGGGCGTGCTGAAGACGCTGGTGTACAGCCGATTCTGGGCGCACAAGCAAGGTAAAACCTTCACCGGTCCCCCATCCAATCTCATCCTGCAGGGTGGAAGCCACTCGCTGGATGAACTGGTAGCGCAGGTGGAGGACGGTCTGCTCATCACGCGATTCTGGTACATTCGCTTCGTAGACCCGATGCAACTGTTGTTGACCGGTATGACACGTGACGGGGTGTATCGCATTAAAGGGGGTAAAGTCACTCATGCGGTGAAAAACCTGCGATTCAATGAAAGTCCGCTGGTCGTGCTCCAGAACGTGCAGTCGCTGGGCATTCCGCAGCGTGTGGAGGGTAGACTGCTTGTGCCACCGGTGGTGGTGAACAACTTCACGTTCAGCAGCACGACCACCTTCTGAGGTCAGGCACAGAAGGAGATACATCTTGCGTAACGAAACATGTAACGCATCCGCAAATCAAGGAGGAACCATGAGAAGTATCTGGCTGAACGGCATAGTCGCTGCATCGCTTGTGCTGGCGTGGAGTAGCGCGGTATGGGCGCAGGCGAAACCACCGGCCCAGAAGCCCGCACCGAAGCCAACTCCTGCCGCGTCGAACGTGGTGGGGCGAGTAGGTGGGGCGGTCATCACACGCGACGAGATGCTCCGAACGCTGGAAGCGTGGTACGGTCCGCAGGTGGTAGAGGACCTGATTTCGCTGAAGATTGTCGAGCAGGAGGCGAAGAAGTACGGTATCACCGCCACCGCAGCGGAGGTCAACCAGCGATATAACGAGGCGATTGACGGGATGCGCGCGCGCGTTCCGCCGGGCGCGGATGTATACGTGGAGCTGGCAAAACAGGGCTGGACCCGGGCGCACATGGAAGCGGTGCTGAGACGTGCCTTGTTGCTGGAGAAGCTGGTGGCTCGCACCGTGCGCGATACCGACTTCATTCAGGCGCGTCACATCCTGATACAGCCGCAGATGCCCGCCATCTCCCCGGACCAGAACGTGAGCGCGGAGGAACGACAGAAGATGTTCGCCGAGGTGCGTGCGAAGGCGGAGGAAGAGGCGAAGACAAAGGCGTGGAAGGTGTATGAAGAAATCAAGGCGGGTAAGGACTTTGCCGAAGCGGCGAAGGAGTACTCCGACGACCGTTCGAACAAGGACAAAGGCGGCGACCTGGGGGCTTTCGCGCGTGGTATGATGGTGCCGGAGTTCGAACAGGCGGCTTTCTCGCTGAAGCCGGGCGAGATTAGCGAACCGGTCAAAACACCGTACGGCTGGCACATCATCAAGGTGGAGAAGCTGGGTAAGGACATCCCTGCGGTGGAGAAGGCGAGATTGACACAAACCATCGTGCGCCAGCGCATGGGGCAGTACTATCAGGATTTGCTGAAACGGGCGAACGGGCAGAATCTGTTGCTGCCGAAACCCTCGGCGGAGGCACAACCCCGCACACCGAGAATGGGTACTCCGGCAGTGCCACCTCCGCCACCACCGAATCGATAGCGTTCTTGTAGAACATATCTGTGAGGAGGAGGAGCAACCATGAGTAAGCGCAAGCTGAACGTGGCGCTAATCGGCTACCAGTTTATGGGCAAAGCGCACAGTAACGCCTATCGACAGGTCGCTCGTTTCTTCGACGACCTGGAAGTGGAACCGGTGCTCAAGGTCATCTGCGGGCGCAATGAAGAGAACGTGCGCAAAGCCGCGCAGAAATACGGCTGGGAAGAGTACGACACCTCGTGGGAGCGCGTGGTAGAGCGCAAGGACATCGACCTGGTGGACGTATCGGTGCCGGGCAACATGCACGCACCCATCGCTATCGCTGCGGCGAACGCGGGCAAGATGGTGCTGTGCGAGAAGCCGCTCGCGAACACGCTGGCAGAAGCCCGACAGATGTACGAGGCGGTGCAGAAAAACAAAGTGCCCAACGCGCTGTGTCACAACTATCGCTTTGCTCCGGCGGTACAGCTCGCTAAACAGCTTATCGATGAGGGGCGCATCGGCAAGATTTACCACTTCCGCGGCACCTACCTGCAGGACTGGATTGTCGACCCCAACTTCCCCCTGGTGTGGCGACTGCAGAAAGAGGTGGCAGGTTCGGGAGCACACGGTGACCTGAACGCACACCTGATCGACATGGCACGCTTCCTCGTGGGCGAAATCGCCGAAGTATCGGGCATGATGGAGACCTTCATCAAGCAACGGCCGAAGCTGGCGGCTGCCGATGACCGCCTAGGTGGCGTTGCCAGCAGCGAGATGGGGGAGGTGACCGTGGACGACGCCGCGCTGTTCCTGGTGCGCTTCGAGAACGGCGCCATCGGTAGCATCGAAGCCACCCGCTTCGCGCTGGGACGTAAGAACTATAACCGATTCGAAATTAACGGCAGCAAGGGGAGCCTCGTGTTCAACTTGGAGCGGATGAATGAGCTGGAGGTGTACTTGCAGGACGATCCACCACATATCCGGGGCTTCCGCGTGGTGCAGGCAAGCGACAGTGTACACCCCTTCATGAGTGCATGGTGGCCTGTCGGGCATATTATCGGCTACGAGCACACGTTCATCAACCTCGTCTACACCATGCTGAAGGCGTTCGACAAGGGGGAGCAGTTCAAGCCGAACTTTGAGGACGGCGTGCGCAATCAGGCGGTGCTCGAAGCGGTCGACATCTCCAGCCAGCAAAAACGCTGGGTGAGTATCTCGGAACTGTAGGCCGGCGCATCTCGAAGCACACGGATAGGCACGGATGAGACGGATTAGCGCGGATACTATCCGTGTTCATCCGTGTGCGTTTTTCCCCCGAAGGACACGGATTGACGCAGGACTCCCGCTTTCCCCGCCGAAATAAAGAAAAAAACATTACCACACAAAGGGGGTGGTTCCCATGGCGACCGTGGTGGTCAGCGTGGACTGCGCGGCGGCAAACCAGGGACAGTGTTACACACCCGAACTGGTGCGCGTCGCGGAAGAGTTCCACGTGCCCATGACATGGTTCATCACCGTATCCGCAAGCGACCCAATGAGCAACATCATGCTCTACCACCGTGAGTATCTGCACCGAATCCCCTCCTGGCATGAAATCGGTCTGCGCGTGCACTTTCAGAGCAACGGTAACTACATCGCCGACGAACGAGAGCGTGCCATGCTGATTCAGGAAGGCAAAGACCTGCTCAAGCAGTGCCATGTCAAGCCCACAGCGTTTCGCGCGGCGGATTATGCCCTGCAGGCTTCCGACTTGCGTTATCTGGAGGACATCGGCATTGTGGTGGACGGGACACCGGCACCCGGCGTCGTCATAGAGGGCAGAGCGGACTGGAGCGGTGCTCCTGCCCAGCCGTACCACCCTGCATACAACGACCTGAAGGCGCAGGGTGATGCAAAGCTGTTACTGGTGCCTCTGGCGACACACGAGGGGCAGGCGGCATATCTGGACATGGAATGGGGTTTCCTGCAAACGATTATGGAGCGCTATCTTCAGCAGAGCTCGGTCATCAGCATTGCAGCACGCGATTGGGCGAACGGGGTGGCGAACTGGCGCAGCTGCGTGCAGTTTCTGCGCGGGCGCGGCTGTCGCTTCGTGACGCTATCGCAACTGGCTTCCGAGTGGGGTAGGTAGCGCATTGGGGGGCTACCACGCGATATGAAAACTGCTGTATACACCCGTGGCGTCCCCCCACTGCACCGACACGTCGGTCACCCGTGCCGCAGGCGGGCCCTGTCTCAATAAGGTGAGCAGTTGGTTCAGCGACTTTTCGTCGCCTTCTGCAATCACCTCCACCTGTCCGGATGGCAGGTTGCGCACTGTGCCGTCTAGTCCCAGAGCGCGGGCGTATCGCAGCACAAAGGCGCGGTAACCCACGTTCTGCACCCGCCCCGAAACCAGCGCGACCATCCGTTTGCGCATGGCGGTTACGTCACCCCGAAGGCAGATTGCGCCTCGATAACCTCCTTCGCCACCACGAGGCGTATCGGTTCATATTGTTCTTCGGGGATAGCGAGGAACTCCTTCACCGCAGGGTCCATTTCATGCTGGATGCCCGGTATCAACACGCCTATCTCCGCCTGATTCACCAGGCAATTGGCGGCGTGGACCAGCGCAGTCGGCTCAAACAGCTCTTTATCCGCCTGAGAAGGGTTGTGATGGTAAGCGATGCCGGCGCGAATGGCGGCCGGCAGGTTCCATTTTTGGGCGGCAAATTCGCCCAGTTCGGTATGCGTGGAACCCAGCACCTTCGACTCCATCGCCAGTATCTCTTCCACCGTACCAGAGGTGACCTCCATACTGCGCGAGATGAACACGTCCATCTCTTCGGGCAGGAACTGGTCGGCGATGAGTTTACCGATGTCGTGCAGCAATCCGGCGAGGAACACCTCCTCGTCCCATTTGGAGCGTTTCAAGCGCGCCAGCACCCTGCCCGCAATGGCGGTTGCCAGAGAATGCCGCCAGTACTCCTGACGGTTGAAGCGCGACTTGCGCTGGCGAGCGTGCACCATCGCATGGAAGGTCAACGACATCACGATGGTGCGGATGGTGTTCATGCCCAGCACGGCGATGGCGCGGCTGACGGTAGATATTCTACCGTTCCCACCGTAGTAGGCAGAGTTCGCCATGCGCAATACCTTCGCCGCGAGTGCAGCATCCTGCGTGATGACCCTCTCGAAGTCGCGTGTGGAAGCGCGCGGGTCATCTATCAGCTTCATCACCTGCACGGTGACGTGTGGCAAGGGCGGAAGCCCCACCGCACGCGATATTCTTATGCCGAGAGCATCCCGATCGTTCACATTCTTGATTATCGGTAAACGACGGGGCAAATAGAAGAGCCTTCTTGAGCCTATTGAACCAGATTCTCCGTCTGCTGCACCAGCGGGAGGAGTTTGGCGTCGATGTCCGCCTCCTGCTCGCCCACCTCTGCTTTGAACAGGAACCAGTGCTCCACGTGCTCTGCCGAGCCGCCGGCAGGTATCTTGCTGAACGCGCCCAGCGTCTCCAGCTCCAGCATGTCGGCGTTGGTGAAAACTTCGGTGTTACAACCGTAGTCCGGGTAGGTTGCAGCAGGGTTATAGGCATAGCGTTTGAGGAACACCTCGCCCTTCAGCACGTACGCCGCCCAGCCCTGCTTGTTGAGCATACCCACTTTCTGCTTGCCCCTGTCGTCGGGAGGGACGGTGGGGTCTTGCTTCAGCTGGATGTACTTCGTGCCCCAGACCCAGCGGGGGTCACGCATGTTGGTGTAGTGCCACAGCACCAGCGGACGCGCGGGCAAAAGGTATTGCGAGTGGGGGATGTACGGTTCCTGTGGGAAGATGGCTCTGCCCCCCTGTGCCATGAACGTCAGGCACCATGGCGCGGCTTCGATGTCCCACAGGTTCCTGTTTATGAGCCGATGAGTGAGCTTTACGTGGTTTTCCGTCGGCGACAGCGTTATCTCTATCTGCTTGACGATGCCGGTGGAGGGCTCCACCGCCTGCGTCAGGGTGAGCGTCTTTCCGTCCCAGCTGTACTGCACCGGGTCGTTGTCGGGCGAATAGGTGCGGGGCATCTGTTCCGGCGCGTGCCATAGTCTGTGTCCACCGTAGGGTCGCCACTCGTTGCCCCCCGTCTTGCCCATGTCGTTCTTGAACTCGTGGAACAGGTTTTGACCGCCCACGAAGGCGCAGCGGATGACACGCGGACCCACGTCTGTGGTGACAATCAACTCGATGCGTCCGTTGCTCAAGCGGATGCAGTTTGCCCAACCGCCATAGTTGACCTTCTCCTCAAACTGTATCTGCCCTGCCGATGCCGCCGACAGCAGGGCGGGGAGGAATAAACCGACGGTTCGCCATGTCATGGGTCACAACACCTCCTTTGTTTCGTATTGCTGCAAGCCATTCGCGCCCTGCGGCGGGGGTTCCTGCATGATGGCGCTGTTGTGTTTGCCGGCACTATTGACCTCCCATGCGTCCATGGAGTATACTGCAGGCAATATACGGTGCAGGAGACTGGTATATGCGCACGATTATCGTGACCGTGGGCACTTCGCTGTTGAGCAACGCGGAACGCGCGGGCAAAGCGGACGACTTGCAAACCTACCTGCGCTTCACCGAGCCGGAAAGGGCAAGCGCCGAAACCAATTCGCTGAGCCGTCTACTCCAGAAAGACGATCGCCTCGTCTTCCTGCATTCACAAACGGAAGAAGGCAGACGCGCTGCAGAGGCTCTGGCAATCTTTTATAAAAACAACGACCACCTGACCGAGCTGCGCGAGGTCACCGACCTGCAGTATCGCGAGAGCCGTTTCAAGATGCGCGGGCTGCGCTCGCTGGTGGCTACACTGGTGGAAATCATCCGCAGAGAGCGTGACGCAGGCAGGGAAGTGCTGGTGAACGCGACCGGTGGCTTCAAGGCGGAAATCGCCTACGCGACACTGGTTGGGCTGTTGTTCGACGTGCCGGTGTACTACATCCACGAGGCGTTCCAGGAGATTATCGAACTACCGCCCACACCCATCAGCTGGGATTTCAGCCTGATCGATACCTATGTGGACTTTTTTGACTGGATCAACGCGGACGTGCGCCTGACGGTAGAGGTAGACCATCGCCTGCGCCCGCTACCCGATGAAATTCGCCTGCTGCTGGTGGAGGAAGAAGACTACACCATGCTTTCCCCGACGGGCGAGGCGTTTTATGAGGCGTACAAGGCGCGTGTAGAGGCGGAGCGACCGACCCCCATCTACCTGCACCAACGGGCTGTGCGTGCATTGAACTCGGCGGAGCCATCGGTACGGCAGACGCTGCACGAGCGGCTGAAGCATTTGCGCGTTCCTGAAATGCGCAAGCAGAACTCGCACAGTGTGCACGGCAGCGACTGTCTGGTATACCCCTCCGGGCATGTAGCGGAGCGTGTCCTGTACTATCTGGACGAGCGCGGCAACGTACGCGTCTGCGAGGTGTTCTGGGCGCACAAAGATTACGAGAAAGCGCTGGCGGAGGGGGTATACCGCGCACACTATCCGCGCGAGCAGTTCGAGGAGTGGTATCCTTAAAACAAGCTCGGCTGTTGCTGTTCGCGAATCACCTGTTCAGGGCGGGGGAAGAGCAGGTCAAAATCCTCGCCAATCGCCTCGCGCAGACGCAGGGCGAAGCGGTAGAGCTTGTTCGCGTAGTGCTCGCGGTCTTCATCGCCCGCATAATCCTCTATCATGCCCAGTGAGCCGTCTGCTCGCTGGTACAGGTTCACATAGTCGCCCACGCTGACGCCTCGTACGGCTTCCGCCGCTTTGCGCTTGTTCTCGCTGGTGAAGGTCTTTTCGGTGACTCGCTCGCGCCGCGCCAGCTCTTCGATGGGGATCTCACCGTTCAAGATGCGCAGGATGGTTTGCCTGTATAGCTTCGCGATGCCGTCGCGGTCGCCCTCCACCAGCTTCTGCAGCACCTCGGCGATAAACTGACGTCCATAAGGCTCGTCGGCCCGGGAGCGCAGGGAGGCTCCTTTGTATGTCCAGTTGCCCCCGTAGTCCAGCAGGGCGTAGTTTTTGGTCTTCACCGAAATCATCGCCCGATAGCGCCCATCAAAACTGAGCCGGATGCCGGGTGGCAGGGTTTCTGCTATCTGCTGCACGTATGCCTCTTCCGCTTCCTGCCCCTCCACGCCCTCCGGCGGCTGGAAATAGACGCCATCGGTGTCCACCTCGATCACCTGACTGCCGGTGCGCTCCAGCGCATCCACCAGCTGCATAGCGATCTTGCGTCCCTCTTCGGTCACCCGTTGCGCCGCGTCGAAGTCGTTGAAGGGGAAGTTCGCGCCCAGATAGCCGTAGAAGGAGTTGATGAGCACCTTGAAGGAGCCCTGAATACCGTCCCAGTAGGCGCGCTGACGCGGGTCGGTGGCGCGGCGCAGTTCCGCCTTCGCCTCCAGACGCCGACGGGTGAGCTCTTCCAGCGCGGGCAGAAACACCCCCAGCCGGTCGGAGGCGGGGGCAATGCGGTGCACCAGCATAATGCTGGGGTAAAGGCTCTCCACGTCCGCCTTCACCACACGCGGGATGACCCCTGTGCGTCGTACCTCCGTGTATCCGCCAGGGTAGTCGCGGGCAGGTTGGGGCTTGGGGATGGCATAGCCCGCGTGCAGGTACGCCCGCACGAAGATGGCGTTAATCTTCTCACCGCTGCCGGCGGTGGCGACGTGCTGGTAGGTATCGGGAACCATCTGCGTCTGGTAGAACTCGGTGGGCAGCACGATTTCCGCCAGTCGCGCGGTCTCCTGCGCGTCTTGCAGGGCGTACTGGCGCACCTTTTCGGGGTCAGACCGCCATTGCTCGCCCAGGTCGGCGCGGTCTATCAACACGCGCTCTTCATCGGCGATGCGGTAGGCGCGAGCTACCTCTTTCAGACCGTAGCTCTGCAGGTCACCCTTTGCCCAGTCGTAGCGTTGCACCGCGAAATAGGTGTCCACCACGTGTCGCCCGGGTATGTACACGGGGCGATAGGGGCGGTTAATCGCGCCGATAGGCAGGTTGCGCTCGCTGCCGACGGTCATGGGTTGTCCACTGCGTCCTACGGTGAGGGACATGCCATGCCGTCGGGCGCGTTCTATCAGGTAGGGCAGGTCAAAGCCGTACAGGTTGTGTCCCTCTATCACGTCGGGGTCGCGTTCACGCACCAGCTGCACGAACCGATGGAGCATTTGTACTTCGCCTGCGTCGTCTATTATCTCGCTCCAGCCGCGATTATCGCGCAGAACAATCAGCAGTATCCGGTTGGAAGGTTCGTGGGGGTTTAGTCCGGCTGTTTCGATATCCACCTGCATCCGGTGCGCCTCGTCGAAGCTCATCCCTTTGAAAAGGGTGTAGCCCGATAACATCAAGAACTGCCGTTCGGGGCTGCCGAAGGCGATAACGTCCACATGCATATCGCGCAGGCGCATCCGTGCGCTCTGGTACTCCGTCCACGAAGCGAACTGCGCCATCCAGCAGAAGCCGTCGCCGTCCAGCCGCTTCCACTGCGCGTCGATATCTGTATATTGCTGGGTGGTCAGCAGCCATGGGGTAAACCGCTCGCGCCAGCTGGTGCACGAGCCGTCGGACGTACGCTGGCGAAGGATGGCTTCGGTGTCGGTTATTTCCACTGCCACCAGACGAGGCGTATCCCTCCAGCCGAACAGGATTTGCTCGGCGGAGAGAGCGGAGGTGTCGATATCGAAAAGATTCATCATCTTTTTGCCGGCTCCTCACAGGGTACTGGTATTATACCTGAAGGAGCGTTGGGTGAACACCGGTTGACGTCGCACGGCGTCGGTAGGAGAATGAGTGGACGTTGACAGGGTACCGGTAGTGCGGCTTGAACCGCAAACATTGCTTACTTCTGAGGCTGGTTCTGCCCGAGAACCAGGAGCAACCCCAGCACCGCCCCGTAAATCGCCGCGATGATGGGGTTGCACAGGATGCCTCAGGTACTGCCCATCTTGCGGGAGAGCACGGATAGCACCAACCCCACAACCGCCCCGCCCAGCACGGCGAGAATGGCTTTTATCGGCATGAGTGCGTTTCCTCCTACTGGTTCTCTTCGCCTGCCGGTGATGCGGGTGCTTCCGCAGGCAGGTAAGGCAGTATCTTCGCCATGATGTGCTGCTTCGGCATCAGCCCCACCAGACGCTCACGGGCGAAACCGCGCGTGAACAGTATGAGGGTGGGAATACCCTGGATACCGTAGGCGTTGGCGGTGATGGGGTTCTCGTCGGTGTTCAGTTTGACCACCTTCAGCCTACCCTGATATTCGCGGGCTATCTCCTCCAGAATGGGAGCAAGCATCCGACAAGGTGCGCACCACGGCGCCCAGAAGTCCACCAGCACCGGAACGTCCGACTCCAGCACCTCTTGCTTGAACGTGCTCGCGCTCACGTGTCGAATCAGTCCGCTCTCCGCATGGTCAGACGCCTGCTTGCGTCCGAACAGCCCGAATAAGCCCATATGCTCAACCTCCTTGTCTGGGTGATTTCGTGTTGTGCCACAGTATTAGATACGCTTTACGCAGGGGAAGATTCGCAGTAGAATAGGGAGGGAGGTTGGCACAGAAATGAGGGCAGACATGCTGATACCGCAGATAAAAGGTGGTCTTATCGTCTCGTGTCAGGCGCCGGAAAGCACCCCTTTGGGTCAACCGGTGGTGCTGGCGGCGATGGCGGAGGCAGCGGTACGCGGCGGCGCGGTAGGAATTCGCGCGAACTTGCCGCAGAATATCCGCGCCATCCGCGAACTGGTGCAGGTGCCGATTATCGGCATCTACAAACACACTCTACCCGATTACCCTGTTTACATCACCCCTACCTTTGAACATGCCTGTGCGGTCGTGGAGGCCGGCGCGGACATCGTGGCAGTGGACGCCACCGCGCGCGAACGCCCCGAACCCTTGCCGGAGCTGATACGGCGCATCCATGAGGAGCTCGGCGTGCCCGTCATGGCGGACATCTCCACACTAGAAGAGGGCATTACCGCCGCAGCGATGGGCGCGGACCTGGTGGCGACTACCATGTCGGGATACACCCCGGGTACGCAGCACCGTCGTGCGCTGGGAGCAGACATTGCGCTGGTGGCACAGCTGGCGCAGAGGGTGTCTGTGCCGGTAATCTGTGAAGGGCGTATCTCCTCACCGGAGGACGCCCGGCTCGCGCTGGAGGCGGGGGCGTGGGCGGTGGTGGTGGGTACCGCCATTACGGCGATAGACCAGGTGACGGCGCGTTTCGTGCAGGGGATGTATCAGCAGGTTGCACACAACGACAAGCCCTGAGCAGGGTATAATCATTCAGCGGGTGAATGGAAAGTGAATGGCATCATACAGCAGGAGGAATACCTCGTCATCCCTTGCCAGGGGTTTGAGTGGTATTCTGCGCGTTAAACCGATTCATTGCTGCCTGCACGCCTTCTGCAAGCGTCACTTCCACCGCATCTGCGGCGCGTTGTAATGCCTCTTCGATAACCGGTTGCTCCTGAGGCAGGAAGCGCGACAGCACATACTCCACCATCTGCCCCGGCGGTGGATTGCCGATGCCCACGCGCACGCGCGGAAACGCCTGCGTGCCCACGCACTGGATGAGAGAAGCCAGCCCGTTGTGCCCGCCATCGGAGCCGGAAGGGCGGATGCGGATTCTGCCTGTCGGCAGCGCCACATCATCTACAATCACCAGCAGGCGGGCGGGCTCCAGCGGGTATCTTTGTAACAGGGCACGCGCCGCCTCCCCGCTGCGATTCATGTAGGTCATCGGTTTTGCCAGCAGCACGGGAATGTCGGCTATCTTCCCCAGGCCGTAGTGGGCGTGGTCACGGTGCAGGTTCAGGCGGATTCGATGACGGCTGGCGAGGATGTCTATCACGTCAAAGCCGATGTTGTGCCGAGTGTGGGCGTACTCCGCACCCGGATTGCCCAGCCCCAGCACAATCCATTCAGGGGTTATTTGCGCACCCCGTTTGCCAAACCACGACCGCATGTTGCTACGAGTTCCTCGTGCGCACCAGCTCTGCCTGCCGCTCGAACAGCACGCTGACCGAGTCGTCGTTGTGGATGCGCAAGATTGCCTCCGCGAGCAGGGGCGCCACCGACAACACGGTAATCTTTTCGTTCATCTTGTCGGGCGTCACCGGAATGGTATCGGTGACGATGAGCTTGCGGATAGATGAGTGCAGGATGCGCTCCGGGGCGTTGCCGGAGAGCACCGCGTGTGTGCAGCAGGCGATGACCCCCGTCGCGCCACGTTCCATCAACGCCTCCGCCCCCTGCACCAGCGAGCCGCCCGTGTCTACCATATCATCGATCATGATGGCGGTCTTGCCTTCCACGTTGCCTACTACTTCCATTACTTCCACTTTGTTCGGTTCGGGGCGTCGTTTGGCGATGATGGCGAAGGGCACGTCCAGCATCTCCGCCAGTGCCTTGGCGCGAGGGGTCCCCGCTACGTCCGGTGAGACCACCACGCAATTCTCGTGTGCCAGACCGGACTCGATCAGGTATTCCCCGATGATGGGACCGGCGTAGAGGTGGTCTACCGGCAGGTTGAAAAAGCCCTGAATCTGCTGGGCGTGCAGGTCTACGGTAAGGATACGGTTTGCTCCCGCCACTTCCAGCAGGTTGGCAACCAGGCGGGCGGTTATCGGCTCGCGCGGTTTGACCTTCTTGTCCTGTCGGGCGTAGCCGTAGTAGGGCATGACGCAGGTGATGCGCCTTGCCGATGCCCGACGGAAGGCGTCCAGCATGATCAGCAGTTCCATCAGGTTCTCGTTGACGGGGGCGCAGGTTGGCTGCACGATGAACACGTCCAGCCCCCGGGCGTTCTCTCCGACCTGTACCCGTATCTCCCCGTCCGAGAAGCGAGAGACCAGTATCTGCCCCAGCGGTATCCCCAGGCAGTCCGCGATGTTTTCTGCCAGCAACGGATTGGCGTTGCCGGTAAAGATGCGCATTCGGTCTTTATCCATAGACTATCCCTCAGATGAAGATTGTTCTCGTCGTCGTTTCGCCCACTCCTCTTTCACCACCTGGCGGCATCGGGCGATTGCCAGCGAATCCGGCGGCACATTTTCGTTAATCGGTGAGGCGGCAGCAACGTACGCGCCGTCGCCTATCTCCACCGGCGCAATCAGCGTGGCGTGCGAGCCGATGAAACAGCCCTTGCCGATGATGGTGCGGTGCTTGCGCTTGCCGTCGTAGTTGCAAGTGATAGTGCCTGCACCAATGTTGGTGTTTGCGCCCACATGCGCATCGCCCACGTAGGTGAGGTGCGCCATGCTGACGTTCTCCTCAATCACCGCGTTCTTTACTTCCACGAAATCACCAATCTTCGTGCCGTTGCCCACTACGGTACCCGGACGCAGGTTAGCAAACGGACCTACGCGTACGTCGTCGCCCAAACGGCTCTCCACCACCTGCGAAGCCAGCACTGTGGTGCGGTTGCCAATCTGGCTGTTCTCGATACGCGCCATCGGTCCGATGACGCACTCCTCGCCGATGGATGTATTGCCCAGGATGTAGGTGTTGGGGTGCACGGTGGTATCTTGACCGATTTGCACGCCGGCATCAATATAGGTGTTCGCCGGGTCTATGATGGTGACGCCCGACAACATCAGTTTTTCCAAAATACGCCGGCGCAGGCGCGATGCCACATCTGCCAGCTCCACACGGGTGTTGACTCCCAGCGTTACCTGCCAATCATCGGCGACCACCGCTTCCACCCGTTTGCCCTGCCGTGTGAACAGTGCAATCACATCGGTCAGGTAATACTCACCCTGCGCGTTGTCCGGGCGAATCTGCTGCAGCGCATCAAACAGGGTGCGAGCGTCGAAGCAGTAGATGGAGGTGTTGATTTCGCGCACAGCCAGTTGCTCTGGGGTGGCATCTTTCGCTTCCACCACGCCCATCACCCTGCCGCTGGAGTCGCGCAATACTCGTCCGTACATGCCTGCGTCATGAGGCAGTACCGCGCTGAGCAGGGTTGCCACTGCACCGCTCTGGTGGTGATGCTCCGTCAGCTTGCGCAAGGTATCGGCGTCTATCAGGGGGGTGTCTCCGGGCAGCACCAGCAGGTCGCCATCGTAGCCCTCCAGCAACTGCCTTGTGCTCATCACGGCATGCCCCGTGCCAAGCTGCTCCTCTTGCAGGGCGAACTCGCACTGACCAAGAAACGCTTGCTGCACGCGCTGCGCCTCATGACCGATAACGACAATGATACGGGATACCTCTGCCGATTTGCAGGCGTCCAGAAGATATGAGAGCAACGGCTTTCCGCACAACGGATGGAGCGGTTTGGGCAAACGGGATTTCATTCGGGTGCTTTTACCCGCCGCCATAATGACAGCGGTCAAGGAAGGTTTGCTCACGCTTATCCTCCACAAAGACGCGACGCTTTCTGGGCGCGCTATGACGCTATTCGCGATAACATGTTATCACTAACGCCCCCCTTTGGTCAAGGGGCGGACGAGAACGAGTCCGCACTGCCTCTTATGGTAAAATAAGATTGAGGATGAATGCCATGAAACGGGCTGCCGTGATGATATGGATAACGAATATCGTCTTAGCCATTGCTGTTGCCGGTTTGTGGTGGAAGCATTTACGGCAACAAGACGCCGACTCTTGGGGCGAGGGTGTTCCTTACAGTGTCCAGCAAATCTACGAGCAACTGCGTACTGCTAAGGTATATCATGGCAATCCCACACGCAAATGGATTGCGCTCACTTTCGACGACGGTCCACATCCATACCACACCCCCATCCTGCTCAAGACTCTGCGTCGGTTAAAAGTGCGTGCAACCTTCTTTGTGGTTGGCAAAAACGTGGACCGCTACCCCCGGCTGGTACGCCAGATGCTCAAAGCTGGGCATGAGGTAGAGAACCACACCTACAACCATCTGCGCCTGAGCTCGCTGCCTTTAGGGCTCGTACAAGAAGAGATCGAGGCGGGGGCAGCAGCGATATGGCGCGCGACAGGACGTGTTCCACGCTTTGTGCGCCCGCCTGGTGGGATGATCAATCACTGGGTGCGACAGGTCGCCCAATTCGATGGCTACGTCACGGTCATGTGGACAGCAGACCCTGCCGACTACGAGCGTCCGGATGTGCAAACACTCAAGCAGCGGTTGTTTGCCAGTTTGCGACCGGGGAGTATTATCCTGCTGCATGAGAAAGTGCCGCAAACGGTAGAGGCACTGCCCGAGTTTGTGCAGGAAGCACGCAGGCAGGGTTACGAGTTTGTTACTATCGAGGAGATGTGGGAGGATATGCAACGGTCGGTACTGCGAATGGCGTCTTACAAGCGTGGCGGCTTGCCGTCGCCCTTCTTCGGTGGTTCCTGAGCGTACAGCTCCGACAGCTCGGCGAACAGGTTGCGTTCCACCTCCGAGCGCTCCTTCTCGTCGTACTCCTCGATACGCTGCTCCAGCAGTCGCGCCAGACGCACTACCCGCCACACCAGCATCACGATGACCAGTAACCCTAGTGCCCATATCAGGATGCGCAATACGTCCACCGAGCTTTACCTCCCGCGAGTTTCCAGACCTTTCGCCCATGCGCTGTGTGCGTGGCACAACGCGACCGCCAGCGCGTCGGCGGCATCGTCGGGCTTGGGCGTTTCGGCGAGAGCCAGCAGTTTGGTAACCATGTACTGTATCTGTTTTTTCTCTGCGCCACCGTAACCCACCACTGCCGTTTTTACCTGTAGCGGTGTGTACTCCACCCACTCGATGCCGCGCTGCGCTACCGCCAGCAGGATAACGCCGATGGTGCGTCCCACGCTGAGCGCGGTGGTCTCGTTGCGGTTGAAGAACAGCCTCTCGGTGACCACCACATCGGGCTGGTATGCATCCAGCAGACGACAGACCTCCTCGTAGATGCGCTGTAGCCTGCGGGGCGCGGCAAGGTTGGCGGGCGTGGTGATACAGCCAAAAGCCAGCACCCTGAGCTTTTGCCCGTCTTGCTGCAACACGCCGTAGCCTGTGATGGCTGTACCCGGGTCGAAGCCGAGAATAACCATTGAAACTGCTCCTTTTACCGCGCTTGCAACCTTTTCGCCTGCGCTGCCAGACGCGCGAGCTTTTTGCCGTCGCCCACCACCAGCACCTGCAGTCGGTCGGGATGGATATACTTTCGCGCCGCCATGAGCACATCCTGCGCGGTGACCGCTTGCACCCGCGCGATATAGGTATCGTAGGTGTCGCGCGGCAAGCCGTATATCTCTAGTAGCATCTGCGCCGAGACAGCGTCGCTTACCGTCGGGAAGCGAAACACGAAGGAGTTGATCAGGCTTTCCTTCGCCTGTTGTAGCTCCTCCTCGTTGGGCGGCTCTTCGGTAAGCCGACGCGCCTGCTCTTTCATCAGGCGGATGACCTCTTCCGCCGATTCGCTTTTAGTCTGGCATCCCATCACGAATAGCCCTCGCGGGTTGGCGGGCGCGAAGCTGCTCCACACTGCGTACGCAAGTCCGCGCTTATCACGTATCTCCTGCGTGAGGCGTGAGGTGAATGACCCGCCCAGAATGTAGTTCAGCACGTCCAGCGCGGCGCGTTCGGGAACACCGCGTGCCACTCCCAGATGTCCTACGCGCACGTGAGCCTGCTCTGCCTGCTTCGCGATAAAGCCGGTGGAGACGTCCTGTTCTCTGGGCATCGGTATTGTGGGCAGGACAGGGAGGGAACCTCGCCAGCTGCCGAACAGCCTGCGTATCTCCTCCAGCATGATGCGCCGGTCGAAGTCGCCCACAACTGCAATCCAGAGGTTGCGCGGCGTCACCAGCTGGCGATGCCACTCCTGCAGGTCGCGACGGGTGATTTTCTGCACCGTCTGCACGACAGGCAGTCTCCCCAGTGGATGGTTTGTGCCGTAGACCAGCCTGGCGAACTCCCTGCTGGCGATGCCCGCGATATCGTCGTTGCGTCGGCGGATTTCCTCTATCGCACGCGCCTTCGCCAGATTCACCTGCTCCTCGCGAAACGCAGGGGTTCGTACCAGCTCCGCCAGCAGGCTCAGCCCCTTGCGCCAGTCCCGCGCCAGCGTGGACAGGGTGATGCCGATGGTGTCTCCCTCATCGGCGATGTCCAGAATCGCCGCCATGTCTTCTATCGCGGTGTTCAATGCTTCCGGCGAGCGGGTAAGGGTTCCGCCGTTGCGCCACGCACGCACGAAAACGGTACCCAGCCCCGCTTTCTCCGCCGGCTCGTACAACCGCCCGCCGCGCAAGCGCATCTCCACATCCACCAGAGGCAGGTCGTGGTCTTCCAGCAGGTAAATCACCACCCCGTTAGGCAGTACCACACGCTCCGGTTTGGGCAGGGTGTACTGCAGGGGTGGGTACTCGATGCCCGTTGGCGGCACCGCGGCAGCGTACACTGCCAGGCACAGCATAAACGTTATCCCCAGCAATCTCCTCATCGGCTTACCTCCGGCGCCGGCTCCAATACCGCAATGGTGCAGTTGTCCTTACGCAGGTACTTCTGCGCCACACGCTTGACATCCTGAGCAGTGACCTTGCGCACACGCTCTACAAAGCGAAACAGCTCGCGCCAGTCGCCCAGCACCGCATCCGCCCACAGCAGCTGCGTTGCCATGCCCTCGTTGGAGCGCAACTCGCGGATGAAATCCGCCTCTGCCCATGTGCGCATCCGTTTCAGTTCGGCTTCGCTGACAGGCTGGGTGCACAGGCGTGTTATCTCACGCCAGATTGCCTGTTCCAGTTCCTGTACGGTATGCGGGTGGCGTGGTACAGCGTCTATGACGAACAGGTTCGGGTAGCGGTCGCCCGGAACGGAGTAGGCGGAAACGCTGAGCGCGATCTTCTGCCGTTCCACCAGCTCTCGGTACAGGCGCGAGGTGCGCCCGCGCGTCAGGATGCCCTGAATTACTGCAAACACCACATCGTCGTCGTGGGGCGCGTTGGGCTTGTGGAAGCCCATCAGCATCTGCGCGTTGGCAGGCATCTTCACCACCACCCGCCGAATGCCTCGCTGGGGAGGCTCTTCGGGGATGCGCTTCTCCGGCAGGGGGTGTGCGGGGATATTTCCGAAGTACTTCTCTACCAGCGCGATAACCCGCTCCGGCTCGACATCGCCCACCACTGCCAGCCAGGTGTTGTTCGGGGCGTAGTAGGCTCGGAAGAAGCGGTCGATATCCGCCGTGCGCAGGCGCGAAACGTCCGATTCCCAGCCGATAACGGGGTTGCGGTAAGGATGTACCAGAAACGCCGTCGCCAGAAATGCCTCCCACAATGCGCCGTCGGGATTATCGTTCACGCTCTGGCGACGCTCTTCCAGTACCACGTCACGCTCCTGATAGAACTGACGCCAGACGGGATGGCTCATCTGGTCCGCCTGCATCAGCGCCGCCAGCTCGAGGCGGTTTGCGGGCACGCTGACGGTGTACACGGTGACGTCGTTGGATGTCCATGCGTTGGTGCCGGGGCTTCCCGCTCGCTCGAAGATTCGGTCGTACTCCTGCGGTATCAGCCACCGGCTCACCTGTTGCAGCAGTTCCTGTTCGCGCTGCTTTATCTCGGCAATACGCTGTTTATCCGCCTTATCGCCTCTGGCAATCTCCGTCTCCAGTTCATCGTGCAGTCGCTCTATCTCCTCCCAAATCGGCTTTTCCTTCTCGTAGTCGCGTGTGCCGATAGTGGTGGTTCCTTTGAACAGCATGTGTTCCAGCATGTGGGTAACGCCGGTGCGCCCGCTTTCCTCATCCACGCCACCCACGCGGTGCAGAATATAGAAGGCGCAGGTCGGCGATTGTCTGCGAGGCAGAATCAGCACGCGCAGACCGTTGGACAGCCGATGTTCCACCACGCGCTCGGCAAATGTGCCCTGGGCGAGGGCGACGGTGGGGAATAACAAAAGAAGCAACGCTGTTGCCTGTGTAAAAAGGACATACCATTTCATCCCATCAACTCCTGTCGCAGTTGCCACAGAACCTGTGTGCTCTTCATCTCTCTATCCAGATGATACCTCAGGTGCAGATGAACGGCGTGTTCCAGCTCGCCCGCTGAGGGCTCGTCCGGAAAACCCACCTGACCGCCTGCGTTCAGCACCCGCCAGGTGAGCCACGCCAGACGCGATAGTTTCACCGTGCCGGTTGCTGTTCGTGCACAGGAGGCACACAACACTCCGCCGGCATCGGGGCAGAAGGCAATCTGTTCGCCGTCTACCGGCTTGCCGCAGCGGGTGCAGGCATCCAGCACAGGGGTATATCCCTGCTGTAGCATGAGCGCGTTCTCAAAGAGGCACAGAGTCCACATTGGGCGATCGCTGGTCTCCAGTTCGTCCAGAACGTTCGATAACAGGTCAAAAAGGCCTTCGTCGGGCACACCTTCTTCCAGCAGGCGGTCTACCAGTTCGCAGGTGTAGATAGCCGCTGCGGCGTTGACCAGCAGGCGGTGCAGGCGCGCCCGCGCCCGTTCTACTGATGCCTGGGTGACAATCCAGAAGGTTTTGCCTTGTGCAAGATGGAAACGCGCTTGCACGCAGGTCTCGGTGGCTCCTGCCAGTTTACTGGTGGGCTTGCGCGCACCCTTCGCGACGGCGGAGATCTTGCCCATCTCGCGCGTGAAGAGGGTCAGCACCTTGTCCGCTTCGCCCAACGGACGCCTGCGCAAGACGATTGCCTGCACGTTGACAGGAGGCAACTACGTTCCCTCCTCCAGCTGCTGTAGCAGTGTCACGCCGCTGCTGGTGCCGATGCGGTCTGCCCCCGCCTGCAACAGTTCCAGCGCGAGGCTAAGGGTGCGGATACCACCTGCCGCTTTGACTTTCAGGTGAGATGGCGCGGCGGAGCGCAATAACCTCACGTCCTCGATGGTGGCTCCGCCCTCGCCAAAGCCGGTGGAGGTCTTCACGAAGTCCGCGCCGCTCTCTGCTACCACGAGCGTTGCCCGGATTTTCTCCTCTTGTGTCAGGTAACAACACTCGATAATCACCTTGAGTATAGCGGGGGGTGTTGCCGAGCGGCACAGGGAAACTATCTGCTCTATTTCGTGGCGTACCGCGCGCCAGTCTCCAGACTTCAAAGCGGGGAGGGCGATTACCATGTCCAGTTCGGTCGCCCCTGCCGCCAGAGCCTGCTCTGCCTCGTACAGCTTGACCGCCGGCATATTTGCGCCCAGCGGGAACCCTACCACCGTGCCCACCGCCACATCGCTTCCTTCTAAATGGCGCACCGCTATTTTGACCCAACACGGCTGAATGCACACGCTGGCGAAGTGGTACTGTAGCGCCTCCTCGCATAACCGTTCGATCTCGGCACGGGTGCCGGTGGGGCGGAGCAGGGTATGGTCAATGCGTTTTGCCAGATCTAATCGGTTCATCTTTTCACCTCTGGTCTCATCTGTATTTTCGCACAAGTGGGTCAGAAATTCAATGTGTTCGTCTGCTCCCCTTGCTGTTCGCGGGCAAAGTTGATACACTGGATTTGCGGGAAGAGCGGCGGCGATGAGAAAATATCTCCGAGAGCTGGACTGGACGACGATACTGATAGCCCTTCTGCTGTGCGCGGTGGGGCTGGTGATGATTTACAGCGCGCGGCGGGCGCAGGGGGACGGCATCTTGTTTGTACGCAAGCAAGCGGTCGCGATGGGTATCGGCGTGATCGCCATGTTCTTTATCGCCTACTTCCCGGTGCAGACGTGGCAGCGGTGGACAAAGTGGTTTTATATAATAAATGTCGCCTTACTACTCTATGTGGACAGTTTCGGCAAGATTACCAAAGGCTCTCAGCGCTGGATTCCCCTGCCGGGCGGTTTCCATTTCCAGCCCTCCGAAGTGGCGAAGATTCTCATCATCTTAGCGTTGGCAGCATGGCTTGCCAGCAGGGAGGAGAAGCTGCGCGACCGCTGGACGGTGTTGAAGTCGCTACTGTATATCGGCGTTCCGGTGATACTGATATTTAAACAACCCGACCTGGGCACCTCGCTGGTGGTGATGGCGATATGGTTTGGGATGATGATGCTGGCGGGGGCGAACCTGAAGCATTTGGGATTGGTCTTGTTGGCAGGGCTAGTGGCTTTTACCGCCCTGTGGCACCTGAACGTGCTGGAGGACTATCAGAAGAACCGGCTTGTCGCTTTTCTGAACCCTCAACGTGACCCGCGCGGCTCCGGCTATCATATCCTGCAAGCGCGTATTGCGGTGGGTTCCGGGCAGGTGTTTGGCAAGGGATTGTTTCACGGCACGCAGAACCTGCTGTTGTTCATCCCCGAGCAACACACCGACTTTATCTTT
This sequence comes from Armatimonadota bacterium, assembly GCA_049969495.1. Taxonomy (GTDB): domain Bacteria; phylum Armatimonadota; class HRBIN16; order HRBIN16; family HRBIN16; genus HRBIN16. The sequence continues at coordinate 64,976 of JBMFOT010000005.1, forward strand.
ACGGTGGTGGCAGAGGAAACGGGGTTCATGGGAAGCGTTGCTTTGTTGTCGGCGTATGCGCTGTTGCTGTGGAGGCTCTCACGCCTGATTCTGCAAACGCACCGTCTCTATTCGCGTCTGATTGCAGCGGGAATCACCACCTTTTTTGCCTACCATATTATCGTCAACACAGGTATGGTTATCGGCATCTTGCCGGTGGTAGGGGTATGGCTACCCTTCGTCAGCTTTGGGGGAACGGCGGTGATTACCTGTTTCCTTGCGCTGGGCTTTATGCAAGCCATCCACCGGCAGCAGTATGAGGTGATGTTCTGAGGAGCCTATTCTTCCGTTGCAGCAACTGGATAAAGACTGCGCAGCAAACAGTAAGCAAGCCTGAATATCCTCCTGCTGCAAGCCCGGATATTCCGATAGTATCTCCTCTGTTGTTATCCCTTGCGACAGGAGTTTGAGGATATGCTCGACGGTGAGCCTCGTTCCTCGGATGACAGGCTTCCCTGCCATAACCCGAGGGTTAGTGGTGATACGTTCCAGAAGATATCGTTCTTTCATTTCGCACCTCTCCCAGACGCTTCTTGCTCCGAAACCTTGTCCTCCACTGGTAATTCTTGCACAAGTGGAGAGCAAAATTCAATCCTGTCGCTCTTCGGTTGCCCACAATCTCCCCAGCATCTGCCGGTATTGCTCGGGCGTGTTCATCTGGAGCAAGATGGTGTCGGTGTCCACCGGCACCTCATACACTGCGTCGGGGTGCGCATGCAGCAGGGTATTTAAGCCTTTATCCTCTGGCAGCCCCAGTATCTCTTCGCGGAAGCGCGCGCTGAATAACACCGGATGCCCGCGCTTGCCGCCGTACGTGGGCACAACGATACTTTCAGGATGGTAGGCGAAAGCGGTTATCAGCGCATCGTGCACCCACGCAGGTATCAGCGGTTGGTCGCCGAGCACAACCAGCATTCCGTCTACACTCTGGTTCATCTGCGCCAGCGCCCATTGTACCGAGGAAATCATACCTCTTTCCGGGCGCGGGTTCACGATGACTTCCGCCGGCAAATGTTCTATTAGCCGGAAGATTTGCGTCCAGCCATATCCCAGTACCACCACCGCGTGCGTTACCCGCGAGGTGGTGACATTGCCGATGACCGTCTCGATCACCGTGCTATTGCCGAACGGCAACAGCATTTTCGGTCGCCCCATACGGGTGGATGCCCCCGCTGCCAGTATCACCGCAACGATATCCATTTTTCATCTCCTTCTGGTTCTGGATGCGCACTGAAGTGCGCTACGACGGACGGGGTGGTTGGCTCCTTTTGTCTATACAGGGTGGGTGCGCAACCACTCCAGCTCGATACCCTGCGCCCGCAGCAGATTCTGGTAGTCCCTCAGCAGATTTTCATCCTCTCTGACCTGATGTGGCTCCACATCCTTCTGGATGCAGAAGGCGGCGAGCAACCCTGCCGCCTCACCGATATTCCACTCCACCGGATGCAGACGGAAACAGCCGTTGGTGATGTGCGTGGTGCCGATATTTTTGCAGGCGGGCAACAGGTTGCGCATCCGTACCGGCAACAACGCTCCCAGCGGTATCTGGAACGGCAGCGCACCGATATCGATGGAGTTGGTACCGTTGGTGCTAGGGTGCAGGTCGATTCGGTAACAGCCCACGCCAACGCTATCGGGGAACGGCTTCGCCCTGTCCGCGCCCGGGTTCAGCTCTGAGGCCACATGATGCTCGGTGACGGTGAACACGGCGCGGATACGCCGGGACTCGCGGATGTAGGGATACATCGCCAGTCCATCGTCGGTGCCGGTGATGTCGGGGCGCAGGTATAAGCCGGGGTAGCCTGTGCCTCCATCAGGACGAGGCGCTTCCGTCTGCAGCCAGTACAGCAAGCTGAGCGACAGCTGCCGTGCCTCTTCCAGTCTCTCTTTGACCACCTCTTCGGGCTGGTCGATAATCGTTGCGACGAAGTAATCGTTCTGCGGCCAGTTGACGATGGTCACCTCATGCGGAGCGAGTTCGGGCGGATAGTGCTCCCGACACACGATACGCCGGTAGGTGAACAACGAGCGGTAAGGATTATCGGTTTCATGCGGGAAGAGGTACCAGCGTGTCTTCTCCAGCGTAATCGGATGGGCGGTATACCAGCTGAGCAGTTTGTCGGGCCAGAAGTGAGGCTGATACTCGCGCCACCGCTCGTACTGGGCGGGTTTGTCGATGGTGTGGTTGCCATCGGGGTCGTACGCCATGGCGAAGCACCAGGTAATGCCCTGCACGTTGTCCGGTTGTGGCTCACCTTCCACCGCATGAGGTTCACCGGTGTCTCGCTGCGACTCCGCGCCCACCACATACTCGGTTCCGGTCATCGGCAGCAGGTCACCCAGCTCGGTGGCGTCCAGCACGTAGCGCGCCTGAATAAGCTCTCCCTCTGCGGTGTGCAGGTTACGCACGGTGACAGCAAGCACCCTGTCGCCTTCCACCTCAGCGGAGACCGGTTTGCGGTGCAGGCGAACGTCCAGCCATCCGGCGGTGCGCGGATAGTGTAGCATCGCGTTCAAGACCATCAGACCGACGCGCGGTTCGTGGCACAGACGCGATACCCAGCCGTTGCCCGGGTTCAGGCGCGGGTTACTGCGGGCTGGCAGGGCAAGCGGGTAGTGTTCGCGGTAGAACTGGCGCACCGCGTTTCGATACTGCCGATAGCGCGCGGTGCAGCCGAAGCTCTCAATCCACGGGTGTTCATCGGGCGGAACCGCCTGAGCGGTTAGCTGTCCACCAATCCATTCGGTTTCTTCGGTCATTATCACCTTCAGACCCAGGCTGGATGCCGCCATCGCCGCGGCACAGCCTCCTGTCCCACCACCCACAATGAGCACATCGCAACGGGTTTCCTTCATCGTTTCTGCTCCTCCACTGCTTTGCGGGGTACGGTATTTTATCACGGGGGGGAAGAAAAACGAAACCCCCTGCAAGGGGCAGACAGTGTTTACCTGCCTCAATGCGGCGCGAATCTACCGAGCGGGTACCGGAGTCAAACACAATGGAAATCACTTGAGCCAAAGGAGGAACCACAACGTGGCTATTCTGACCGAGAAAGATAAGGCAGCGGTGCGCGAGCGGCTGAGCGAGATGGTCAGCCCGGTGAAGATGATCGTGTTCGCACCTGCCACCAACCTGATAGCGCCGGGGCGACGGGAGTGCGCCTTCTGCACGGAGCTGCGCGAACTGATGGGTGAACTGGCGGAGCTGAACGACAAACTGCAGGTAGAGTTTGTGGACCCGTACACCGACCCGGTGCGCGCGGCAGCGTACGACCTGAAAAAGGATGGACAGGGCTACCTTGTGCCCGCTGTCGTGCTAACGGGGCTACAAAACGGCGAAGAGGTGGACTACGGCATCCGCTTCTACGGCATTCCGGCGGGTTACGAGTTTGCCACCCTGCTGGAGGACATCCTGATGATTTCCACCGGTCATCACCACCTCGCGCCGCAGGTGCTGGACGAGGTGTCCAGAATCGACAAGCCGGTAGACATCATGGTGTTCGTCACGCCGACGTGCCCGTACTGCCCACGTGCGGTGCTCACCGCGCACCAGTTCGCCTTCGTGAACCCAAACATTCGCGGGGCGATGATCGAGGCGATGGAGTTCGAGCAGCTGAGCCAGGACTGGAACGTGTACGGCGTGCCCAAGACCGTCATCAACGAGGTGGTGGAGTTCGAAGGGGCGATGCCCGACAACATGGTACTGCGCTATCTTGAAAACGCCCTCGTGAAGGCATAGGGTAGAAGGCGCGTCCTCGCCCCCTGCGCAAGCGGGGGCTTTTTTGTTTGGATGCGTCTGTGGGTCAGCGCACACGCAGGTGCGCCCCTACGTGATGAACCGTTCCTCTTGACTCTGTATGAAAGAAACGCTTATAATCAATCAAGTAATGGACGGGGAGGTATATGTAAATGCTTTGTGCACCCCGCATCGGCTGGATAAGGGAAGGCAGGAGGAAGATGAAACAAGTTTTACCCGCGCTGAACGTCATTCTGGTAAAACCCTCCAAGTATGACGATGACGGCTACGTGATCCACCATGTACGAGGAGTTTTGCCCTCTAACACGTTGAACGCGCTGAACGGTTTGATCCGCGACACCGCGCGGAAGATGGGCGTGAACATTGACGTACACCTGATGGACGAGACGGTGCAGCTGGTGGTTCCCGAAAAGGTGATGCGCAAATGGAGCATTCCGGGGGTACCTACGCTCGTCGGGCTGGTGGGAGTGCAGACCAACCAGTTTCCCCGCGCGGTAGACCTTGCCCTGCGTTTTCGCCGACTGGGCGCGATGGTGGTAATGGGGGGCTTTCACGTCAGCGGTTCGATGGCGTTGCTCGGTTTGACCCCCGAACTGCAACAGCTGCGTGAACAGGGTATCAGCCTGTTCGCGGGCGAAGCGGAAGGTCGGCTGGAAGAGCTGCTGACAGACGCGCTGAAAGGCAATCTGAAATCGGTGTACTGGCTAGGCGAGTTGCCAGACCTCACCAAAGAGTGGGCTGCGCCGCTGGTAGACGAAACCGTGGCGAAACGGTTCGTGCTTCCGTATGCCGGCACGATGGATACCTCGCGTGGGTGCGTGTTCAAGTGCTCGTTCTGCACCATCATCCACGTGCAGGGTAATTTCATGCGCCACCGCTCCCCCGAGCTGATTGAAAAGCATGTTCGCGAGCACTACCCGCGCATTAAACACTACTTCTTCACCGACGACAACATGTCGCGCAACCCGCAGTGGCGTGAAATCTTCGAACGGCTCATTCGGATGCGCGAGCAGGAGGGCATGCACGTCACTTTCATGATGCAGGTGGACGTGCCCTCCTACCGTATCCCCGATTTTGTGGACCTGGCGGCACGGGCGGGCTGTACACAGGTGTTCATCGGGCTGGAGAGCCTGAACGCCGACAACCTGAAGGCGGCGTCGAAGGGGCAGAACAAGACGAACTTCTACGAGGAGATGATACAAGCGTGGCATCGCTACGGTATCGCAGTGCACACCAGCTACATCATCGGCTTCCCGCATGATACGGTGGAATCGGTGAGGCGTGACATCACTGCCCTGATGGAGGTTGTGCAGCCGGACCAAGCGAGCTTCTTTATGCTCACCCCGCTGCCTGGCTCGGTAGACCATTTGGAGATGACCAAACGCGGTGAGTGGATGAGCCCCGACTTCAACGAATACGACAGCTTCCACGCGGCGCAGAATCACCCGAACATGAGCAAAGAGGAGTGGTTTAACGTGTACCGCGAGGCGTGGAAGCGGTTCTACTCGGTAGAAAACCTGACGAAGATACTAAACCGTGCAACGCCGGAATCGTACTGGGGCATCTTCAAGAACGCGGTCTGGTATGCTTATGCGACGCATTGTGAAGAGGCGCATCCCATGATCACCGGCTTCTGGCGGTTGAAAGGGCGTACCGAGCGCCGCCCTACCTTCCCGATGGAGAGCAGACCGGCGTACGCCTGGCGGCGCATCAAGGATACCGCCATTCTATCGTGGCGCGTGTTGAAACTGGTTCTGATGTTTGAGAAGATATGGCGTGCGACGTGGCTGACCAAACGCACCGCTGAATGGCGCCAGAGCGTCGCGCAGGCAAAGGAGGCTCAGATACAGCGTCAGCAACGCGCTATCGCGAGGGTGGTGGCTTTCCTGACCTATCTGCACCTGCGGATGGGGCACTCGCGCGCTGTGTGGCAAGACGCCTGGCAGCTGCTCAAACGCGGTAAGCTGTGGCATCCGCGCTTGTATCTGGACGGGGTTTATGGCGTGTTCCTGGGCGTCTCAGAGCTGTTGACACGCGGCTGGTTGTTCCTGATGAACTTCGCCCTGGAGACTTAATAGAGTGGGCGTTTGCAACCAGTCACAGGGGCGACCGCAGGCGGTCGCCCCCGTGATGTCGTTTTAGCCGACCACTTCCGCTTCCACGCGCTTGCTGAAGACCAGCTCGCCGTTCTGGGCATCCACCACCACGTGGTCGCCCTCGGCGAACTCGCCCGCCAGCAGTTTCATGGCGATAGCGTCCATCACACGCTTCTGTAGCACGCGCTTCAGCGGTCGGGCGCCGTATACGGGGTCAAAGCCCTCGGCGGCGAGAATCTCTTTCGCCTCATCGGTAACAGTCAACCCGATGTGCTTCTCCTCCAGCCGCCTCTGCAGCAGGCGAATCTGGATGTCCACGATCTGCTTGATCTCGCGCACCGACAGCGGATTGAAGACGATAATCTCATCGATGCGGTTCAGGAACTCCGGGCGGAAGTGCGCCCGCACCGCCTCCAGCACCTGCATCCGCGCCTCCTGCATGTCGAGGAAGGCGTTCTCCGCCAGATATTGTGACCCCAGATTGGAGGTCATAATCAGCACGGTGTTCTTGAAGTCCACCGTGCGCCCCTTGCCGTCGGTGAGGCGACCGTCATCCAGCACCTGCAGCAGCACGTTGAACACATCGGGATGCGCCTTCTCTATCTCGTCCAGCAAGATGACGCTGTACGGGCGTCGGCGCACCGCCTCAGTGAGCTGACCGCCTTCTTCGTAGCCCACATAGCCGGGCGGCGCACCGATGAGCCGGGCTACCGAGTGCTTCTCCATGTACTCCGACATGTCGAGGCGTATCATCGCCCGCTCGTCGTCGAACAGGAACTCCGCCAGCGCGCGGGCGAGCTCGGTTTTACCTACGCCCGTCGGCCCGAGGAACATGAACGAACCGATAGGGCGATTGGGGTCCTGTAAGCCCGCACGCGCTCGCCGCACCGCATTGGACACCGCCTCAATCGCATGGTCCTGCCCGACCACTCGCTGGCGCAGACGCTCCTCCATGTGCAACAGCTTCTGCATCTCGCCTTCCATTAGGCGCGAAACGGGGATGCCCGTCCACTTGCTCACCACCTCAGCGATGTCGTCGGCGTCTACCTCCTCCTTCAGCAGCTTCATGTGCTTCTGTAACTCTTCCAGACGCTTGGTCTCCGCATCTAGTTGCTTTTGCAGCGAGAGGATAACGCCGTAGCGCAGTTCCGCCGCCTTGGCGAGGTCGCCCTCACGCTCCGCTGCTTGCTCCTGCAAGCGTGCCTGCTCGATTTGCTCTTTGATGCGACGGATGTTGGTGATAATCTCCTTCTCCTGTTGCCAGTGCGCCTTCAGGCGATTGCTTTCCTCGCGCAGGTTGGCGATTTCGGCTTCCAGCTTCGCCAGCCTCTCCTTGCTAGCGGCATCGTTCTCTTTGCGCAGCGCTTCACGCTCGATCTCCAGTTGGCGGATGCGCCGCTCGATCTCGTCAATCTCGGTAGGCATGGAATCTATCTCCATGCGCAGGCGCGACGCCGCTTCATCGATGAGGTCAATTGCCTTGTCGGGCAGGAAGCGGTCAGTGATGTAACGGTGCGAGAGCGTCGCCGCCGCTACGATCGCGCTGTCGGTGATGCGCACACCGTGATGCACCTCGTACCGCTCCTTCAGTCCGCGCAAGATGGCGATGGTGTCGTCTACATCCGGCTCGGTGACCAGAATGGGCTGGAAGCGCCGCTCCAGCGCAGGGTCTTTCTCGATGTGCTTGCGGTACTCGTCCAGCGTGGTCGCACCGACGCAGCGCAGTTCACCCCGTGCCAGCATGGGCTTGAGCATATTCGCGGCGTCGATAGCGCCTTCCGCGGCACCCGCGCCCACAAGGGTATGAATCTCGTCGATGAAGACGATAATCTGCCCCTCGGCGGCTTGAATTTCGCGCATGACCGCCTTCAGGCGGTCCTCGAACTCACCGCGGTACTTGGTTCCCGCTACCATCGCGCCGAGGTCCATCTGCCATACGCGCTTGTTCTTCAGCCCTTCGGGCACGTCGCCCGCCACGATGCGCTGTGCCAGTCCTTCCACGATGGCGGTCTTACCCACACCCGGCTCGCCGATGAGCACCGGGTTGTTCTTGGTGCGCCGCGACAGCACCTGAATCACACGCCGGATCTCTTCGTCCCGCCCGATGACCGGGTCCAGCTTGCCTTTCCGCGCAAGGTCGGTCAGGTCGCGTCCGTAGCGCTCTAAAGCCTGGTACTTCTCCTCCGGGTTTTGGTCGGTGACGCGATGCCCGCCGCGTATCTCCATCAGCGCTTGGTACAGGTTGTCTGGTGTGACGCCCGCTTGCTTAAGCAGACGCCCTGCCGGTCCCTGCGTATCCTGCACCAGCGCCATTAGCAGGTGCTCGGTGCTGACATATTCGTCCTTCAGTCGCTCCGCTTCCTCAAAGGCTTTGTCCATCACCTGCTTGAAGCGCGGCGTGATATACGAAGCAACAGACGCGCCGTGTACCTGTGGCAGTTTGTTCAGTTCTGCCTCCACATAACGGCGCAGTACAGGAACCTGCACGCCCAGCTTCTGCAACACCGTAGGCACGATGCTCTCGGTCTGGTCGAGCAGTGCCAGCAACAGGTGTTCGGCGTCGATATTCTGATGGTTCATGCGCTCGGCGATACTCTGCGCGTCTTGCACCGCCTCCTGAGCACGAATGGTCAATTTATCTAATCGCATAGCTTGCCCTCCTGTGTTTCTTTATCGTCTTGCTGTCACTTCTATTATACCACTTGATATAGATATTATCAAGTGTTTTGCGCATGATTTTGATGGATCAATGTTCCTGAGACAGGGAAAACAAGTGCTCCTTGCAACTATGTGCCGTACAACCTGTCCCCGAAATCGCCGATGCCGGGCAGGATGTATTTGGCAGGGTTCAGCTCCCTGTCCAGTGCGGCGGTGTAAATAGGTACATCGGGATGATGACGCTCGATGCGCTCCACGCCCTCCGGTGCAGCGACGATGCACACCAGAATCATCCTCTCTGCTCCGCGACTGCGTATCGCCGCCAGCGCCTGGTCCACCGAGCCGCCGGTCGCCAGCATGGGGTCAATCAGCAACACCGTACGCCCCTCCACTGGTGGCAGTTTCAGGTAGTACGAGTTAGCAACGGCGGTGGCGTGGTCGCGCTCCATGCCGATATACCCTACCGACACATCGGGGAACAGGTCTACCACCGCTTCCAACATGCCCAGCCCCGCCCGCAGGATAGGCACTACCACCAGCCTTGCCGATAGCGCTGTGCCCTGAGTCTCCTCCAGCGGTGTCTCCACCGATACCGCTTCGGTGGGCAGGTCGCGGGTGGCTTCGATGACCAGAATGGTGGTCAGTTTGCGGGTTAGGGAGCGGAAGACTTCGGGAGGGGTATGCTTATTGCGCAGCTGGGTCAACAGATGCTGTGCCAGTGGATGCTGGACAACGTGCAGATTACTCACGGGCTTCCTCCTTCTTTGCTCTTAACCAATCGATAATAGCTTGCATGTCTTCGGGGGGTTCGCAGGTAAAAGTCATCTCCTGCCGGGTGATGGGATGGGTAAAGGTCAGGCGATAGGCATGTAGTGCCTGCCCGCCCATGCGTTCAATCAGCTCGTCCAGCGCACGGGCATCCGCCTTCTTCCAGCCGTGCTGTGCTGCAGAACGTCCCGCGCCGTACACAGGGTCGCCCACCACCGGATGCCCTGCGTACGCGGCGTGCACGCGCACCTGATGGGTTCTGCCCGTATGCAGTCGCGCCTCCAGCAGAGAACACACCGTCAGGTTCTCACGCAGTTCAAACTCGGTGACGGCAGGGCGGGCGCCGGGGTCGTGCAGAGGGGCTTTGACGCTCATGCGGGTACGGTCGCTCTCGCTGCGCCCGATGGGGGCGTCCACCAGCGCACGCTGAAAACGTGGCACTCCCCACACCAGCGCGAGGTAGCGACGCTCCACCAGCCTCCGCTGAATCTGCTCCGCGAGGGCGTGATGGGCGGGGTCGGTACGGGCAATCAGGATGAGACCGGTGGTGTCCTTGTCCAGCCGATGCACGATGCCGGGTCGCTCCGGCGAGCCGACGGTGGATAGCCTGCCGAAACGCGCTAGTGCCGCGTTCACCAGCGTGCCGCTCTCTGCACCAGGGGCGGGGTGTGTAACCATCCCGCGCGGTTTGTTCACCACCGCCAGATGCTCGTCCTCGTACAACACATGCAAGGGAATAGGCTCAGGCAGAGGTTCTGCGGGGGGTGGTGCAGGCAGCTCCAGATAGACCTCATCGCCCGCCTTCAATCGCACGTTGGGCTTTGTCATCCTGCCGTTGAGCTCCACCACGCCCGCCTCAATCCATCGCTGAATCTGCGCACGTGACACCTCAGGCAGGCGTTGCGCCAGAAACACGTCCAGCCGAACACCCTCTTCGGCAGGAGTGGCGTGATACACAAGCGCGTTTGCCGATTGCTCCATCTCACCTGCATTATATCACGCCTCGCCCCTGCCGAGAAACCTGAGCGGGGGGGCGTACTCCCCGTATGTACAGCGAAGCGTAGCGTTTCATCTTGTTGGCTCCTTTCGTGCACGAGGGGTGTGTGACTACCTACATGTTACTACCTTTTGTATGAAATGTCAAGGCATCTTTTTCCATCCACCCTGCTTTGACAACCACCCCTCTGTTTGGATATAATAGGGTGAGCAAGCAC
>JBMFOT010000006.1:0-70264 GCA_049969495.1 Armatimonadota bacterium
CGTCGCCAGTCACGATAAATACGTGATAGACCGGATGCGCAAACGGGTAGTGATGATAGATCGAGGCACCATTATCCGTGATGTTCCATGCGGAGTGTACGCGCATGAACCTTAGCCATATCGAGTTTCTGGTAGAAGAGGCTCTGGTCAATTTGCGGCGCAACGGCTTGATGACGCTGGCGGCTATCGGCACGGTCGCGCTCGCGCTGGCGGTGTTCGGCGGCTTCGGTTTAATGCTGTGGCGACTGGAGAATCTGGCAAATAGCCTGCCGCCGAAGTTTGCCATCGACGTCTTCCTGAAAGATAACGTCTCGCGCCGGCGAGCACAGGAACTGCAACAGCAGTTTGAGAAACACCCTGACATCGCGCAGGTGACCTTCAAGCCGAAGGAGCAGGCGTGGCCCGAGTTCCAGAAGGAACTGCAGCAGGAGATTACCGCCGCGCTGCCGTATAACCCACTGCCCGACAGCTTCGTCATTCAGGTCAAAGAGCCTTCGCGCACGGGGGTGGTAAGCGCGTGGCTGAAAAGCCTGCCCGAGGTGGATGCGGTGCGCGATGCCAAAGAAGAGGTGGACATTATCCTGTCGGTGGCGACGGTAGTGCGCTGGATAGGTGTTGGCGGCACCATCCTCCTGCTCATCGCCACCTGTATCATCATCTATAACGCGATTCGTCTGACGGTGTTCGCTCGCCGACGCGAAATACGCATTATGCAGTTGATCGGGGCAACGTCCGGCACTATTCGCACGCCGTTCGTGCTGGAAGGGGTGGTTCAGGGCGTGCTGGGTGCCTGGATTGCCTGCGGGTTGATTTTCGGCGTGTCCAAACTGGTGTCGCACTTCGTAATGCGCAAGCTGGTGTTTATCGACAGCCTGGGCGGTTCGCCGATGCCTGTGTGGGTTGTGTTTCTGGTGTTGACCTTGCTGGGCGCAGCGATAGGGGGTGCGGTCAGCACGCTCTCCGTCCGAAAATACCTGCAGGCAGTGTGATGCAAAGATTGGGGGTGTATCATGGGGTTACGACTGGGAGGGTTGATTAGTCTGGTAATCGTTTTTCTGCTGCTATCGTCAGCGGTGGCAAAACCGCCGCAGCAAACGCGTTCGGAACCCTCCAGGACCGAACTGCAGAGGAAACTGGCAACGGTACAGAAGCAGATTCGGCAGGCGCGTGCCGAAATCCGCCAGATTCGCCGGCGCGAACGCGCCGTGACCGCCGACCTGCTGGCTACCGAACAAGAGCTCGACGCCACCCGCAAACGCCTGCACACGGTACGCGCCCGCCTGAACACCGTCCGCGCCCTGCAGCGCAAAACCGCCGCACGCCTGAAGGAGCTGGAACAGCGTCTGCAACAGCGTCAACAGCTGCTCGCTCGTCGCGTACGCGCGGCATACCAGCAGGGAGGCGCCAGCACCGTGCGCGTGTTGCTGGGCTCGCGCGACGTGCATGACCTCATCAGCCGTTCGTACGTGCTGGGGCGAATCGCCCGTGCGGACTCGCGACTGGTGCTCGCCATCCAACAAGATAAAGAAGAGGTTGCGCAGACGAAGGCACAACTGGACAAGCAAGCGCAGGAAATCGCCCAGCTGGAGGCGGAGCTGGCACAACAGACCTACCGGCTACATCAGCAAACGGAGGCAAAACGCGGAATCCTGCAAGACATCGCCCAGGACCGCATGTTGAAGGAGCAGGCGCTGGACGAATGGGAAGAGGAATCCCGCCAGATTGCCGCCATGCTACGGGCGATGGAACAGACGCCCAGTGGGCGTGTTCGCCTCGCTCGACCGTTTCGCGGCGGGTTTATTCGTCCGGTCAACGGACCGATTGTCTCCGGTTTTGGAATGCGTTACCACCCTATCCTGAAGGTCAATCGGATGCATAACGGCGTGGACATCGCGGCGCCATACGGCACACCCATCAAGGCGGCGGCAGATGGCGAGGTCATCTTCGCCGGTTACCGGCGCGGCTACGGCAACACCATCATCATCGACCACGGTGGAGGCGTCGCCACGCTGTACGGTCACTGCTCCGCGCTGGCGGTCGGCGAAGGAACAACGGTGAAGCAAGGACAGATTATCGGCTACGTCGGCGCAACCGGGCTGGCAACAGGACCACACCTGCATTTCGAGGTGCGACGCAACGGCGAACCGGTGAATCCGCTATAGGAGACCGTGCTACGCCCATATATCCCACATCAACCTCGCCAATATCGCCGCCACCACCCACAGGAAAGACCTGCGGATAAAGGGGCTACCGCGGCGCATCGCCAGACCGACGCGCTTTGACACTCTACTCCGCCTCCCGTAGTAGTTTCAGGTCCTCCTCCGTCAGCTGCACTTTTTCCCACAGGTCGGGGCGGCGTTCGCGAGTACGCAATAGCCTCTGCAGGCGACGCCAGCGGGCGATATTGGCATGATGACCGGATAGCAACACGTCCGGCACGCGGTAGCCCCGGTATTCAGCCGGACGGGTGTACTGCGGTGGGGCGAGCAGACCGTCCACGAAGCTATCCTGCTGCAGTGATTCGGGGTTACCCAGCACGCCGGGCACCAGCCGTGCCACCGCATCAGCAATCACCAACGCAGGTAGTTCGCCGCCGGTCAATACATAATCGCCGATAGAGACCTCATCCGTTGCCAGATACCGACACACGCGCTCGTCGATACCCTCATAATGTCCACACAACAGGATAAGGTGGGGTACTTGTGCGAACTCCACCGCCATCGCCTGGTTGAACAGTTTGCCCTGCGGGGTGGTAACCACAATACGGGCGGGAACCCATCCTGCTTGCTCGCGCAGGTGTTGCACCGCCTCGAAGAAGGGTTCGGGCTTCATCACCATACCCGCGCCGCCGCCGAATGGGGCATCGTCGGTGGTGTGGTGTTTGTCATGAGTAAACCGGCGCAGGTCTATCGTGTTTATCTCCAGCACCCCTGCTTGCTGTCCACGCGCCAGCATACTGCACCGTATCACCGGTTCGACCATCTCGGGGAAGATGGTGACGATGTCGATACGCATAGCGCTACTCTTCATCGGGCAACAAGCCGGGAATAGGGTGGATGGTCACCCGGCGCGCCACAAGGTCAATCTCGCGCACGAACTCGGAGACGGCAGGGATTAATACCTCGCCGACGCGGTAGAGGTCGTTGGCAGGGTTGAGGATGACCTCTTCAATTTGCCCCAGGTATCTGCCGGTATCGGTGAACACGTCCAGTCCGATGAGGTCGTCGATGTAGTAGGTACCTTCGGGCAGGGGCATCCGATCCTCGATAGGAACCTGCAGGTATCCGCCGCGCAACCGGTCGGCGGCTTCCACGGTGGTGATTTCCACGAAGCGTACCAGATAACCGCCTTTGAACGGACGCGATTCTGCCACATGCAGGGTGATTCGTGGCATATCAGGCAGGGAGAGCGAAAGGGTCGCCCCTCGGGCGAACCGCTGCGGGAAATCGGTCAGGGAGTACACACAGACCTCCCCCTGCAGTCCGTGCGGCTTGGAGATGTATCCGACGGTACGCCAGCTGTTTCGTTCCGCTTTTCTCATGACAACCATCCCACCCTTTGCATGGGGCATAGGGAGATGCCCCATGCAAAGTATACCCGCCTTTCGTCTGTCGCCGCACTATCGTGCCGAATGTAGCCGCAGGCTTCAGCCTGCGTCCGCTACGCAATAATCTCCAGATAGATTTTGCGCTTGTTTTTCATGGCGGCCGCTTTGGCGATGGTGCGCAGGGCGTTGGCAATACGTCCCTGCTTGCCGATGACCTTGCCCACGTCGTTGGGGGCGACGTGTACCTCGTAGGTGGTTGCCACCTCACCCGGAACCTCGTTGATACGAACCTGGTCGGGCTCGTCCACGAGTTCCTTCACCAGATACTCTACCAGTTCTTTCACCTCAGCCACTCCTTTAGCCCTCTCTGTCAATAGAGTTTTGGGTGAGTAAGTATTTTACGATTTGGCTGGGGCGGTGACGTTACCTGCTGGTTGCGCTTTACGCTGTTGCAAGGCTTCCAGCACGCCCGCACGACGCAGGATGTCCTTTGCCGTGTCGGTGGGTTGCGCTCCGTGTTCCAGCCAGTACAGCGCCTTCTCCATATCCACCTGAACGGTGGCAGGATCGGTCAACGGATTGTAGTAACCGATGGTTTCGATGAACCTTCCATCTCGCGGCGCGGTGCTAGGCGCCACCACGAGACGATAGAACGGGCGTTTTTTCGCCCCCATGCGCTTGAGTCGGATCCTTACCGCCAAATCACCTCCCCTCCTTTCCGTGTGTTTTTATCCGAAGAAAGGCAGGCGTATTTTACGCTTGCCTTTGCCTCCTCCGGACTGCAAGGCGTTTAGCTCTCGGATCATGTGGCGCATCTCTTCGAACTGTGACAGCAGCTCGTTCACTTCGTGCACCGTGGTGCCGCTACCCCGCGCGATACGCCGCTTTCGGCTGGCGTTGATGATATGCGGGTTTGCGCGCTCCTCCGGCGTCATCGAAAGGATGATGGCTTCCACACGCTTTAACTCTTTCGGGTCTATCTGCACATCCTTTAACTGTGCGCCCAGACCAGGTATCATCTTCAGCAACTGGTCCAGCGGCCCCATCTGCTGCATCTGGCGCATCTGCATCAGGAAATCGTTCAGGTCAAACTGGTTCTGGCGCAGTTTGCGCTGCAGTTCCTCTACCTGCTTCTGGTCGAAGGTCTGCTGTGCCTTTTCGATAAGCGTTAACACGTCGCCCATGCCCAGGATGCGCCCCGCCATGCGGTCGGGGTGGAACACATCCAGCGCGTCGGGCTTCTCACCCACGCCGACGAACTTAATCGGCTTGCCCACAACGGCACGGATGGAAATCGCCGCGCCGCCGCGTGTGTCGCCATCCAGCTTGGTCAGGATAAAGCCATCTACCTCCAGATGGCGGTGAAACTCCTCCGCCACACGCACCGCATCCTGACCGGTCATGGCATCCAGCACCAGCAGAATCTCGTTGGGCTGGGTGGCTTCCTTGACGCGGCGCACCTCTTCCATCATTTCGCTGTCAATGTGCAGCCTTCCGGCGGTGTCCAGAATCACCACGTCGTTGCCTTGCTGGACGGCGTATTGCAACGCCTCATGGGCAATACGCACCGCGTCTTTGCTGTTATCCAGTGCAAACACCGGTATCTGAAGGTTCTGCCCCAGCACCTTCAGTTGCTGCACCGCTGCCGGACGGTGCACATCCGCTGCCACCAGCAACGGTTGCCGTCCCTGTTTGCGCAGCCAGAGCGCGAGCTTGGCAGCGGTGGTGGTTTTACCGGAGCCTTGCAGACCGCACAACAGGATAACGGTCGGCGGTTTGGGCGCGAAGTGAATACCCTCCGCCCCGTCACCGAGCAGGCTGACCAGCTCCTCGTGCACGATTTTAATCACCTGCTGGGTGGCGGTGAGGCTTTCGAGCACTTCCTGCCCGATGGCGCGCTCGCGCACGCGCGCGATAAAGTCCTTCACCACCTTGAAGTGCACATCCGCTTCCAACAGAGCGATGCGCACCTCGCGCAGGGCTTCGTTCACGTCCTGCTCGGTGACTTTGCCCTGATTGCTCAGTCGCCGAAAAACCTTCTGCAGTTTTTCCGTCAGGCTTTCAAACAATGTTTCTTCCGTCGATTACAAATCCGCTATAGTATACACCTGCGTGCAAAACTTGTCAAACTAGGGGAATAGTTCCGAAAAGAGCGCAGGGAGCGGCTTCCCCTTGTTGTCCCTGCCTTACGGGATTCAGTGACCAGGTTGCCTCCTGCGCATGGCGGGGCGGGTGCGAAACCGCTCCCTTTACCTACCGGTGTCAGGCATTGTCGCCGTTATCGCTGCTTTCTTCTTGCTCTTCAGAGCTGCGTGCACGCCGCTTGAACGGGCGACGCAGTACAATCTGCTTATAGTCCAGTCCCGCGGCTTGCAGAGCCTTATCCCATGATTCGAAGCGGCGTCGCGCTGCTGTGATAAGCGGGATGTCCACCTCTTCTACGTTCTTGGCGTTCAACGGCACGCCCTGCTCGTACAGCTCGCGTACCCGCTTGATGATGGTCTCTTCGTCCCACTGATGGTAGCGACGCACTTCCTGGTAGTCAATGCCTGCGGCTTCAATCGCCTTGCGCCACGAGCCAAAATGCTTGGGTTTGGTCGCTGCCGCGGCTAACTGCGGGTCTAGATTGGTGCTGACATTGCGCCATGACAGGTCTTCTCCCTGCTCGTACAGCTCACGGATGCGAGCGATGATACGCTGGCGGTTCCAGCTGCGGTACTTGCGCACCTTGTCGTAGTCGACACCAGCTGCCTTTACCGCCTCGCGCCAGCTGCCGTAGTAACGCATTGCTGCCCGCATCAACGGCAGGTGGTGAATCACCACGTTAGAGTAGGAAAGGTCCACCCCCTCTTCAGCCAGCTGCCGAATGTCCTCGGCAATGCTCTCTTTAGTCCATCGCTTGGATGTCATCAATGGTTCTACCCCCGTAACGTTTTTTAGAATTGACGGATGCCTGTCCAGAGCCGAAAAAGAAGCGACGTCCCTGAGGGAAACGCCGCCTCATGACGAGCAACCTGCTCGTTCGTTTATACGAACTTGCGGTGCTCGTTGCGCTTTTCACCCATTACAATACAACATTTTGCACTATTTTGCAAGAGGGAAACGGACGATTTCCAGAGAAAATGTGAATTGTTCCAACCTGCTTCATCACCCAGCGGTACAAAGGAGCGTTGCCGATGGCTGTTAAACGGACTACCGCTAGCCTCCCAACGCCTGTTCCACCGCCTCCAGCAGCTGACGACGCCGGTAGGGCTTCTGAAGATAGAACACCACGTTGGGGACGTTTTCCACCTGCTCAGCCACCTCCGTGCCGTAACCGCTACAAAGAATGACAGGCAAACCGGGATCCATTTGACAAACCTGCCGTGCCAGTTCGATACCGCTTAAGCCCGGCATGGTCAGGTCGGTGATGAGTAGTCGATAGTAGGACGTCCCTCGCTCACGTATCATCTGCAACGCCTCCTCGCCGCTGGAGGCGGTTTCCACCTCATATCCCTCCTGCCGAAGCACATGCGTGACCATCTCGCGAATGGGCGCCTCGTCGTCGACAAACAACACTCGTATTGCGTGAAACGGACGGCGCACAACCGGCTCGTTGCTGGTCTGGGGCACATCTTCTGTTTCCGACAGCGCAGGCAGCAGAATGCGAAAGCATGTGCCCACTCCGACATAGGAGCGTACCTCGACGCCTCCGCCGTGTGCCAGCACAATGCCGTACACGGTCGCCAGCCCCAGCCCGGTGCCTCTGCCCACCGGCTTGGTGGTGAAGAAAGGCTCAAAGATGTGCGGTAAATGCTCTGGCGGGATGCCTCCGCCGGTATCCTCCATAATGTAGCGACGGTTTTGCAGGTTGAGCAAGGAGGTATAGACCTCTACCTGCAGTAAGGAGCCATCAGCACAACGGTAGGTACGCTCTCCCAACTGCCAGTAGCCATGCTGAAGCACCCTCTGGATGTTGCGACGGATGTTCTCCTCGCTGTCCTCAGGCAAGTCGAAGATACTCATTTGGGCGATTTGCTCCGAGGAATAGCCGAACATGCCCAGGAAGGCTCCGTTCACCTCGATGAAGTTCCCTGTATCCGCATCGAATAAAAAGATGCCGTCCTGAGCGCATTCAAACAATGCGCGATAGCGTGTCGCATTTTCTTCTACTGGTTCCATCATGGAATGCGCCTTCTTCCCAACGAGTGGTCGTGTACCATAGGTCGTAGATGGCAAACCTGTTCCGAACCTCTTCGTGTACCCCAAGCCTTGGTACCGAGACGCAGCTATGTATTACGGCGAAGTTCACACTATTATAGCTCTTTGTACCCGTTGTCTTCAAGTCAGCAGAGAAAACTTGCTGGCTCAGGATTCAATCCAATAGTGCGAGAGGGTATAATAAAGATGCCATGAAACTCTTTCGTTTTGAAGCAGAGCAGACCATACCCGCTCCGCTGGAAGAGGTGTGGGACTTTTTCTCCAGCCCCGCCAACCTGAAAATCATCACGCCGCCCTATATGGGCTTCGATATCCTGACGCCGGTGCCGGACAGAATGGAACCGGGCATCATTATCGCTTATACGGTGCGCCCTCTTTTCGGAATCCCGATGTTCTGGGTGACAGAGATCACCCACGTATACCCGTTGCGCTTTTTCGTGGACGAACAGCGCTTTGGTCCCTACCGGTTCTGGCATCACAGGCATACCTTCGTGCCGGTGGAGGGCGGCGTGTACATGACCGACCTGGTGTATTATGCCCTGCCGGTTCCGGTGATAGACGGCTTGATCAATCGTCTGATAGTGCGCCCACGCATTGAGGAGATTTTTACCTTCAGGCGGCAGAAGATTATCGATCTATTCGGAGCGTGAGAGCAGGTCACTTCATCCCGCACAGCTGCTTGTACAGCTCGATCACCCGCTTCACGTAGGTCTGCGTTTCGCGGTAGGGGGGTACGCCGCCGTATTTGCGCACCGCGCCGGAGCCGGCGTTATACGCCGCCATCGCGAGGATGATGTCATTCCAGCTCACGGTGCCCTCGCGGTAGGCACGACCGCCGGAATAGGTGTTCAAATGCCCATGTAGCAAACGTATCGCCCCCGCCAGGTTCTGTACCGGGTCAAAGGGGTTGCTCACTCCCAGACCGCGCGCGGTGCCCGGCATGAGCTGCCCCAACCCCATCGCCCCCGCACGCGACACCGCTTCGGGGCGGAACCCCGACTCCGCCAGCACCATCGCCACCACCAGACGCGGGTCGACGCGGTAATACCAGCTGAACGCGAGGATGCTGTTGGTAATCACCTCTACCTGCTGGGGCTTGAGTTTTGGATTGAAGCGTGAGATGGCACGTGCATACGCATCGTACACCGCACTGTGCCACTGCTCAAAGGTGATTACCGCTCCCTGACTGGTGCGCACAGGGGTATTGAAGCGCGAGGTAAGGACGCGAGCAGTGCGCTGAGGAGGCTTCACTGCTTCCTGCCTCTTTCCCTGCTGTGCCTCCCATTGCGCGATGTCCGCTTCATGCGCGGCATGAACCAGCTCCACGTCGCTCAGCCCGACCAGATTGCCTTCCCCGATGCGCAGAAGCACCCGCAGCTGTGCTCCCAGCTGCTCCTGCAGCGGCTGGCTGGTACGCGGACACACCGACGCGCCATCCGCCGACTGAAGCACCACCACCTGCGCATCGCCTACCCGACTGACGCCTTTCACGGTGGCGGTCAGCTCCACCACCCTGCCCCGATACACATCTACGTTCTGCTGCAGATAGCTGATTCCGCCCACCGGCGTCGCCTTCAGGCTCTGGCGAGCTTTCAGAAAGCCCGTCACATCCGCCCGCAGCGGCGCACTCCAGCATAGCAGCAGTACTGTCCATACCCACCAGGCACGCATTACTCACCCTCTCCCACAGGGTCAAGCAACAGCTACACAGGGTTATTCCATATTTCGATTCTCGGCACGCAACCTCCTGCTAGTGCAACACGCACACCCCACCAGCCACCCCACCGCAACCAGCGCAAGATAAAGGCACACCTTCAACAGCGCGGGAGCGAAGCGCAGGGTGATTTCCTGCGCTCCGTCGACAACCTGCACCCGCTGGAAAGTGCCGTCCAGCGGTTCTATGGCTCCCGATGGCTCCGCTTCCCAACCCGGGTAAAAGGTCTGCATCACATGCAGTTCCCGTGCCCCATCAGGTAGAAACACCTGCAGGCGGTTGCATCCCTGCCAGCGGAAGGCGCATTGGTGACCATCTGCGGTGCGAACCCATGAGCGTGCGCCGGGCACCTCGTAAAGCCTTCCCTCCGGGCTGTCGTGGATAAGACGTAAGCCATGCTCAGCAAGCGGTTGCAACGAAAGCACATAGCGTACCCCCACGTTTGCGAGCAAGTCTGCAGGGGCACGCCAACCCAGCGCCATATTGCCGTTTTCCACCGGTGCAGAATCTCTGCCGTTTAAACCGTCCAGCCAGCGTTTTGCGTGCAGAGGCATCAGCGAGTCGTAGATTTGCAGGTCGTACAACCCCGCTGCCGTCGCCAGATTAGGGGGCAGTATCGCCAGCGGTGCGCGATAGAGGCTCCAGCCCCTCTGCACCGCGAAGATGCGCCACTTGCCATCGGTTAGCGATTGCAGCCGCTCCACCAGCGACGTATCAGGGTAAACGCTTTGAGCGGAGGCGAGCGGATTGTAGCCCATCCCTGCCATCCACAGGCTGCCCAGCACGCAGGTAACTGCGACCACGTGCGTGAGCAGAGGGCTCCAGCCGCGCTTCTGCCCGAAGAGTACCGCTCCCGCAGCCAGCGCGGATAGCGCCAGTCCCTGCAACAGCAGAGGAGCCTGCGAGGAGAACAGCTCGGCAAACGCCTCTTCGCCCAGCGATTCCACGCTCAACGCTCTTGCCGAAAGAGTGCCTGTGACGAACAGCGCCAGAAGAACGCCAATCGCCGACAACCATTGCTTACGTGAAGCGGTGGTCAGTTCGTCCATGCCCGCTCCTGCCAGCAACGCGACACCAAACGCCCACAGCACGAGCACGCGCGCGGGAGAGCCGGTGCCGCTGAAACCGGGCACGCCAAAGTAGAGCAAGGCGTTCAGAGGTGTGCCCAGAGCCAGAAGCATTGCCAGCACCGCCAGCAACAGCGCGTAAAGACGCCATGCGGAACGGCGGCTGAAAAGCCCTAAAGCCGCCAGCAGAAGCGTGGGTACACCCACGAAGCAGGCAAACTCAGCGTAATTGCCTTTGCCCCAGTAGGTGCTGACATCGGGCTCGTCGGTGCGGGCGACGCCCGGGTGACCGAAGAAGTCCGGTAGGAAGAGGGTGATGAGATGGGCGAGGGGCATGGCACTGCCCACGTAGGCGGAGTACCCTTCCGCTGTTGCGGGGGCGCGCCGGTGGGAGAAGCGTGACATCTCCACAGCAGGCAGTACCTGCGGCGCGCTCAGTGCAAGGGCAAGCACGAAGGCGAGCATAAAGCCTCCTGCTGTCATCCCTCTCCCTGTGGGAGAGGGGCTGGGGGAGAGGTTTCTTCGGCACAGGAACGCCAAGCATACCACCACCAGTATCCCCGCCCCCAGCACGTAAAACGCAATCTGCAGATGCCCTGCCAGCAAGCAGAAGCCCATCGTTGTGCCCCACCATGTGGCGCGATGCAGTGTCGGCTGGGCTGTCCATCGAGCGGCTGTCAGCACAACCCACGGCAACCATGAAGCTGTCGCCGGCACGGAGGGCAGATACTGCCACGTAACCATCCACAGAGAGAAAGCGAAGACCATCGCGCCTACCAGCGCAGAGGCGAACCCTACACCTGCTTGCCTGCGCATCAGCAACCAGGTGCCCATCCCCGCCCACCACAGATGCCACGCCGCAAGCCATCCGAACGCCCTTTCCTGAAGCCAGGCAAACAGCACGTTTGGCGGGTAGAAGATGGCGGACTGACTGTTGGCGTAGAGGGGATAACCCATGCCCTGGTGGGGGTTCCACAGGGGCAACCATCCTTCGCGCCACATCTTGGCGGTGTACAACCGCCACACGCCGAACTGCGCCGCGCCATCCCACATCAGCGGGTTCCAGGGAGGCGGCGTCTCGGTGGAAAGGGCACGATAGGGGTACACATGAAATAACAGGCGTGTGGGAAGCCACACACGCCCGCCTGTCAGCACAGGAAAGAGAAACCACCACACCAGCAGAGCTAGTATCAGCCCCGCCAGCGCGGTTTCTCTAGAACTGGAGAAACTGGATTTGCTTGAGCGCGACCTCATTGGTAGGGTCCTGGCGCAACACCTCCTCGAACTGTGCGCGAGCTTCCTCGTACATGCCGAGCATCGCGTAGGTGAGCGCAAGGTCGTTGCGGATGACCACGTTGCGCCCGTCTATCTGCACCGCCCGTTCCAGCTCCGCCAGCGACTGTTCGAACTCCCCGATAAACCCCAGCACCAGCCCGAGTTGATGGTGCGCCTCCGCGTTGTTGGGAGCCAGCTGTACTGCCTGCCGCAACTCCGCCAGCGCTTCATCATACTGCCCGTTGATTTTATACGCGACGCCGCGCTCGATATGGGACTGTACATCCCCCATAGCCCGGTAGCCCTCCAGTTTCAGGTGTCCCTCATCCGCACTGTTGATGAGATAATAAATAATGAATCCACATCTCCCCGCTACCCTACCCTTCGAGCGATAGCGTCACCCAAAGTATAGCAAGTTTCCACTATAAAAGCAAGATGTGTCCCGGGCGCGATTACTCCTCGCTAAGCGTTCGGCGCAGCGCCTGTACGAAATCGTCCATCTCCTGACGGGTGCGCTTTTCGGTGACCGCTATCAACAGATGATGCTCTCGCCACTGCTCGTAACGGCTCAGCGGCAATCCTGCCAGATAGTCCGGCAGCAACGCATGCACCACCTCCTCCGCTGGACGCGGCAGGCTAACAGCAAACTCTTTGAAGAAGCACGTCTGCGGGTAGACCAGCTGCACCCCCGGCAGCTCTGCCAACCGTTTTGCCAGATAGTGCGCCTTCTGCAGGCACAAGTTTGCTACATGGCGCAAGCCCTGCTTGCCCATTGCGCTCAGGTAGACGGCTGCCGCCAGCGCCATCAACGCTTCGTTGGTGCAGATGTTGGAGGTTGCCCGCTCGCGACGGATGTCCTGCTCGCGCGTGCGCAACGTCATGACGAAGCCTCTGCGTCCCTCCACGTCTACCGTTTCGCCGATGATGCGTCCGGGCAGGCGGCGGATGTACTCCTCTTTGCACGCATAGAACCCCAACAGCGGACCACCGAAGCCCATTGCCAGCCCCAACGGCTGTCCTTCGCCGACCACCACATCCACGCCATATTCGCCAGGCGGTTTCAGGATGCCCAGCGCGATGGGGTCTACCGTCACGATAGCCAGTGCATTGCGCTCGTGCGCTCGCGCGGTCAGCTCCGCCATCGGCTCCAGGTTGCCGAAGAAGTTGGGGTTTTGCCACAACACGCACGCTGCGTCATCGGCTACCGAGGTGTCCGGTAAGGTAACGCCATTCTCACCGCAGGGGATTTCCTGCACCTCCAGGTCGGCGGCGCGGGCGTAAGTGCGCACAACATGGCGGTAATGTGGATGCACGCCCTGCGATATCACAATCCGCCTGCGCCCCGTGTGGTGCCATGCCATCAGCGCGGCTTCCGCCAATGCCGTTGCCCCGTCATACATGGAGGCGTTGCTCACCGGCATACCGGTCAGCTGGCATATCATCGTCTGGTACTCGAACATCGCTTGCAGGATGCCCTGGCTGACCTCCGGCTGGTAGGGTGTATAGGCGGTGAGGAACTCACCGCGCGAGAGGATGGCTTCGATGATCGCTGGTGCGAAATGGTCATAGATTCCCGCCCCCAAAAAGGGGACGCACTTCGATGTATCGATGTTCTGGGAGGCGAGGCGTTGCATGTGCGCCTGCAGGGCAATTTCGTCCATGCCTCTGGGCAAGTTCAACAATCCCTTGAAGCGCAGTTCCTCCGGTATCTCCGCGAACAGGTCGTCGATGCTTCCCACGCCGATGGCGCGAAGCATCCTCTCTCGATCGGCATCGGTGTGCGGAATGTAGGTCATGCCTTTTGACGCTCCTCGATGTATGCCGCGTATTGTTCAGCGGTGAGCAGTTTGTCCACCTCGGACGGGTCTGCCAGTTGCACCTTGATCAGCCAGCCTTCGCCGTACGGGTCTTCGTTCAGCACTTCCGAACGCTGGGTCACAGCAGAGTTTGCCTCAAGCACCTCTCCTGCTACCGGTGCGTACAGGTCTGCCACTGCCTTCACCGACTCCACTGTGCCGAACATCTCCTCTGCTTGCAGCACCCGCCCTGGCTCCGGCAGTTCCACATACACGATGTCGCCCAGCTCGGACTGAGCGTAATCGGTGATGCCAATGGTGGCAATATCGCCCTCCACGCGCACCCATTCGTCGGTTTTGGAGTATCGTAAGTCGCTCGGGATGTTCATGTTCACCTCCATCATCTTTAGACGTGACTGACGAAACGTCGCGATACAATGCGTGCAGGCACGGGCTTGCCACGCACGTCCACCTGCACCTCGTTGCCCATTCTGGAATGTTCACTGCTCACAAACGCCATGGCGATGCTTCTCTCCAGAGTGGGCGAGAAGGTTCCGCTGGTTATTTCGCCAACGGTCTGCTCGTTTACCTGCACGGGATAGCCCTGCCGCGCCACCATGCGCCCTTCCACCTCCAGCCCCACCAGCTTGCGAGTGGGACCCTGTTCACGAATGCGGCGGATAACCTCCGCCCCGATGAACTCTTTGTTCTTGCTGACCACCCAGCTCAGCCCCGCCTCGATGGGGTTGATGTGTTCGTTCAGCTCGTGTCCATACAGAGGGTATCCTGCCTCGATGCGCAGTACATCTCTCGCACCCAGCCCACAAGGCACTGCTCCCGCCTCGTGCAGGGCGTTCCACAACGGTTCCGCCGCCGAAGCGTCGAGAATCAGCTCCACACCGTCCTCGCCCGTGTAGCCGGTACGCGCCACCAGCATCGGGTACCCGCTCCACCGACTGCTTGTCACATGGAAGCGGGGCAGTTCCGCCAGATTCTGTGCGAAGAGACGGCTCACCAGATCGATGGCTTTCGGACCCTGCACGGCTATCATGGCGGTCTGTACGGTGGCATCCTCCAGAGTAACCGATGGCGGCAAATGCTGTTGTATCCACCCCTTATCTTTGCCGGCGTTGGCGGCGTTGACCACCACCAGCAGGTGGTCGGAAGAGAGGCGGTAGACGATGATGTCATCGATGACCCCGCCATGCGGGTTGGTGAGCAGGGAGTACTGCGCCGCGCCGTCGGTCAAAGCGGAAACATCGTTGGTGGTCAGTCTGTCAAGGGCGGGGATGGCTTCCGCGCCTCGCAAATGGAACCTGCCCATGTGGCTGATGTCGAATAGGCCCACGTTTTCGCGCACCGCGCGTGCCTCCTGGATGATGCCGCCGTATTGCACGGGCATCCACCATCCGGCAAACTCCACCATGCGCGCCCCCATCTGGGGATGAATCTCGGCAAGGGGGGTGCGTCGCAGCTCACCGCTTTCTGTTGCCATAGATACCTCCTTGTTCGCGGGGCGGCACCGTTGCCCGCCCGATAAGCTTTAAGAAGCCGTCTCCCTGTTCCACGCGCTCCACCACGAACGCGCCGCCAAGGCGCAGGTCGCGTTCCACATCCAGCACCGGATTCAGCGCAGCAACTATCTTTTGCACAACTACCGGTGGAAGCTCTTCGCCCTCCACACGCACCTGCACGTTTTCTACCACCATCTGCCGACCATCGCGCACGCCCACACCGCCTGTTGCCTCAAACCGCCACGGGGCGAGCAACGCCACCAGCTCCCCCGTGATACGCACCTCCGAAGGCGTTACCTGAACACGCGCAGAGCGCACCTCCGGCAGGCGGCGTTTTACAAACTCGGTGAGGCTTTCTTCATCGAGGGTCACCCATCCGTTACCCCAGCCCGCGCTAAACAGGCGGATGCGCAGACGAAACGCTGCCTCTCTGGAATCCAGTGAGATATCGGGTATGGTTGCTTCTAGATGGCGCACAGGAAACCCGCCCAGATGGAAATCCTCCAGCACAATCTGCACACTGTCCGCTTTGCCGCGCCAGGCGGGAACCGGCGGTTCGGTGAAAAAAGGCATCTGCGCGGTGTGAAAGCCGGAGGCATGAACCCGAATGGTTTCTGCCCTTGCCAGCAACACGCCCAGTGCGCCCCATCTGGGCTGAATCTGCACCTGTACCTGCCCGCTGCCACCCAGTTGATGCAGTATCTGGCGCTCTGCCGCCCGTTCCAGCCGACGGGTGTACTCTTTGGCGCCACCGATCAGCAGCAACAAGATTACGGCACCCCTGACGATGTCCTTTGTGTTGATCGGGTTCACTCTCCCAAGTAGGCGCTGCGCACTGCCTCGTTACGCAGCAGATTCTCGGCGACATCTTCCAACACGACCTCACCGGTTTCCAGTACATATCCCCGATGCGCAAGGTGCAGCGCCATGTGTGCGTTTTGCTCTACCAACAGCACCGTTGTGCCCTCACGGTTGATACTCGCGATGGTGCGGAATATTTCCTGAACCAGGTTTGGCGCCAGCCCCAGCGACGGCTCGTCCAGCATCAACAGCTTGGGACGAGACATTAATGCCCTGCCAATTGCCAGCATCTGTTGCTCACCGCCTGAAAGCGTGCCTGCGATTTGATGTTCTCGCTCTTTCAAGCGCGGAAAGATACTGAACACCCTCTCGAAATCCTGCACCAGCGTGTCGGGGTTACTGTGCGTGTAGGCGCCCAGCAGCAAATTTTCCCGCACGGTCATATTGGCGAAGATACGTCTCCCCTCAGGAGCATGGCATAAACCGCGACGGACGATCTCGTGAGGTGGTTCTCGGGTGATATCCTCTCCATCAAAGATGATGGTTCCGCTGCTGGGACGTATCAATCCACTGATGGTACGCAAAAAGGTGCTTTTGCCTGCACCGTTTGCCCCCACAATGGTGACGATCTCGCCTTTTTCCACGTAAAGGGAGACGTCGCGCAGCGCGTGGATGGGCCCATAGCGCACGTTGAGCATTTCGACTTCCAGTATCTTCTCGTGAGCGTTCATACTGGGGACTCTCCCAGATAAGCCTCGATGACGCGAGGGTTGGTGCGTATCTGCTGTGGTGTTCCCTGGGCAATCTCTTCGCCATGGTCCAGCACAATGATTCGTTCGCAAATGCCCATGACCACCTTCATGTCGTGTTCAATCAGCAAAATGGTCAGTTGGTACTCATCCCGCAGTCGGCGTATCAAATCCATCAGGTCGGCAGTCTCTTGCGGGTTCATCCCTGCCGCTGGCTCATCCAGAAGTAGCAGCTTGGGGTGCGTAGCCAGCGCCCGTGCGATTTCTAAACGTCTCTGTTCCCCATAAGGTAGTTGCTGCGCCCTGTAGTGTGCCACATCTTCCAACCCCATCTCGCGCAACAACCGCCACACTTCGGCGTCTACCTTTTGTTCCTCGACCAGCATCGATCGGGTACGCCACGCCGCATGCCACAAACTGGTACGCATGTGCAGTCGCGCACCCACCTTGACATTCTGCAGTACTGTCAACGATCCGAACAATCGGATGTTCTGGAAAGTACGGGCGATGCCCATGCGGGCGATAGCATAAGGCTTCCAACCCGTGATGTCCTGTCCAGCGAAGAGAATGCGTCCCTCTACCGGCCGATAAACCCCTGTCAGCAGGTTGAAGACGGTGGTCTTGCCGGCTCCATTGGGACCGATCAGCCCCACCAGCTCCTGAGGTGCCAACCGCAGATGGAAATCCTTGACGGCGGTCAGCCCACCGAACCGCATGGTACAGCTCTGCACGGTGAGAATCGGCTCCATCAGGCTCTGAACAACCTCCAGTATTGGCGCAGGACGTACCAGCCAAACTCACGCTGTCCCAGTAAGCCTTTCGGTCGCCACAACATCAGCAGGATGAGCATGATAGAGAAGAAAACCATCCGCAATTCAGAAGGCGCGAACGACCTGCCCCCCAGCGTGATCGTGGGCAGAAAACGCAACCACTCTAACACGATGGTCAATAACATGGCTGACACCACCGAACCGGTGATGCTGCCCTGCCCACCTAATACCACCATCGTCAAGATGATGATAGACTGGTCTAGTCGGAAGTTATCGGGGTTGAGATAGCCGTCAAAGTGCGCATAGAGTGCTCCAGCGACGCCTGCAAAAGCGGCTCCCAGCACGAAGGCAATCACCTTGATGCGCGTGGTATTGACCCCGACCGCTTCTGCAGCCACTTCATCATCGCGTACAGCAAGGAACGCTAGCCCCTGAGAGGACACTAGTAAGTTGCGCGATAATGCCAGTAACAGCACAACCATGAGATAGAGCCCCGAAAATGTGGTCACCAGGGGGATTCCCGAGAAACCTCGTGCTCCTCCTACCTGCTCGATGTTTAGGATGATCACGCGGATGATCTCGCCGAAACCCAGTGTGGCTATTGCTAGGTAGTCCCCTCGCAAACGCAAGGAAGGGATCCCTACCACCAGCCCCGCAATCCCTGCAGCGGTTCCTCCAAAGGCGATGGCTGCCGTGAGCATCAGTGTGTGAGCCAGTCCAGAATCTTGCCATCCGCGCTGCTGTAACCAAGGTAAGAGCACAAACACCGTCAGAGCTGCAGAGGCATACGCCCCCACCCCCTGAAACCCCGCGTGCCCGATAGAGAACTGCCCAGTGATACCGTTGATGAGGTTTAGACTAACTGCCAGCAGCACATTGATGCCGCATAGCATCATCACGCGGTAGGTGTAGTCGTCCACCCAGCCTGTTTCACGTAGTGCGAGAATAGCCTGATTCGCCCCGAGAAGTGCTGCCAGTGTGAGCCCTACGCAAGCTATCCGCCATATCCAGTAGCGAGTGACGCTCATCCCCTACACCTTCTCTACGGTCGCTTTGCCGAGAATGCCTCCGGGGCGCAGCAGTAGCACCAGAATAAGGATGAGAAAAGCGATAGCATCGCGATAGGTAGTTAGTGCAGAGCCTCCTACAAATGCCTCAATGACACCCATCAGAATACCTCCCAGTACAGCCCCGGGAATATTGCCTATTCCACCCAGCACTGCAGCTACGAACGCTTTGACCCCGGGTAATAGACCGAACAGTGGTGTGATTTTCACATTAGTGAAGGTAGCTACCATCATGCCAGCCGCACCTGCCAATGCAGACCCCAAGGCAAAAGTGAGAGCGATCACCCTGTCCACGTCGATCCCCATCAAACGTGCGGCATCGATGTCGTATGAAATCGCACGCATCGCTCTGCCAAAACGAGTGTTCATAACAATAAAGCGCAGGATCACCATGAACACGATAGAAACCGCTAGCATAGTCATTTGTCCTGCGCTGATGTAGAGGCCCCCCTGGGTGGGTGTATTGCTTTCCAACATAGCAGGGATATATTTGGGGTCGGCACCGAACACCACAATGCCTCCGTTCTCCAGTAGCAGCGACACGCCGATGGCGGTGATCAAAGCGGTCAGACGAGGGGCGTTACGGATAGGACGGTATGCCAAACGCTCGATCAACATGCCTACCATCGCACAGATAACCATGCACACAATCAACACGAACAGAAAGTTGCTCGCACTCGGGTGCTGATGCAGACCGAAAAACATGATGGTATAGTAGGCGATAAACGCGCCCAACATGTACACGTCACCATGTGCAAAGTTGATCAGGCGCAATACCCCATATACCATCGTGTACCCCACTGCGATGAGGGCGTAGATGCTTCCGTACTGGATACCGTTGATCAATTGTTGCAGATAGACTTCCATCAGGGGTAGATGGTCTGGACGTATTTGAATGCTTTCCCACGCACCTGCAGAATCACCGCCGGCTTACGGGCGTTGCGCTGCGCGTCGATGGTGATTTTGCCGGTAACTCCTGGGAAATCTTTGGTCTGTGCCAGCGCATCACGGATTTTCGATGGCTCGGTAGAGCCTGCTCGCTTGATCGCATCGAACAGGATGTTTGCTGCATCATAGCCCAGTGCCGCCAGCGCGTCGGGGACTTCGCCGCCATAACGCGCCTTAAACTTGCGAACAAACTCCTGCACTACGGGCTCTGTGGATTCATGCGAGTAATGGTTGCTGAAGTAGCTGCCCTCCAAGGCAGTGCCCGCACCTTCTACGAGCTTGGGCGAATCCCAACCGTCTCCGCCAAGGAACGGCACCGTGATGCCCAGCTCCCGTGCCTGTCGAGCAATAGTGCCCACCTCTGAGTAATAACCGGGTACGAAGATGGCGTCCGGATTGGCGGCTTTGATAGCGGTCAACTGCGCCCGAAAGTCGGGGTCTCCTTCGCTATACGACTTCTCCGCCACAATCTGTCCGCCCAATTTGGTGAAGGTCTCTTTAAAGTATTGAGCCAGCCCAACGCTATAGTCGTTTTTGACGTCAGTGAGTATCGCTGCACGGCGTGCCTTCAGTGTCTGGTAGGCAAAGGTAGCGACGGCGGTGCCCTGAAATGGGTCGATAAAGCACACACGGAAAATGTAATCACCCACTTGGGTAACTTTGGGATTCGTGGAGGACGGGCTGATCATTGGGATACGGTTTTCTTGACAGATGGGAGCGGCAGCCAGACTGCGCGAGCTCGCTACTTCCCCGATGACGGCAACCACCTTATCACGTTGTATGAGTTTGGTCACCGCACTGCGCGCTTCCTGGGCGTCGCTGCGGTCATCTTCTTTGTGTAGTTCGATCTTCTTCCCGTCAATACCCCCTTTGGCGTTGACCTCCTCTACCGCCAGTTGAATACCTTTAAAGGTCGACTCCCCAAAGGTGGCGGTACTTCCCGTGAACGAGAGATACACCCCAACAGGGATGTTTTGACCCGATGCACCTCCCTGCTTGAGGGGAGGCTTGCAACCTACAAGCGTCACCATACCCGCAGCGAGAAAGAGAGCTAAACGAAACCTCAACATGGATCCCCCTTCTCTGTATGAAATGCCTTATATATTTTACTGTAAAATGCGCCGATTCCTGTAACGCCTCAAAACACCGTGCTCAGCTGAACGACCGCCACACCGCCTCGCTCCTTGTCACTGCCCAGCAAGGAGTAGGAGGCGACCCCCTTCGCATCATAGAAAATCGCCTGATAGAGGGCGCGTAGCACGGTGTCTCTGCTCAGGTCGTACTGCACGCCGAAGGTAGCGTAATGTTCTGTGGGCTTGCCCGGCGCGGATAGCCCTGCCCCCGGATTGAATCGCTGGGGGTCCTTCAGGTTCCACAGTGCCCCCTCGTAGGTCAGGCTTAATCCCCATCGGCGAACAGCTTGCCATTGCGCATGGAACACCAGGTGAAGCAATTCGTCATCCGTGCCGAAGCCTGCGGGAGGAGCAGCTTTGCCCGTGCCGGCGTAGAAGCCACCGCGCGCATCCACTGCCACACTGCCAATGCGCGTGCGCAGTCCTGCGTCCACGCCGCGCAGGTCGGTGGGATTATGCCAGTAGCCGATGCGCCCCCAGTAGCCGGGAGGCGCAAAATACGGGCGGAAGTCACGGTAGCCCAACCAGATCAGCGCATCTTTGCCTGCATTGTACTGAACCCTCGCCAAAAACGCCCAGTTGTCCTTGTTCAAACGGTTATCGCCATGATGCAACAGGTCGCTTTGTGAATAAACGGCAGAGATGTTCCACCGGTCAGAGGGCGCGAAGTTCACCTGCCATCCCCAGACGTTTACCTGATTCACGGTTCCGAAGACGGTGGGCACATCCTGCCAGGCGTCTAAAGTCAGGAACTGTGCGCCTACGCTGATGGTGTGTCCAAGCCGGAATGTGGCAGATGCGCCGGCACTGTGTCGTGCGTGCACGATGCCGTAGGGGATGCGGTTGGGACGCTGGCGCAGAGGATTCCCCGGCTGAAACAGATTGACCGCGTCGTTGCCCGCGGAAACGCGCATGAGGTCGGAAAGCAGGTTGGTGTTCACGGTATTATGTCGGGCGGCGTATAACATCACGCTTACCAGGTCGGTATCCATCTGGAACTGGAGGCCATCCATGCTGTAGTAGCCGTTGTCGTAACGAGGGAGCAGAGTGTATACATCCAGGTCGGGGCGCCACAGGGTCAGCGGGGTCATGCGGTTCTCGATTCGGCCAACCGCGATACTGCCCTGCCTGCCGAAAAGAGAGACGGGCAAACGCACGTTCGCTTTCCACAAAAGGAAATCCGTAGCGCCAGGCGCACGGGAGGCACCCGGTGCAAACTGGGAAGCGGAACCGAAGTATGTCAGGGCGTTTCCCACCACCAGCGCGGCTTCGGCAAGCACCGATGGCGATAGTTCGCCACGCACCTGCAGGCTCAACTCCTGTAAGGCTTGCACATTGTTCAACAAACCGCCTTGGTAAGCGTAGCCGTTTTGGTCTATGACACCTTTGTGATCGATGCCATGTGCGCCGCGCCCAACCATATCCAGTGTGCCGCTGACCTGAGCCCGCTGGCGTATCCTCTGCTGCAGGGAACGGATCTGGTTTTCGGTCCCTGAAATCTCGGAGCGCAAGCGACGCACATCCTCGCCCAGCGTTTGCAGGTCGCGCCCGAACTCTTCCAGCAGACGGTTCAGCGTGCGTACCTGCTCCTCCAACCTCTGCAGCCGCTCGCCGACGTTATCGGGAATCTGCCTCAGTTTCTCCCTGTCGGCGGCGAGAGTATCGAAATCGACAACCTGGGGAGGGTTGATCACCGGAGGCGGAGGCACTAGAATACGCTGTCGCAGCTCGTCCCTCAAATCGTTGACGCGGCTTCTTGTCTCTTGAAGGGCGTCGCGCAGCGCCACAGCAAACTCGTAGCGCGTGACCGGCGATGTGCCCCGGAAGGCGCCATCAGGATAGCCCTTCAAGACACCCTGCCGAATCAACATTTGCACCGCCTCGTATGCCCAGTGTCCGGGAGGAACGTCCTGCTGGGCGGAAGCGGTAACGGACATGCCCAGAACAATTGCCAGAACCACAGGCGGTACAAGGCGATTCACGAGTGCACCTCCTGTTTGCCGAAAGGTCAGGTTTAAGCAGTGATTCGCCGACAGTTATGGATGTCCTGCAGGATAGGACACCCCCAAACGAAAAACCCCCTCCGGCGAGCCGGAGGGGGTTGGGTGCCAGAACAGGTTAGAACTTCACGCTGAACTGCGCCACTGCCACACCAGCGCGGGCTTTGTCATCGCCCGGGATCACACGCCATGGGACGACACCCTTGGCGTTGAAGTCCACCACCTGGTAGAGCAGTTTGAGCAGTGCGTTGTCGCCCACCTTGTAGTCTACGCCCAGCGTGACGTAGTTCTCCGTCGGCTTGGCGCCGGCTGCGGAGGTCTTGAGATTCCACAGAACGCCCTCGTAGGAGACGTTCAGGTTCAGCTTCTCGGTGGCGTTCCACAGCACACCGGCTGCGACGTGGGTAATCTCATCGTCCTTGCCGACGAAGCTCGCCGGGCGGTTGCTACCCTTGTAGAAGCCGCCCTTCGCATCGATGGCGAACGCACCCAGCTTCCATGCCAGGGCGACATCCGCGCCCTTGATGTCGGTCGGGTTGTGCCAGTAGCCGATGCGTCCCCAGTAACCAGGGGCGGCGAAGTACGGACGCACCTCGCGATAGCCTGCGCTCACCGACAGGTTCTCGCCGAAGGTGTAGCCCACACCCACCAGCAACGCCCAGTTGTCCTTGTTGTTGACGTTAGTCGTCTGACGCAGCAGGTCGCTCTGGGCGTAGTCGGCGGTGATGGTCAGGCGGTCGATCAGGTTCGCCTTCAGGTGACCACCGTATACGTTCAGGCGGTTTACGTTGCCGAACGGGGCGACCGCGGTGGTACCCAGCTTCGCGGTGATAACTTCACCGCTCAGGCTGACCTTCTCGCCCAGGTTCACGTCTACGGTTGCACCCGCACTGCTGTCGAACGCACCGATGCCCGCCACCGTGGCGGTTGCGGGGTGCGCTGCGGCCACGTTCGGGGACGCGCCGATGCCACCGTGAAGTGCCATGAAGTTTGTGCCGTTGTTGGTGTTCACGTTGCTGTTGCGAGCAGCGAACAGCCCGATTTGCACCGAGCCGAATCCCACCGATGCCTTCGCACCATCCATGCTGTAGTAGCCGTTATCGTAGCGATCGATGCTGGTGTAGACATCCACATCGGGTCGCCACAGGGTCAACGGGTTGATGCGGTTCTCGAAGCGACCGATAGTCAGGTTGACCTCGGTGCCGAACACGCTAATCGGCGCGTTGACCGCGGCTTTCCACAGCACGATGTCGGTGTTGGTCGCTGCCGGGCGAAGGCCGAACTGCGATGCCGAGCCGAGGTAGGGCAGCCAGTTGCCGACCACTAGGCTCACATCGGCAGAAGCGGTGTCGCTGAGCTTGCTGCTGATGTTCAGCCCCAGCTCGTGCAACACGCTCAGGTTGCCCAGCAAGCCACCGGGCGCGGTCGGCTGCGCGTTCTGGTCGATGGCGGTGCGGTTGTCGATGCTGTTGGTGCCGCGCACCACAAAGGTGACGTCACCGCTGAGACGGAACCGCTTCATCTCCTCCTCGATCGCCTCGACACGCTTGCGCAGGTTGGCAAGGTCTCGCTTGGCGGACTCCACGTCCACACCCAGCGAAGCCAGCTCATCCTGGAACTCCGTGGCGAGGCGGTTAATACGCGCGATCGCCTCGTCCAGTCGCTGCAGTCTCTGCGCGGTGTCCGCCGGTATCGACTGCAGCTTCGCACGCTCCTCCTGGGTGATTCCAGGCTGAGGTGCTGGAGGTTGCGGAGGCTGGCTGGGCTGTCCGCCTCCTCTCGGAATCTGCGCCCTCACCTCGTCGATCTGCTGTCGAATCGCGGCGAGCGCGTCGCGGATAGCGATGGCAAACTCATACCGCGTCAGCGGTGCCTTCCCCTTGAAGGTTCCATCCGGGTAACCCTTGATGATGCCATCGCGCATCAGCTCCTCGATAGCATCATAAGCCCAGTGCCCAGGTGGAACATCGGGGGGCACTTGTGCCCAGGCGTTGCCAGCGAAGGTCATCGCGATGGCGACACCCAAGCCGATTAACAGACGTTTCATCGTACCCTCCTCCTTGTTCCTTGATGGAAGTGTACTGTACCGCTCGGAGCACCACTTCCCGGAACAGAGAGGACACTTTGGGGCACAGGGAGTTCGCTACGCGGAGCCTCCAGGGTTACCTCTCGCGCTACGTCTCCCCGCCGCCTTCCAGTGCTCCTCTGTTCTTGTCAGAAAGTGCCCCGATATGCATTCACCGCTTTCGCGGTGGGAATGCCATACCGAGTTCATTAACTACTATACCACGACCTTGCGCAAACGTCAAGCAGTTTGCCAGTGATTTTGCTGAAAAAGTTGTTTCTCTGCACTTTTCCGTCGTGTTGTTCCATTGCTATCGACAAGGTGAGCGGGAAATCGGTTATCATCATGTTGGCGGCTTTTTTCGCCGAATATCTTAAAACGGAGGAGAGTTCTCACGTTGATGCGTCAGGTGATAGAGTGCGTGCCGAACTTCAGCGAAGGACGCCGTCGCGATACGGTGGATGCACTGGCAGCAGCCGTACGCGAAGTGTCCGGCGTTCGACTGGTGAACGTATCGGCAGACCCCGACCACCACCGTGCCGTGTTGACCTTTCTGGGCGAACCAGACGCGGTGGCGGAAGCCGCCTTCCGCAGTGCCCGGGTGGCGGTGGAGCGTATAGACCTGCGATCCCATCAGGGGGTGCATCCGCGCATCGGCGCGGTGGACGTGATGCCCTTCATCCCGCTCCGAAACGTGGAGATGTCGGCATGTGCGCAAGTTGCACGCGAAGTGGGGTATCGTATCGCGCATGAGCTGGATGTGCCGGTGTACTTCTATGAACATGCCGCGCTGCCCGGCAGACCGGCAGACCTGCCGACCATCCGCCGAGGAGGTTTTGAGCGATGGGCAGGACGCCCGCTGAGCGGCGACCGCGCACCAGACGCGGGTCCGGCTTTTCTTCACCCAACGGCAGGAGCGGCGATCGTGGGGGCGCGCGGACCTCTCATTGCTTTCAACGTCAATTTAAGCACCGACCGTTTGGAAGTAGCCCAGCACATTGCCCACACGATTCGACGGGAACGGGAACGCATCCCTCAGCTGGCGGGCGTGCGCGCGCTGGGGTTATTGCTTGCCTCGCGGGGCATTGTGCAAGTGTCGCTGAACCTCACGCAGCCGGATCGCAGCCCGCTCTGGTGGGTGCTGGAGTACGTGCGAGAGCGTGCGGCGGAGCAGGGCGTGCAAATACTGGAAACGGAGCTGATAGGCGTCGCGCCTGCATCTGTAATCGCCGGGGTAGCGGCACGCTATTTGCAAAATCCGGCACTGGGTGAAGAGCACATTCTGGACCTGTGGCTGGACCCGGAATGGAGACCCTGAGTATATCGCAAATGGCTTTTCGTCTGGTACTTGCGCTGGCAGTGGTGGCGTGGAGCTGGTACGCCTCGCCACTGCAGCAGCTCGTCACCGGCATCGCAGGTGGACTGCTATTGCTCACCGCGGCGAAGCCGAAAGGGCGACCGGCGGCTTGTCTGGATGTGCTGGCGGTATCCGTCTTGCAGGCGTATTCCCCGGCGTGGCTACCACTCAGCGCATGGGTGATTTCCATCCACCGGCGATATGCACGGTCGGTAGCGATCCTGCTCACTCCGGCTCCCTTTCTCTATGCCTGGCGGGCAGATGGCGGTTTTTTGTGGTGGGCTGTACTGTCCGGAGGAGTATGGCTGTACCTTGGCTTCGCGCTGGCGGAACAACCGGCGGGTAACGAAGAAGGAGCTTTGCTGTTGCCCCTGCCGGACGACCTGCGCGAGCAATGGGAGCAGGAGCGTGAAGCGCACCGTCAGCTGAGATATCAGTATCAGGAGCTGGTAGGCGCACACCGCGAGCTGATAGCGCAACAACAGGCGGAACACACCCGTATTCACATTTTGCGGGCAGCCCTTCTGGCAGGTGACGTGGGCGAGGTGGCACAACGCATCTGCTTTATGCTGTGCGAACACACTGGCGTAGGCGAGGCGGCAATATGGATGTTTGAGCGATACCGTTCCGCTCTGCGGCTGCTACACCCCCGCCATACCAACTTGCCAGTCCATATCCCTCTATCCCTATCTTCCCGCTCGCAGGAAAGCGACCTGTCTTTCCGTGCAGCTCTGAACCAGTTCAAGTCTGCTTTACAGCCTTCACAGGGCAACAGGGTGGAGGCGTTCCTGCTTTGCGATGAACAGGGAATCGTCGGAGGGGTAGCGCTGTTTGGCTGGGGGCACCCAGAGGAAGAGGCAGGCATTCGCGAGCGGTTTCAGCAGATGCAGGGCGTGGTTGCTCTGGCTCTGCGCCACGCGATGCAGTGGAACACGCTATGGCAGGAAAACCGTACATGGCGCGCGCTGTATGAGATAGGCCGACTGTTCCTCACGTCTTCTTCAGTAGAAGATTCTGCCAGAAAGTTTATCTCAGCTGTATCGGAACTGCTGTCTGCTCCCTTTGTCACCCTGTATCTTCGTCAGCAGGATACCGACGCCTTTCAGATTGTCGCCTCTGTCGGTGAACCCATCCGATTGATGGAGCAAGAGGGGAAAGCAGAAGGAGGCATCGCCGCCTGGATAGCGCAGCAGGCTCGCCCTCTCTACGTTCCTCGCACCTCTACAGAGCCCAAACTGATTGGTCACACTTCCAAACGGATATTTGCCAGCCTGATCGGAGCGCCTCTGTCGGTGCGGGGACGCGTGGAAGGTGTGCTGCTCGTGGCGCATCCTACAACCGGCTATTTCGATGAGCACCACGTAGAACAAGTGGTGTCAGCTGTCAATCAGTTTGCGCAGGTGATAGAGGTCTCACGCCTGACCCGTTCGGTTGGACTGCTGGCGCTCACGGACGGCTTGACGGGCGTGTTCAACCGCCGCTACATGGAGGTGCGGCTGGATGAGGAGATCCATCGCAGTCAGCGATACGGTAAGCGGTTCAGCCTGATTCTGGTGGACGTGGACCACTTCAAACAGGTGAACGATACCTGGGGGCATGCCACAGGCGACATGGTGCTACAGGAGGTAAGCCGCAGGCTGGTGGAGAACCTGCGGGAGACGGAGATGGTTTTCCGCTACGGGGGCGAGGAGTTTCTGGTGATTCTACCGGAGACCGCGCTCCAGCAGGCGACGGTCGTTGCACAACGGTTATGCGACGCGGTGCGAAAACACCCCTTCCACACGCTGGGCGGGGCGACCGTTTTCCGTGTAACGCTCAGCGCAGGTGTTGCCGAGTACCCGACGCACGGTTCCGATAAGGTGACCCTGCTTGCTGCCGCCGATCAGGCGCTCTATCTGGCGAAACGGCGCGGACGGAACCGGGTAGAGCAATTACCCGATGCTGCTTGATAGCTACTGTACGGAGACCTCTTCCAGCGCGACCAGTTTCGCACCTTTGCTCTGCATCTCCGCTAACGCCTTCTCGCTGTCGCCCGGCTGTACGTCCACCCCGCGAACTGCATCTCGAAGTACCAGCACCTCGAATCCGCGCTCCAGTGCGCCCAGCACCGATGCGCGCACGCAGTAGTCCGTAGCCAACCCGCCGACCACCAGCCGCCTGACCCCTTTCGTCTTGAGCAGGTCTTCCAGCGGCATGCCCTCTTCCGTGCGGGCATCGAACGCGGAGTAGGCGTCCTCGTTCTCGCCCATCCCTTTGGACACGATGATGGCATCATCGGGCAGACGCAGGTCGGGATGGAACGCCGCGCCCGCGGTATTCTGCACGCAATGCACGGGCCACTGCCCCCCATACGCAGCGAAGTGCGTGCTCTTTTCGGGATGCCAGTCGCGCGAGGCGATGATAGGTGCGCCCAACTGCCGGAACCGCTCGATGGCGCGGTTCAGCACGGGTACCACTTTATCTCCCTCCGGCACGGGCAATGCGCCGCCCGGGCAAAAATCATTTTGCACGTCCACTATCAGCAACGCGGTGTCCGCCATGTTCTCACCTCCCGTACAATCTATTGTGTCACACTCCCCGCGTGATATGCAACCTCGGCAGGTTGACATCTACACAGCAAAACTGCTATGCTTACAACGACCACAGGGCACATGCAAGGAGGCTCGAGATTTGGAAAACGCAAGACCGCTCGGTTACTTTGCCTTTGTGTTGCACTCGCATATCCCATACGTGCTGGCACACGGGCGCAGTCCGCACGGTATGGACTGGCTATCAGAAAGCGCTGCCGAGACATACATACCGCTGCTGAATACCTGTTACCGGCTGATCAAAGAAGGCATCTCACCGCAGTTTACCATCGGTATTACACCGGTGCTGGCGGAGCAGCTGGTACAGCCGGCGTTCGCCGCCGAGTTCGAGGCGTGGCTGCAGGACAAAATCGCCGCTGCCGAGGTGAATCGAAAAGAGTTCCTGAGCGAGAAAAACCTGGGCATGGCTGCACTAGCAGAATACTGGTACCGGTTTTTCAGTAAAACTTTAACCGATTTTCGGGAACGCTATCAGTCGGACATCATCGGCGCATTCCGTGACCTGCAAGACGCCGGGCACGTGGAAATCCTGACCAGTGCGGCAACGCACGGCTACCTGCCTCTGCTGGGAACCGATGAGGCGGTGCAGGCGCAAATTAAACAGGGTGTGCAGACCTACAAACGATTGTTCGGCAGGATGCCGCGAGGCTTCTGGCTGCCCGAATGCGCGTATCGCCCGCGCTACCGCTGGAACTATCCGGTAGATTTCGAGAGCAAACCCTCGCAACCCTGGCTACGCAAAGGCGTTGAGGAGATTCTGGCTGAAAACGGCATCGAGTACTTTTTCATCGATTCGCATTTGCTCAAGGGCGGGGAGGCGATAGGCGTCTACGCCGAGCGGTTCAAGCCTCTGCGCGAGCTGTGGGTACAGTTCAGCACACAGTACCGCCCGGAGGAGGCAGAGAAATCACCGTACTACGTCTACCTGGTGAATTCGTCGGGCGAGCCCAAGCCACCCATCGCTGTTTTCACGCGCGACCCGCGCACCGGCGTGCAGGTGTGGAGTGCCGACTCCGGTTACCCGGGCGACGAGTACTATCTGGAGTTCCACAAAAAGCAGCCACCGGGTGGCCTGCGTTACTGGCGCATCTCCCGCCCAAAAGATGACCTGGGCAAAAAGCAGCCGTACGAGCTGGCGAGGGCGTTCGAGCGCATTCAGGAACACGCCAAGCACTTCGTCGACCTTGCGCACGAGGTGCTCAGCGAGCACGTGCAATCCACCGGTCAAAGCGGTATCATTACCGCCATGTACGACACCGAGCTGTACGGGCACTGGTGGTTTGAGGGCCCTGAATGGCTGTACTGGGTGCGTCGGGGGATGGAGACACACCCCGAAATCCACCCCGTCACCTGTAGCAAATACCTGCATCTGTACCCGCCGCAGACGGTGGTACATCTGCCGGAAGGCTCGTGGGGTGAAGGCGGCTACCACTGGGTGTGGCTGAACGAGTGGACAGAATGGACATGGAAGCGTATTTACCCTGCCGAGCGCGAGATGGTGCGCCTGGCGCGGCAGTACGGCGATAACCCGAAGGTGCAGACCATCCTGAAGCAAATCGCCCGCGAGTTGTTGCTTCTGCAATCATCTGACTGGCAGTTTCTCATCAGCACGTGGTCGGCGCGAGATTATGCCGAGCTGCGAGTGCAATGGCATGCCGACCGTTTCCAGATGCTGGTGAACTTGCTGGAGCGGGTCGCGCGAGGTGAGGAACCATCTGCTGAAGAGTGGGGCGCGCTGGGCGAGGCGGAGGAGCGCGATAACATCTTCCCCGACGTCGAGCCGAAGTGGTGGGCGCAGATAGAGTTCCCGCCAAACGAGTAGAACAAGACGTGGGACATCCGTACGCTATTTTCCGAAGGACACGGATAGGCACGAAGGATTCGCTTATCGTTTACACTCCAATGGGAACGCAGTATACAGAAGATAAGCAACCTGGTTTGCGTCGGCTTCCTGCAGTGTCGCGTGTGCTGCAGGATAAGCAGGTGCAAGAAGCGATAGCCGAACACGGGCGCGAACTGGTTGTGGATTGCGTGCGTGAAACCCTCGATCGGCTTCGTGAACGCCTTAAAAGAGGTGAAACGGTACCGACCGACCTGTCGTCGGTGGTGCAGGAAGCGCTGCAGGCGGTGGAACGATGGCGCACTTCTACCCTTCGCCGCGTCATCAACGCGACGGGCGTCGTCTTGCATACCGGCTTGGGGCGCGCTGTGCTGGCGGAGGCTGCTCGTCGGGCGGTGGCGGAGGTAGCACAGGGGCACTCGATGCTGGAGATCGACCGCGATACCGGCGAGCGCGGCGACCGCATCGAGCATGTGCGTGAGCTACTGTGTCGCCTGACCGGCGCGGAGGATGCTACCGTGGTAAACAACAACGCGGGGGCGGTGCTATTGGCAGTGACGGTGCTGGCGCAGAGCAAAGAGGTTATTATCTCGCGGGGGCAACTGGTGGAAATCGGAGGGGCGTTTCGCATGCCCGACATCATCGCGCAGAGCGGGGCAAGACTGGTGGAAGTGGGTACCACCAACCGCACACGTCTGTCGGACTACGAGCGAGCAATAACCCCCGACACCGCCTTGCTGATTCGCTGTCACCCCAGCAATTTCCGCATCGTGGGCTTTAGCGAAGAGGTACCTGCGGCGGATTTGGCGTCGCTGGCGCACCGATACAATCTGCCCGTGCTGGACGATGTGGGCAGTGGGTGTCTGGTGGATACCGAGCGGTTCGGGCTGGAGCACGAACCCACCTTGCAGGAGAGCGTACAAGCGGGTTGCGACGTGGTTACCTGCAGTGGCGACAAACTGCTGGGCGGACCGCAGGCGGGTATCGTCCTGGGGCGCAAAGAGATAGTACAGCGCATTCGCAGGCATCCGTTGCATCGTGCCCTTCGAGTGGATAAGCTGACCCTTGCTGCGCTGGAGGCAACCCTGCGTCTCTACCTGAATCCGGAGAAGGCGGTGCAGGAGGTTCCTGTGCTGCGTGCGCTGGCGACGCCTGCCGATGATATCGAGCGACGGGCGAGGCGGTTGAAACAG
This sequence comes from Armatimonadota bacterium, assembly GCA_049969495.1. GTDB lineage: Bacteria > Armatimonadota > HRBIN16 > HRBIN16 > HRBIN16 > HRBIN16. Next base: position 31,625 of record JBMFOT010000006.1, read on the forward strand.
AGGCTGCAATCCATCTTGCCCGCAGAGGGGATAACGGTGCGCCTGCGCGAAGGCGAGTCGGCTGTGGGAGGCGGAAGTCTGCCCGGTCAGCAACTACCCACGACGCTGGTATGCCTGCGATTGTCGGATGGCAATGTGCAACGGCTGGCACGCGCCCTGCGCTGGCAGGAACCCGCTGTCTTCACTCGTATCGAACAGGAGGAGGTAGTGATAGACCCCCGTACCTTACTGGAGGGTGAGATGGAAACGCTGGTGCAGGCGGTGGCGCGCGCCGTCACGCAGTGCTTGGGAGGTGAGGCAAGCCATGCATGACCCGGTGAATCGAGCGATTAACGATGCCGTCAAAGCGCTGGTGCGTGTGGCGGCGATGCGTGAAAAAGGAGCGGACCAGCACAGCGCGCGAGTAGCGGTTTTGGCGGTAGCTACCGGCGAGAAGCTGGGCATGAACGACGAGGAGCTGCTGGTGTTGCGCCGCGCGGCAGAACTGCATGACATCGGTAAAGTGGCGATTTCGGAAAGCATTCTGGGGAAGCTGGGCAGATTGAGCGAAGAGGAGATCAGAATCATGCGCCAGCACGCTACCCTCGCGCTGGAAATCCTGGGTGCTGTACAGGCCCTGCAGCCCACTCTCCCACTCATCAAGCATCACCACGAGCGCTGGGACGGCACAGGTTACCCCGACGGTCTGGCTGGTGAGGAGATACCTCTGGGAGCGCGTATTATTGCGGTGGCGGAAGTGTACGACATTCTGACGCACGGTGCTGCGTGGAAGGAGCCGCTGAGCGTAGAGGAGGCGAAGGCGGAGATACGGCGATGCGCAGGCTCGCAGTTCGACCCGCGTGTGGTGGAAGCGTTTCTTCAGGTGTGTGACCTGATGTGCGAGTAATGTTTGCGGTTAAGAGGGACACGGATAGGCACGGATGAAACGGATTGGCGCAGATACTATCCGTGTGCATCCGTGTACTATAAACGTTACCGAGTTGATTGCAAACGACCCAAGAGGCTATAATATCGATACCCGTCCGATTATGGAAGCACACGATTCGGCGAAAAGGTGGCGTGTTTTACAGGTGGTTTCCAGCTCGGCAACCTCCGGTGCCGAGAGACATCTTGTGCTTCTCGCCAAGACGCTTCAACAACAGGGACACCACGTGATTACCGTTTGTCCGCCATGCAACTGGCTTCCCGATGAGCTGCGACGTGCCGGCGTGCCTACCTTACCGCTGCCGATGCGCGGTGCTGGCTCGGTGATGACGTTGTGGCATCTCGCGCGTGTGGTGCGTGAACAACGGATAGACATTATCCACACCCACCTTACCCGCGCCACCTACTACGGTTTACTGCTGGGATTGCTGACGCACAAACCGGTGGTCTCCACAGTACATGTCTTCACCTCCGACCCTGCCTACCGCTGGCTGTCGCGTCTGGGCAATCCACTCATCGCCGTTTCAGAGGCGCTCAGACGCTGGCTTATCGAACATGGCGTGCCCGCCAGCGAGGTGCAGACCGTTCACAATGCCACCGACTTTATATCGCTAAACGGCGCACACGCGAACGCACCGCTGGAGGTGCGCAGAGAGTTTGGATTGCCGGAGAGCAGTAAGCTGATCGGACTCTTCGCCAAAATATCCCCCATCAAAGGGCAGGACCTGTTGTTGGAAGCGCTGCCGCAGGTGTTGCGCTCGCATCCTGATACGCATGTGTTGTTCGTGGGCAGCACCAACGGTGAGTTCGCCCGGCGTACCCAGCAGCGTGCGAGGGAACTGAAGGTGGGTCGTCACGTGGTCTTTACCGGATTGCGTTCCGACGTTGCCCGCCTGATGCAGGCAGTGGATGTGGTCACGCTGCCCTCGCGCTCGGAAACGTTCGGCCTGGCGGTGCTGGAGGCGATGGCACTGGGTAAGCCCGTTGTGGCGACACGGGTAGGGGGACTGCCCGAGCTGGTGCGCGACGGGGAGACAGGGATACTGGTGGACTACACAACCGCTTCGCTGGCGCACGCGCTGAACGAACTGCTGAGCAGTGCAGACCTGCGCTACCGGCTGGGGCAGGCTGCCCGGTCATTTGCCTGTCAGCACTATACGCCGGAGCGCATGGTGCAAAGCATCGAAGCAGTGTACGCACGGGCATTGACCGCCTGAAGATGGTACCCATCCTGATGTACCATAACGTGGGCGCGAGGGAACGTCATCTCAACGTTTCTCCACAGGCTCTGGCAAGGCAATGTCGCCTGCTGCGAGCGATGGGTTTTCGTGCTATCACGCTGGGCGAACTCGCGGAGCCTCTGCAAGCACACTATCTTCCCCAACGCGCGGTGGTGTTTACCTTCGACGACGCCCTGCTCGGCGTGTATGAACATGCGTTGCCCGTGCTGCAAGCCTACGGATGGTCTGCCACCGTGTTTGCCGTCAGCAGTCGGCTGGGGCAGGAGGCGGATTGGGCTCCACGTCACCGCCACCGCGTGATGAGCCGCGAGCAGCTTGCCGAACTGCACGCCCAGGGTTGGGAGGTAGGGGCGCATACTCTCACCCACCCCTATCTCACCCGCCTGTCCCCAGAGGAGGCTCGCCGGGAGATTGCACAATGCAGGGAAGACCTTCAGCAGCTGGTCGGTGCGCAGGTGCTCAGCTTCTGCTACCCGTACGGCGATTTGGATGACCAGGTGGTGCAGATGGTTCGGCAGGCAGGCTACCGGGTTGCGTGCACGGTGCGCAAGGGGTTGGTACATCCGCACGATGACCCGCTTACTCTCCCCCGCGTACCGATTGCCTACAGTGACGGCGCGACAGGCTTGCTGTATCGACTGTGGCGGGCATGGAGGCGTACCCTACACTGGGAGAAATCTCCACGCAATGTGAGGGTGTTCGAGAATTGTTGAGAAGTTGGTTGTAGCGCAAGGGGAGAGGCGTTCTTGCTACCCCTTGTCTTACCTCACCCCCGTCCCCTCTCCTACGAGGAGAGGGGGGCGTTCCCCCTTCCCTGCGAGGGAAGGGGGCTAGGGGGTTAGGTTATCTATCCATTCAACCACCAATTTATCGAACTCCCTCAGAGCCTATTGACAAATCGTGCAGCCTGTGTTATGATAAAGATGAACCTTAACGTTAAACGTTGAGGGATAAAGTAATCATCATGCTTACGAAAAGGGCGACTATCAAAGATATAGCGGCACGGGTGGGCGTCTCTGCAACGGTAGTGTCGCAGGTGCTGCGAGGGGTACAGGGGGCGATGGTCTCCACAGCCACACGCCAGCGCATCCTGGACACTGCCCGCGAGCTGGGCTATCGTCCCAACCGACAAGCGCAGGCACTGGTGGGAGGCAAGACGTATACAGTGGCTATTTGGAAACATGGTCTGCACTCGCCCTTCCACGCCTGGGTGATACACGAGTGTGCGCAGCAGGCGTACGCCGACGGCTATGAGGTGATTATTCGTGACTTTACCTCCGTGCGCGAGGACACTTTATGGATGCACATCAACGATGTAGACGGTATCCTGGCGCACGAGTGTCCTGCTCATGCGCGAATGCTCCTGCAACAGCATCCACACGCGCGTTTACCGATAGTCAGCATGGGCGCCTTTTACATCACGGAATGCGACCATGTGGGTATAGACCTGTATCCGGCTGCGCGCGAGGCGGTGCAGCATCTCGTTGGCAACGGCTGTCGTCGTATCGCATACGTGGCGCATGACCCCGACCGATCTTCCGGGGAGCCGCGCTACGAGGCATACCGGTCGGTGCTGCAGGAGGCAGGCATTCCGCTAGAGTACATCGCCCTGCGTGACGCCCCTCGCGCCGAGGCGCGTCGCCTGCTACGAGAGTACTTTCAACAGCAGGGAACGCCCGACGGCATCTTTTGCCATAACGACGATGCGGCGATAACTTGCTTACGTGCAGTGTATGACACGGGCGCTCGCGTGCCGGATGACGTTGCGCTGGTGGGATGCGACGGCATCGATGAGACACAATACACCTTTCCGGAGCTCAGCACGATTGTACAACCGATAGAGGAGATGTGCCAACAGGCATGGAGGCTGTTCAGGCAGCGACTGGAGCAGCCGGGTAGGGAAATTGAAGGGGTGATATTGCCTGCCCGGTTCGTCGCTCGTGGCTCTTCGCTGCGTTCTTAATATGGCGATCAGGGGTAGAGTGCAGTGGCTGCCCCTTGATTAAGCGCATAAACAACAACGATCGGAGGGATTATCCAATGAAACGCAGCGCTTTCACGCTCATTGAGCTGCTGGTCGTTATCGCGATTATCGCGATACTGGCAGCGATCCTGTTCCCGGTGTTCGCTCAGGCACGCGAGAAGGCACGTAGCATCACCTGCCTGAGCAACACTAAGCAAGTCGGACTGGCAGCAGCCATGTACTTGCAGGATTATGACGAAACAACGGCGCCTGCCAAAACATGCGGTGGGGACGGCACGTGTGCCACGGCACCTGCGCCTGGGCGATTCTCCTGTGCCAACGATTCGATAAGCCCACCCTACTACATCGAGTGCATTGGGCCTTTTGCTTCCTTCCAGGACCTGGTGCAGCCATATATGAAGAACTACGGGTTGCTAGTTTGCACCTCGAACCCTCAAAGAGGCGTTTGGCCCACGGATCCGACCTGCGATGGTACCGCCGGCAATCGACAGTACACTTACAAAGTGAACCACTATGCGGTGTCGCCGGTCGTGTACCTGAACAACTATGATCCCAACATGCAGAACCCGTACGTCGGATGGACGGCGATCGGGGCACCTCTCGCTCGATTTGCCACTCCCGCATCGCTGATACTGCTTGCCGAGTTCTACGGCACCTGTCCTGACGTGCGCAACAGTATCCATGACATCGACTGTGGTATCCACAACGGGGGATCAAACTACGTCTTTGTAGACGGTCACGCGAAGTGGTACCGTTTCCTGCAGACAGTCACCCCGGACAGGACATGCATGTGGGCAGGCGAAGAAGACCCGAACGCACAGCTGGTTATTTGCACCGCCTACAAGAACAAAGTCATCGCCAGGGCACCGGGTAGGCCGTTCTTGCAGAAGTGTCTGCAGTAGGGAGGCTAGCGATGAATAAGGAAGTGCACTGGGGCTGGGTCATTGCTGCCATTGTGGTAGCGATACTGATACTCGTGGGTGGGCTCTGGTGGCAAGATAAGAAGCGCACCGCCGAGTACATCAAGTATCGCCAGGAGGTGGTGGCAGGCGAGCAGCGGATTGGAGCTCCCGCGGGACCGGCTTCACGTGAGGAGCGGTAGCTTGCTTGCTGCTCGCATCACGCGATAACACAAGCAACTCGATTCGCAGGCCAATCTGCTTCTGCCGGTATGCCCGCGCAGGGCATACCGGGCTTTTTGTGCCTGAGCAAGGGAAACCCTGCGCGAACGGCGAAAGGAAAAGTGAATGGGATGCGAAGACAATTGCGCAGGGAATCAGTCGAAGGGGGAAGGAACGATGCACAAGCTTTCGCGACGACGCTTCTTGCAGGATTCGCTGGCACTGCTGGCGGTCAGTGCACTGCCCGCTCCCGTTTTCGCCTCGGTCAAGGTGGCTCGTAAGCAAGCCAGCTCCAACGAGCGCATCGGCGCGGCGGTCATCGGCTTCAACGGGCAGGGCAAAAGCCACATCCGTCAGCTGCTGGCTCAACCCGATGTGGACCTGGTGGCGCTGTGCGACGTGGACGAGGCGGTATGGCCCATCGGACTGAAGATTGTGGAAGACGCGGGCAGACCCAAACCCAAAACCTATCAGGACATCCGCAAACTGCTGGAAGACAAGGACGTGGACGTGGTGACCATCGCCACGCCCAATCACTGGCACGCACTCGCCGCTATCTGGGCGATGATGGCGGGCAAGGATGTGTATGTTGAAAAGCCCTCTAGCCATAACGTGTGGGAAGGTCGCCGCACGGTAGACATTGCCCGACAGCTGGGGCGCATCTGCCAAGTGGGCACGCAGATTCGCTCCTCCGAAGGCATCCGCCAGGCGATGCAGTACCTGCACGAGGGCAAGCTGGGCAAGGTGTACCTGGCGCGCGGACTGTGCTATAAACGACGCGATTCTATCGGCAAGGTACCCGGGCCACAGGAACCACCCGCCACGGTAGACTACGACATCTGGCTGGGACCCGCGCCCAAGAAGCCTGTGATGCGCCAGCGGTTCCATTACGACTGGCACTGGTTCTGGGACTACGGCAACGGCGACCTGGGTAACCAGGGTGTGCACCAGATGGACATCGCCCGCTGGGGCTTGAACAAGAATACCCTGCCGAACAAGGTGCTGGGCTTGGGCGGGCGCTTCGGCTATGTGGACGACGGTGAGACGCCCAACACCGAGCTGGTCTTCTGCGACTACGGCGATAGCCAGCTCATCTTCGAAGTGCGCGGGCTGGAGACCCCCGACCTGAAGGGCGTCAAGGTCGGTAACATCTTCTACGGCGAGAAGGGTATCATGGTCATCCCCAGCTACAGCCAGGCGATTGTGTTCGACAACGACGGCAACAAGGTGACCGAGTTCGGCGCGGGTGGCGACCACATGCGCAACTTCCTCGACGCGGTGCGCAGCCGAAAGCACACCGACCTGCACGCCGACATCGAAGAGGGGCATCTCTCCAGCGCGTTGTGTCATCTGGGCAACATCTCCTATCGGCTGGGTGAGCTGGTACCCTTTGACGCCGAGAAGAAAGCCTTCGGGGATAACAAGGAGGCTTACGAGACCTTTGCCCGCTTCGAGGAGCACCTCGCGGCAAACAACATCGTGCTGCGGGAAACAAAGTATCGCCTGGGACGCGAACTGCAAATTGATGCCCACCACGAAACCTGCGGGCGCGATTCGCGGGCGAACCGTTTGCTCACCCGCGAGTACCGAAAACCCTACGTCGTGCCAGAGAAGGTGTAGCCCTCACTCTCCCCCCTCTCCCAGGCGTCGGGAGAGGGGGCTTGACGGTTTGTTCCGCAACGCTACCTGTGCTAAAATAATGGAGGAGTGTACTTGAAACTGTGTGTTAGGGACAAGTATGAGTGGAAGACAGCTACGAGGGCTGAAAGGGGAAGAGGTTATCAAAGCTTTTGAAAGAGCGGGAGGCGTTGTGCGCAAAGGGAAAGGAAGTCATGTGAACATCAAGATGCCGAACGGAGCGCTCATCACTATTCCAGTGGTATCGGAAGTCAAGGTTGGCTTGCTGAAGGCGGCGATTCACCGAGCAGGGCTCAGCGAGGAAGAGTTTATCCGTTTCCTCTAAAGGAGGAGCACAATGGACTATACCGTTATCATCCACGATGCGGAAGAAGGTGGATACTGGATAGAAGTACCCGCCTTACCCGGTTGCTTCTCGCAGGGCGAGAGCATGGAAGAAGCCTTGCAAAACATCCAGGAAGCCATCGCTGTGCACCTCGATGCTTTGGCAGAAGAAGGAAAAAGTGCCCCACCCGACATCGGCTGGATGGTGGCACGGGTAGCAGTGCCGAAGATACAGGCTCAACCAACAGCTACACGCAAAAGGGCTCACAAGGTGTAGCCCTCACTCTCCCCCCTCTCCCAGGCGTCGGGAGAGGGGGCTCTTGTGTTTAGCGGGCGGTCTGCTCGCCTCCGGCTGGAGGGGCAACTCCCCCACCGCCCGGTGGTCCCATCCGCTGTGACTTGGGCAGCATCGGACCGGTGTAATAGCCGGGGGGCGGAGGCTCCTCCTTCTGTGCCTGAAAACGCAGTAGCATGGCTATGCCTACCAGCACAATGCCCACCAGTAACAGGATGAGGATGTTCTTCTGCCTGCCAGTTGCACCCATCGCTGCTTTCCTCCACACTGCCGAAATGAAGCCCCCGCCCACAGGCGGGGGCTTCGGCTAATTCGTTGTCCCTTGAGCGGGTGTGCTTCCCCTCTGGCTCTTGGGAAGCATAGGACCCTCGTAGTAGCCCTCTGCCTTGGGGTCTTCTTTCTTTCCACAGGCGGTGATACTCAGGCCGATGACCACGAGCCACAAAAGGCTGAGCACGAGCAGTATCGCTCTGACGATGCCTCTTCGCATGGGACTACTCCATCGAGAAAGTGAAGTAGCGCTCGTAGTACACGGTCTGCCCGTTCTCGACGGTGGTCGCTAGGTAGCGCTCCGGATTGCGCTTGATGTTCTTGGCATGACCATCCAGGAAGGTAAAGTTCGCACCGTCCTGGTGGATCTTCTGCGATTCGCAACCGATGGAGATGACCACATAGGTGGGGCCTTTGTCCAACATGGTGATGCCGTCACCTATGAGGATGGTCTCCGCCGGTCGCTTGATTTCCGGCATATACCGGGTAAGCCCACCACTTTCAGCTGGATAGCACAGACTACCCGGGAAGTGGTAGTAAGGATTCTCAGGGGTGCCTGCGCCACCGCGCTGCGCCATCTGGAACACGATGCCGTAGTGAGCGAAGACCTGAGTGGGAGGCCAGTAGGGGTCCATCTCACCCGGATAGCAGTCAGGCATGTTGACACCCTCCATGTACCTTTCCTGGCTCCACGAGGGGCATCGATGCAAGCCAGCAGGCTGTCCACCTACAGTGTAGGTCCGCCCTGCATCTGGCGGCACCAGAGTGCTTTTGATGTACGGATGTAGCAGACCGAACCAGAACCGCTCGTTCAAGGGCTGCCCGGGGTACTCCCGAATCTTGAACCAGGGCACGATGGCTTCATCGTAGTCCTGGGCATACATCAGGATCGCCGTGCCGAACTGTTTGGAGTTGGACAGACACGACGATTTCCGAGCCGCTTCTCGCGCCTGCGAGAAGACGGGGAACAGGATCGCTGCCAGTATCGCGATAATCGCGATAACAACCAGCAGCTCGATGAGCGTAAAAGCATGTCGTTTCATTACCGTTTTACCCTCCTGACCTTGGATGTGATGAATTATGTCAAGCGCTTGAAAGCGCCGGACATCCTGTGTATACATATTCAGAAAGATTATACCTAACCTTCTTTTTTTCCGCAACCCTGCACCATAATCTAATGCTATTCGTTGTTATTTTAAGCCTTCCTTCCCATTTTGTCAATAACTATTAAGTCTTCCAGCGATTTTACTGTACTTTTGCGGAGATGACAGGGCGTGGCGGGTAGTACCACGCCCTGGGGGAAATAAGTCTTACTCATCCCCGATCGCGCCGAAGTTTGCCACCAGGATGCCGAAATCGAACAGGGTCACTTCCTCATCTCCGTCGAGGTCGGCATCGGGGTTCCAGTTCTCATCACCGGGCATACTGCCGAAGGCGGCAACCAGCGCACCGAAGTCGAACAGGGTTACCTCGTTGTCGCCGTCGATGTCGCCGTTTATCAGCGACACATCTACGCCCGTAACATCTGCACCGGCGACCACCACGCCCGGTACCACGACGCGCAACCAGTGGCTGGCTTTGAAGGCGATGTCATACGTGCCATCCGCCACGTCGATGATGGTATAGGAGCCGTCAGCGTTCAGGTTAATCTGCTCGGAGCGCACCACGTTGCCGTCCTGCCGCAGCGCCACATTAATCGGCACCTGCGTGATGTCACCGCCGAAGTCGGTGAGGGTCACGGTTCCACTAACGGAGAAGCTCGCAGGCAGAATGTTGTGTAACGCCGCCACGTACACGATGTCCGCGTCGAACCGGGTGTTGGGATAGGGCTGGTTGGGCGTTGCGGATTGAGGTCCTTGCAAAGGCACATAGCCGGCCCCGCCGCCAAGGATCACGTTACCCTGTCCGCTCGGATTATCCACGCGGTCGGCGTCGATGAGGTTGGCAATCATGATGGCGTCGATCGATTCTCCATCCTGCAGACCGAAGTCGCTGAGGTTGTACGCTGTGGCAAAGACGTTGTAGCCGGTAGTGAAGGAGTTAGCAAACTCGTAACGCCACTGGCTGAACTCGGTAGATCCCTTCTTGCGTACCGCCACCATGAACCCCTCTGGCGCACCCAGCGAACCGACCTCGTATACCACAAAGTCTTCGCCGGACAGGTTGGGCAGTCGCTTGCCCTCCCAGTCGACCAGAATGATTTTGCGCACGGTGGGATCGGTGACATGCCCCAGCTCCACAAAGCGCGCTCGTCCTGAGGGACTACCGTTCATGATCCATCCGATGCTCTTGGTGCGGTCGAAACTGGGCTGGTCATACAGAAAGTCGGAATCGTAGAAGCTAAAGCCACTCACATTATCGGGAAGCACCGGTAGCGCGCGCGTGGGGCTGTTCGCGAGGTCCCATGAGTAGCCACCTACCGTGAAGACCTGTGCTGTTACCGGCTGCGGAGTAGCGAGCAAAAGAGCTACCCCACACACCAGAGCGATGTGGAGATAGACGCTGGCGAAACGCATTTCGAGTACACCCTCCTTCCCAAGTAATTACGCGCGTGCCCTGCTAGAAGCCATGTAATACCGTAATACGGCAAAAATGGCTCTTTCGCCTGCTCTTTGCAAAACCTCTCCACTTTACTTAATATGCATCAACCGTACCAAAACCCTGCGTTTTTGCGGAAAGAAACGAAAATAACAGTAAAAATCCTCGATTAGAAAATGCTATTACGATGTGTTGCTACAGATATTCTTGTGCCGCTTTACCAATTCCTTTACCGCCTCCAGCAAGCGGCATGCTACTTCGCGTTTGGTCATGAGAGGCAGGGGTTCCTGCCTACCATCCGCCCACAGGAAGGTCACGCGATTGGTATCGCGCCGGAAGCCGGAACCTTCCTGCGACACATCGTTCGCCACGATCATATCCAGGTTTTTCTCGCGCAATTTCGCCTGCGCGTTTTGTAGCAGCTCCTGTGTCTCCGCCGCGAAGCCCACCAGAACACGTTTGCCCTTGCGTTCGCCCAGCGTGCGCAGGATGTCGGGGTTGGGCACAAGGCGAATCGTCCATTCCTTTTCACCTTTCTTGCGCTTACCCTGCCACACCTCGGCGGGACGGTAGTCGCTGACGGCGGCGGTAGCAACTACCACATCCATCTCATCATACACCTGCAAGCAAGCGTTCAGCATCTCCTGCGCGGTACGCACCCTGATTACCCTCACACCCGCAGGAGGCTCCAGCAGAGTGGGACCGGTTACCAGCGTGACCCCTGCCCCTTGTCGGACCGCCTCCTCCGCAACCGCATACCCCATCTTGCCCGAAGAGGGGTTCGAGATGTGACGCACCGCATCAATCGGCTCCTCGGTGGGACCGGCTGTGACCAGAATCTGCACGTCGCGCAGGGGCGGATTCAGCACCGTTTCCACCGTTGCGAGGATGGTAGGGGTATCCGCCAGCTTGCCTGCGCCCACGTCTCCACAGGCAAGCATTCCCTCTGCAGGATAAACGAAGGTTGCGCCACGCCCTTCCAGAATCTTTACATTGTGTTGTGTCGCGGGGTGCTGCCACATGACGGTGTTCATCGCCGGGGCGATCACCATCTTCGCCTCCGTTGCCAGCGCGAGGGTGGTCAGTAAGTCGTCGGCGATACCTGCAGCCAGCTTCGCCAGAACGTTTGCGGTGGCAGGAGCTATCAGTAGCACGTCCGCCCGCTTCGCCAGGTGGATGTGTGCAATCTGTCGCTCTTCCGGCTCGTCAAAAAGGTCAACCAGCACCGGGCGGCGGGTGATGGCGCGGAAGGTCACTTCGGTAATAAAGCGGCGGGCATGTTCTGTCAATACCACGTCCACCTCTGCCCCTGCCTGTGTGAGCTTGGAGGCGATATCTGCCGCTTTGTACGCTGCGATACTGCCCGTGACGCCCAGCAGGATATGTTTGCCCTCAAGCACCGACATGTTTCACTCCTTCGCAATGCGCGCACGCTCGGCGAGGATGATGGCTCGTAACAGGTCTACCGCCTGCTCCAGGTCGTTGTTGGTCACCAGATAGTCGTAATACCGCATCGCTTGCATCTCCTGTTCGGCAATGCGCAGGCGGTGTTCTATCTGCTCCGGCGTATCCGTACCACGCGCCATTAACCGCTGGCGCAACGCCTCCATGCTGGGCGGCTGCACAAAGATAAGCACCGCATCGGGCACGCGCCGGCGTACCTGCAAACCGCCCTGCACCTCAATCTTCAAAATAACGTCCAGTCCCTTCGCCAGCCACTCCTCCGCCAGATGGCGCGGTGTCCCATAGTACGCCTGGTTGTAGCGGACGTACTCCAGAAACTTGTCTTCCGCAATCCAGCGTTCAAACTCCTCTTCAGAGAGGAAAAGATAGTCCACGCCGTGCCGTTCGCCTGCGCGCGGGGGGCGCGTGGTGGCGGTCAGGCATTTCACAACGCCCGGCACCCGCCGAAGCAGAAGCTGTAGCAGGGTGTCTTTCCCTACACCACTGGGACCGGAGAGCACGATAAGCTTAGCCATGTTCGCCGGAGCCTCTTTCACGCTCATAGATAGCAATAAGATATAATTATCGCCTCTTGCAAAATCTGTTCGCGCAGCTCCTCTTCCTCAGTCTGTTCCCCGCGTGCGTAGGAGCCAAAGATGCCGATCTCTTTCACGCTGTACTTTTCGGCAAGCTCCGGTTTATGCTGTGCCAGGGTATCTTTCCACTCGCGAAGTGACTTCATTGCCGGTTCTCCTGATAACGCCGTCGCACCTTCAGTATAGCACAACTCCACGCCCGACGCACGGGCAGCGCCGTCCTGCCACGCAGAAGCAGGGAACTTCCTTGCTATGCCGCCAGCCGAAACGAAAGCGACGAGCAGGTGCGTCAGCTGGTGCAATCGCTGAGCCGTCGTGCTCAGACGGTTCCCGTTCCCGACAACAGGGTGGCGACAACCCTTCAGCAGGCGGGGTGTGGGGTGCAGATAGAACCCGCTTCCCCTGAAATCTGGGTAGCCCGCTATCGTCGTGACGGAGATTACCTGTATTGCCTGCTCAACCTCTCCCCTCAAGACAGGCGATGCACCCTGAACCTGCCCGATACGGTACGCCGCGCCAGCCTGTGGCTGCCGGAAACGGGCGATGTGCGAGTTACCGAGGCAGAACGTGTCGCGCTGGAGCTACCAGCGCTGGGGTGTGTGCTGGTCTGGGGCGAAGTGTAAAAAAGAGAGCCTGTCCATACAACAGGATAACCACCTTTGAAAGCGAACATTGCTTGTGAGGTGAATATAGGGATGAGGAGTGTGTTACCCAAAAGATTACCCATTGTGTGTATCGCGGGGCTGCTCTTCCTGCAGAATGCCACCCTCGCCGCACCGCTTCGGGTATTGTCCATCGTTGCCGGCAATGGACATGAGGTGGCAACGCCCTCCGCGACCCTTTCATGGCTGCTAAAACGTCATGAGGAGATACAGTTCACCCTCAGCAGGGATGTGAACGCGCTCTCTCCGCAAGGCCTACAGGACATCGATGCAGTAGTGCTGTTTGCGCCGGGTATAGAATGGAACGAGGGGCAAAAACAGACTCTCCGGCAGTTTATCCAGCGTGGCGGCGGAGTGGTTTACCTGCATACCAATCCGGTCTCGCCTGCCGCTGAGGGAGCGGTGGGTAACGTAGTGGTTCAAATAGAGCAGCCGCGCCATCCGATAATGCAGGGGGTATCTCCCTTTCAGATAAGCGATGCGCCCATCCAGAGCGAAGACAGTCAGCCTGCCGGAGTGCAGGTAATCGCCCGTCAGCGGAACGGTCAATCACTGGCATGGGCAGGACAGGCAGGCAAGGGAAGAGTGTTTATCACCGCTCTGGGGCACGCGCCTTCCGCGTGGAACCATCCTTATTTCCAGCAGATGGTGCTGAATGCGGTATACTGGTGTGCCGGACGCAAACCGCCTCAACCACGTGCGCCACAGCCACCGAAAGGCTTCGTGTCGCTATTCAACGGGGTGAATCTGGAGGGCTGGGGAGAGGTCGGTGCTCCCTGCTGGTCGGCGCGGGATGGGGTCATTGTATGCAGTGGTCTGAGCGAGAGCACCGGATGGTTGCGTTCCCATCGGATGTATCGCAATTTTATCCTGCGACTAGAGTATCGCATCTCGCCGGGAGGAAACAGCGGTATCTTCCTGCGTGCGCCGCATTACGGCAGGAGCTCGCGTCTGGGCATGGAGCTGCAGATTCAGGACGACGGCACCAGCCCGCCCAGCAATACCTGCACTTCGGCGGTATACAGTGTGGTGACGCCACGCCTGAACCCCGCCAGACCCGCTGGCGAATGGAATCGGGTGGAGATTACGCTGAAGGACAGGCATCTGCGGGTAGTGTGGAACGGTCATCTGGTGCACGATATTGACCTGGATGACCCCGCGCTCAGCGCGAACCTGCCTCGCACTCACCTGCTCTATCGCCGCCCGAACTGGGGCTACATCGGTTTACAGAACCATCGCTCTCTGGTGGAGTTTCGCAACATCTTCATCAAGGAGCTTCAGTAGGCGCGCTGAATCAGCTCGTTCCAGAGGGCGCGTTTGATGGCGTTAGACGCTTGCTCCGCCAGCTCCTGCATGCTCTTGCCGTGCAGGGCGGCGTCTTCAGGCTCAACGGTTAATATCGGGCTGTTGCGAGCCACGACGGTGCGCTTGTCACTGGATAGCCGGATGTCAAACATCTGGATGCCGTCGTTCAACAGGCTATCCAGCCGCTCCCCGATTTGCCGGGCGCGTTCGGCGGAACTCTTGCCGTTGCTATCCGCAGGGGCGAACACCGGCACGCTGTCCAGATAGACCTCCGTCAGGCTACCGCTCTGTACGCTCTTCTCACGCAGTTCGACGGGCAGAATACGCGCCACCGCCCGACGGTTCACCGGGATGTTCAACTGCTTGAACAAGTTCAGCATTGCCTGCGCACGCTCTCGCGAAGGTGGGTGCGTGCGGAAGATGCCCAGCTGTCTTTCAGGGCGGCGTGCTTCGTCCCGCGCCAAACGCTCCATGAAGGTTAACATGCCTACCGGATTGTACTTCGTGCGCGTCAGGTAATAGATAGCCGCGTGGTCGGCGTCCATCTCCGCTTCCTGCGTGTAGCCGTTGAGTTTGGCTATCTGATATAGCTGCACGCCCATCATCACGTTGCTCAAATCGCGTGGGGGAGCGCCCGACAGCACCAGCACCAGCAGCGCAGGCAGGGTAACCCGACGGTTAATCTTTTCGTTCTCCTGCCCCAGACGCAGCAGATGGTGATGGGATGCGTGCGCGATTTCGTGCGCTAATACCGCCGCCAGCTCGTGGTCGGATTGCACATAGTCCAGCAATCCTTTGTTCACATAGATAAAGCCGCCCGGCAGTGAGAAGGCGTTCACGTCCTTATCATCCACTACTTTGAACGTGTAGGTAAACTGAGATCGCTTGTTGATGCCCCAGGTGACGGGAATCTCCAGCGAGTTGGCGACCGCGGCAATCTCCTGCCCGATGCGATTGACACGCTCCACCAGCGCGGGGTCGGTGACCAGACGCAAGGTGCGCTCGATCTCTTGCACCGCTTCCCTGCCCATGCGCACTTCGGGGTCTTCCTCCGCTTTGGGTTGCGCGAGAACGCCAGCCGCCAGCCCGCTCAGCATCAAACTGGCCACGAGCACCGCAATGCAATGAATTCGCCGGAACAGCTTCGTATTCATCATATGATAACCTCGTTTTGCACTCCATTCCATTATAACATACGGACAGCTCCTTGCTCACTATTCCCATCTACTCAGACGGCTGAGGGCGACGCACGGTTTCGCTGCGAGATGGCATAGCCGTGCCCCCTGTGCTATAATAAGCCATCCGTGCGTATGAAGGTGTGAACAAGCAGTAACGCGCGCACATTCACGGCTAAAGCCGTTCCTTCACAGATGAAGCCAGCCTTTGCTGGCTCAGGTAACACGAACAGATAAAATGCATCTTGCCGGATTGTCCTCGGCACATAATAGCGAACAGATACAGCAAGCAACTCTTGCGCTACCAGCCGGGTTGTCTTTGCAGGAGATATATGCTCGTTTACCACTGCAGCAGTCAGGCACGGCGGTGCTGGACAGCGCGGTGGAGCCCTCACCAGCAGGCAAGACCCCCCTGGCACGCTACTGCATTGTGGCGCAGGAACCGTTCGGCATACTAGAAGGCACGATGGATGGTGTGTGGTGGCATTCACCGGATGGTAGCCGGTTTATCGCGGGTAATCCCTTGCGGTTGCTACAGACCTTCCTGAGCAGATACCATTTGCCAGCTGCGAACTACGCCACTCCGTTGCCTGCCGGATGCATCGGCTTTCTGAACTACGGGCTTAAGGCTCTGGTGGAACCCTGCCCCAACCGCCTTCCCACACCCAACAGGTTACCGCTCTACTGGTTCGGCTTTTACGACTCGGTTGCCACGATAGACCTGCATCGTCGGGAGGTCATCTTGACCTCCTCTGGCTTCCCTGAAGAGGGCGACGCCGGGTTCCGGCGAGCGCAGGAAAGGCTCCTGAGGTTCGTTACACAGTGGCAGAGCGTCCTGGACGCACCGTTTGCCGTCTCTGCCCCCTCCTTCCACTGCGACGAGGCACAGGCGTACTGGAGCCGGCGCGAATACGCGCAGGCTCACCAGCGCATCAAGGACTACATCGCGGCAGGTGATGTGTACCAGGTCAACCTGGCACAGATGTTTCAGGCATCGTTTGGAGGCTCCCCCGCCGGACTGTTTTTGCGGGCGCGCACCATCAGCCCCGTGCCCTTCGGGGCGTACCTGCAAGCAAACGATTTCACCATCCTCAGCCTGTCACCAGAGCGGTTCCTGCATGTATGCCCCCTCACTCACCGCGTGCACACGCGCCCCATCAAAGGCACACGCCCACGGGGCAAAAACGTCGGCGAGGACCTGCAATATGCGGACGGGTTACTGCGTAGCTCCAAAGACCACGCGGAACACATCATGATTGTGGACCTGGAGCGCAACGACCTGGGGCGTGTGGCGCGAACAGACAGTGTAGAGGTCACAGAGTTCATGGTGCTGGAAGGTTTTGCACGGGTGTACCACCTCACCAGCACGGTGGAAGCGGTTTTGCGTCCCGAGGTGGACATAGCGACCTTACTGCGAGCAACATTCCCCGGCGGCAGTATCACCGGCGCGCCCAAGATACGTGCTATGCAGATTATCGAGGAGGTGGAACCGGTCGCCCGCGAGGTGTACACCGGCTCCATCGGCTATATCGGCTTTCACGGGAGCGTGGATTTGAACGTCGCCATTCGTACCGCAGTAGTACGCGACGGGAAGATTACCTTCTATGCAGGCGGAGGCATTGTCGCCGATTCGGACGCCGAGCAGGAGTACGAGGAGACGCTGGTCAAAGCGGAGGGGTGGTTTCAGGCAATCCGTACACTGCAGAAAGAGGAAGCGCATGAGCAGATGGGCATGGTGCAACGGTCAGCTATGCGCTGAAAGCGAGATTCTCTTGCCGGTGCGTGATACAGCGGCGTTGTATGGCGCATCGCTATTCGAAACCCTGCGCTGCTATGGCGGGCATCCGTTTCGCCTCGAACAGCACCTGCAACGACTGAGAGGCTGGATGAATCGACTGCATCTGTTTGCAGGCGCGCGAGGGAGGGCAGACCTCGAAACACCGGTAGTTCAACACGCCATTGCCAGCCTGCTGGAGGCAAACGGTTTGCTTGGCGGGGACGCTCGCCTGCGCCTCACGGTGACCGCTGGCTCGGAGGAGATCCCGCCATCCTGTTTCATACTGGCGGAGCGTATCAGCCCGGAGCAAATCGCGAAGTGGCAGGCTGGCATCACTGCGGTGCTGTTGCCCGACCCACGCGGAGTAATAAGAGGAGAACAGCCTAAATGGGGTAATTACGCCTGGCATATTGAGGCGCAACTGCTGGCGAAGACGCAGGGAGCAGACGAGGCGATATGGTTCAACCGCGAAGGCTATGTAACCGAAGGCGCCTTCAGCAATGTGTTCGTATGGTACGGAGAATGCCTGCTGACTCCGCCGCTGGAGGAAGGTGTTCTGGCAGGCATCACGCGACAGGTGGTGTTCGAAATAGCCACGCAGCTGGGCGTAGATTGTCGTGAAGAGCGCATTCCCGCCAGCTTGCTGCCTCACGCGCAGGCGATATTCCTGACCAGCTCGGTGCGCGAGATTGTGCCGGTTGTTCGTCTGGACAGGGCGTCGCTTCCCGTACACCCGGTTGTTGAATGCCTGCACAGCACATATCAGGAGCAAGTCAAGAACGAAAAGCGAGATTCTTCGCTCTGCCCAGAATGACAGGGTTGTTGGAAGCGACAGATACCCTTATAATCGCGCTGAACAGACTATTGGAGATGACCACCGGGTAGAATCAACTCACTCAATACGCCAACCCTCTATCGTACGAGCGCAACAGCCCAATCACCTTGCCAATCACACGCATTTCTTCCGGGCGTACCTCGATCGGCTCGTATGCGGGATTCGCCGGAAGCAGGCGTACCTTGCCGTTGCCGTACTGGATGCGCTTAATGGTGGCTTCATCCCCGATGAGCACCGCGACTAGTTCGCCGTTTTCAGCCGTGTTCTGCGGCTTGATAATGACCAGGTCACGAGGCAAGATATGCTCGCCCACCATCGAGTCGCCCCGCACCCTTAGCAGGAACGCGCCCTCGATATTATGCACCATCTCGCGCGGTACCGGTACCAGCGCCTCGATGTTCTGCGATGCCAGCACCGGCGTACCTGCGGCGATTGTACCTATCAGCGGCAGCATCGCCACGTCGGGCGAGCTCTCCAGATGCTGCACAAACTCGGGATGCACCACGCGGATGCTGCGGCTTTTGTGCTCGCGCTCGATGTAGCCCTTGCGCTGCAGAGCATCCAGATGCACCGTTACCCCGCGCAGGCTGGAGATGCCGAACTGGTTGCCAATCTCGCGAATGGTGGGCGGATAGCCATTCTCTCGTGTGTAGTGCAGAATAAAGCGGAGAATCATCTCCTGTTTATGGGTCAGTCCTCGTGTCATCGTCCTCCCTCCCCCAAAATACTATACGAAGTATATACTACAATTGGTCTACTTGTCAAGGGTTTCGAATGGCTACTCCACCATCACGTACGGATTTTCCAGAATGCGCTTCAGCTCGCGCAGGAACTCGGCAGCAACGGCGCCGTCCAGAGCACGGTGGTCCGCCGAGATTGTCACTTTCATGCGCGGACGCACCGCTACCGTATCATCGTCCAGTGCGACGGGTTGCTTCTGCACTGCACCCACCGCCAGTATCGCCACTGCGGGTGGGTTGATGATGGCGATGAACTCGTCCACCCCGTACATGCCGAGGTTGGAGATGCTGAAGGTCGCACCGGTATATTCGTCGGGCGTCAGGCGTCCCGCTCGCGCCTTTTCCACCAGCTGGCGCGTCTCTACAGCGATCTGACGCAGCGTCTTGCGCTCGCAGTGACGCAGCACCGGCACAATCAACCCGTCGGGCAGGGCCACCGCGATGCCGATGTGTATCTCACTGCTTGGGTAGACCTGTTCGTTCTGGTACAGCGCGTTCACCTGCGGATAGCGTGCCAAAGCCAGCGCACACGCCTTGGTAACCAAATCGTTGACCGAGAGCTTCGGCGCGTCTTCGGGCAACGCCGCGTTCAACCGTTCGCGCAGTGCCATCGCCTCGGTCATGTCGATGTCCATCGTGACATAGAAGTGCGGCACCGTTTGTTTGGTGAGCGTGGTACGTTCGGCAATCAGACGACGCATCCGGCTGAGCGGCTGTCCACCGGCAGGAGGTTCTACCGTCACCGCGGTGCGTACCGGCTCCGTCGCGGGCGGACGAGGCGTGGCTTGTCGTGAGGCGATGAACTGCTGTACATCACGCTCCACGATACGCCCGCCGGGTCCGGTGCCCCTCACCATCGCCAGGTCTATGCCTGCCTCCTGTGCAATACGTCGTGCGAGCGGGGAGGCCTTGACGCGCTCCTGCACGGGCGGCTCCTGATGCGTCTCGCCTATTGGCGCAACCGGTTGGGCACTCGGCGCAACAGATTCCTCTGCGGCGGCGGGTGGCTGGGCAGGCTGGGTAACCTGAGGCTGTTCGCCCTCGCCCAGAATCTCTGCAATCACCGCGCCAACCGGCACGGTATCGCCTTCCTTTGCCAAGACGTTCGCCAGCTTGCCCGACGTCTCCGCCGGCAGTTCCACACTGGCTTTGTCGGTTTCTATCTCCGCGATGATATCACCGACCTCTACGCTGTCGCCCTCTTTCTTCAGCCAGCGCAGGATGGTTCCTTCTGTCATCCCGTCGCCCATCTTGGGCATGATTACCTGTGCCATCGGTTTTCCTCCTTAAGCCAGTACACGCTTCACCGCGCGGATAATATCTTCCTCGCTGGGGAAGGCGGCGCGTTCCAGATTGCGAGCGTAGGGGATAGGCACGTCTGCACTGGCAACGCGCAGCACCGGCGCGTCCAGCTCGTCGAAAGCGAGCTCCTGAATACGCGCCACCACCTCCGCCCCAAAGCCCACGTTGCGGTGGTCCTCATGCACCACCACCGCCCGATGCGTCTTGCGGATGGAGTGCAGCACTGTGTCCATGTCCAGCGGTTGTAGCGAGCGCAGGTCTATCACCTCGCACTCGATGCCTTCGGTTTCCGCCAGCTTCTGCGCCGCGTGCAACGCCAGCATCACCGGTTGCGAATAGGCGATGATGGTGACGTCGCGCCCCTCGCGCTTCACATCTGCTACACCGAATGGAACGGTGTATTCGCCTTCAGGAACCTCTCCGCGCGTGGAGTACAGCTTCGCGTGCTCCATGAAGATAACGGGGTTGTTATCGCGAATAGCGGTCTTCAACATTCCCTTCGCATCGGCAGGGGTAGCCGGGGTGACCACTTTCAGCCCCGGGATATGCGCATACCACGATTCAAGGCTGTGTGAATGCTGGGCAGAGAGCTGCGCCCCACCGCCTGCGGGTCCGCGAAACACAACGGGTACCGCAATCTGCCCGCCGAACATATACAGGATCTTCGCCGCATGGTTCACCAGCTGGTCGGCTGCAATCAGCGCGAAGCTGAAGGTCATGAACTCCGCCACCGGACGCAGGCCAATCATCGCCGCGCCGATTGCCATGCCCGCAATGCCCGCCTCGGAGATAGGCGTATCCACCACACGCATCTCCCCAAACCGCTGTAGCAGTCCCTCGGTCACACGGAACGTACCCTGATACCGCCCGACCTCCTCGCCCAGGATGAACACCCCCGGATCGCGCTCCATTTCCTCAGCTAACGCCTGTCGCAACGCCTCGCGATAGGTAATTACCGCCACTCTCGCACCTCCATATCGGTATACACATCCCGATAGAGCTCCTCCAGCGGGGGTTCGGGGCTAGCATCAGCATAGGCAACCGCCTCCAGAGCCCGCTGTTTTGCGTGCGCATCCCACTCCAGCAGTTCGTTTTCGGTGGCGAAACCGTTCTCCAGCAGGAAGCGTGCGGTGTTCACGATGGGGTCGCGCTGTCGCCAGTATTCTATCTCCTCTTTCGTCCGGTAAAGCGCCTGGTTGGTAGGGTTGTCGGCGATGCCATGTCCCTCAAAACGGTAGGTCATCACTTCCACAAAGAAGGGTTCGGGGGTGGTGCGTACGTGGCGGATAATCTGCTCTGCTTCGCGATACACCTCCAGCAGGTCCATACCGCCAATCTGCTTGGTGGGCATTCCGTATTGCTTCGCCCGCTCGGCGAGGCTCGGCACGGCAGAGGCGAACTCTACTGGCGTTGCCATCGCATAGCGGTTGTTCTCGCAGATGAAGACAACCGGTACCTTGTATATCGCCGCCATATTTAGCGCCTCGTGGACAGGTCCGATGTTCATCGCACCGTCGCCGAAAAAGCACAAACACACCTGATCGGTGCCGCGATAGCGGATTCCATAGCCCACGCCCACCGCCAGCGGAACCATCCCTCCCACGATGCCGTATCCGCCCAGGAAGCCTCGCTCCACGTCCACTAGGTGCATCGAGCCTCCTTTGCCCTTCGCTACGCCCGTATAACGTCCGAACAGCTCCGCCATGATTCGCCGGGGGTCGGTACCGCGCGCGATAGCGTGACCGTGGTCACGATAGGAACAGAGCATGTAGTCATCGTCACGCATGTGGGCGATAAATCCGGTAGCGACCGCTTCTTGCCCGATATACACATGCATATACCCCCCCATTTTACCCTGTCGGTAGGCGGGGGCGCATTGCTCTTCGAAGTGGCGAATCAGCAGCATGGTGCGGTACAGTTCCACCAGACGTTGCGGGGTCAAAGAGTCTGGCAGCGCCTTTTTTACAGGTACCTCAGCCCTCACGATGTGTTCCTCCTCAAGTTCTGTCCAGCGTCAGATGTGTGCCGACGCCCGGGTTGGTGTACGGAGAGGAATAGTCCTCCGTACACACGCTATCGCGGCGGGCGCTGTGCAACGCTCGCCGCGTATCTTATTGTGGCACAAAAGAGCCAGCTCCTGCAAGCGGTGGTACGTTACCCCCCCCTATCCACCTGTTCTTCGGGATAAGTCACCGTCGGCGGGCTGATAGAAATCATCCCGCCTGCAGAAGTGTGAACGTTCCCTTTGCACGCGGACTACCGTATACGAAACAGTGGTCACACTCGTAAGGGCATTTGTAGGTGAGCAAGAAGTGGATGCCGGTTAACACACTATCCTCCTTGCGCTGCCATGCAGTCCAGCGCCTCGTCTACCATCGACAGGTAGTTTTCCACCGGCACATAGCTGGGGATGGAGTTGCCGGAGCCAACGGCATATCTGCCTCGCGCCCCGCAGGTCTCTACGAGCTCGCGGGTACGCCGGCGCACCGTTTCAGGCGTGCCCGCCGAGAGAACGTTCAGGTCTATCCCACCCAGCACCGCGATGCGGTCGCCGTACAGCCTCTGAAACTCCTGCACAGGGATGATGGCGTCCTCGAAGGAGTGCTTGCCGTCGATGCGCACATCGGTAATCAGGTCCTCCATGATTGCTCGCAGGTTGCCGCAGGAGTGCAGGAAGTAGGGCAAGCCGCGCTCATGCGCCATCTGCGCCCATCGCTGATGCCAGGGCAAGCAGTATTGACGCAGAGCGTCGGGGGCAATCAGCGTGCCGGAGCGAAAGCCCATGTCGTCGCCCGGGAAGACCGCTATCAGCTTATCCAGCTGCAGCAGATGCTCGTAGAACTGCGTGATGAGCGTGCCGATGCGCTCGCTCACCGCCTGCACCAGCATGGGGTCGTCGTACAACGCGAGACACAGCCCCTCCAGAGACATCACCCACGAGAGATGCTCGAAGATGCCCGCCGCATGCGAGGAGATGAATCCCATCCCTTCCGGCAAATGGTCATTGATATACTCCAGTATGAAGAAGTCCACATCCTCAACGCGGGGCCAGGGATACCTTTCGAAATCATCCCAGCTGCTAATCGCGCCCTGGTGTTCGTCTGCCCAGGCGCGTTGCTTGCTGGATGCGGTGTCGGCGGTGACCAGATGCCTTTCCTGAAACGGCAAACCGATCTCGAGGCGCACAAAGTCATAGCCCATGCGATACCAGAAATCAATCACCATGTCGAGGAAAGCCTTCAGCGATTCACGGTCGCCTTGAGGGGTCACCCACTCCCTGCCCATCAGTTCGGTCACGATGGGGCGCATCACCACATCGTCCACAATGTATTCCACCAGCGGCGTGCGTCGCTGCGGTATCCGCCCCAGCAGGGTATCGATAAACTCCCGCCCGTTGGGCTGAGGATTTTTCACAGGAACATGGCGCCACATATCTACTCTCATCCACACAGAGTCTTTGCTTTCTCGATTCCCTGCTGACCAGCAATCTACCTGCTACTGGTTTTGTGGATTGTTGCCTGCGGACCGCAGTTGTGCTACTATAAATTGTAAAGATGTGGTAGCGCTGGCACTCTGCAGGACGAACATCGTGAACGAGATAGGCATATTCGGGTGGCCGAGCAACTACATCACCATGGGCACCACGTTCGAGTATCTCTTGGATTTCTGGAAGCCGCCGAAATGAAACTCTACACCAAACATGAGTTGACACATTTGCCTCGTGGTGAACGGCATGCGTGAAGTTCTGCCCCTGTCGTATGCAGGCAACCACCTTCTGGCAGGGGGCTACTATGTGCATGGGTGAACTATGACTGCCGCAAGGTGCTTCCGATGGCGTCCACCCAGTTTCCCGCGCAGACCTTCTACGTGACCGACGTGGGCAGTCGCATTGAGTCCAACAGCAACGCTTTTGCAGGGTGGTACATCGCCCCCGGTTACGACAACGGTGCCCCCAACCGCCGCTGGCCGAAGGGACAGCGCCACCAAAACGGGCGTAACTGGATTTTCGCAGATGGGCACGCGAAGTACCATCGCGCGATCCCGCCCTCACCAACCCCGACGGCTCGCGCAAGTCGCAGGCGCAGCTCACCTGCGATTACGAGGCGATGGGAATCTACACCTACCCGCAGGGCAAAACCTGTAACTAGCCCCTTGCACGCAGTACGGGTGCTGGGCGGTTTGCCCAGCACCTTTTTATCGTAGGGTCACATAAGGTCGTATCTGCTCCAGCTTCTTTGGACCGATACCGCGCACCTCGATGAGTTCGTCCACCGAGTGGAAGCTCCCGTTCTGCTTGCGGTATTCGATGATTGCGCGGGCGGTAGCCGGTCCTACGCCGGGCAGGCTCTCCAGTTGCTCTGCGCTGGCGGTGTTGACGTTGATTTTACCCCGGAGAGGCTCCCTGTGCTCCGATGTTGCACCTTGCCGAACCGCTCCCACACGTGCCTCCACCTGCACTGATTCGCCCTTGCGAGGCACATAAACCTGCACGCCGTCTTCCAGTGGCTGCGCCAGGTTCACCGAATCGGGGTCCGCCTGACTGCTGAATCCGCCCGCCGCTTTCACCGCATCGTCCACCCGACTGCCTCGCGGTATCCGCACCACACCGGGCTTTTTCACCGCCCCTGCCACGTGCACCACGATCTCGTCGCTCTCGGCAGGCGGCGTCCCCTGAGAAGGGGTGGCTTCACCGGTTTCAGCGGGTAGTGTTGGGGCGGAAAGCGCGGGCGGCGATGGCTGCCGGGTGCTGTCGCTCGGTATGGTAGGCGCAGGCACATCGCTGCCGGAAAACACCCCCTGCCACAGCACAATACCGCAGGTAATCACCACCAGCACCCCAGCGGTCCATAACCCTTTGGGAACACGATCCATTGCCAACTTCTCCCTCAGCGGTCTCTCTCTTCGTTGCCGTCCGAGCGATTCCTGCTACCACTGCAAGGAGGTGTGACTTCACATGAAACGTTTGAAGCACATCGCGACATGTCCTCCCGTGATGCGCAACCTTGTTGCTGCCTTGCTAGTACTCCTGATGGTACAGTCAGCGCGAAGCTACGACTTCGGTATCCTGGTACGGAACTTCGGGAAGGTGGGGGACGATTAGCGGCACCGCTGCATCGCCCATTGCAGGTGTTCGCGCACCATCGGGTCGGTTTCGTGCTGCAGTTCGCCCTGCAATACGGGTAGCGCATGTGGGTCGTTGCTGTTGCCGATGGCGACCGCGACATTGCGCCGAAAGCCTCGCCACTTTGCGCGCTTGACGGGGCTGTTGCGGAAAGCAACACGAAACTCCTCCTCACTCAGGCGCAACAGGTCTATCAGTCTGGGCGTCAGAGTGACCTCACGCGGGGTGAAGCCGGGTTCATCGGTGGGCGCGGAACGCAGCGGGGCGTGCGGGCGAGGCTGGTTGAACGGGCATACCTCCTGACAGATGTCGCAGCCGAAAATGCGGTTGCCCATCTTTGGACGCAACTCCTCTGGGATAGAGCCGCGCAGTTCGATGGTGAGGTAGCTGATACACCGCCTCGTGTCCAGCACGTACGGGGCGACAATCGCCCCTGTAGGACACGCCTCGATGCATCGGTTGCACTTCCCGCAACCGCCAAACGCCGGCTGGTCGTACTCCAGTTCCACGTCCAGCAGGATTTCACCCAGCAGGAAATACGAACCGCGATGGGTGTTAATCAGCATGGTGTTCTTGCCGAACCAGCCCAGCCCGGCTCGCCACGCGAGGTCGCGTTCCAGCACCGGTCCGGCGTCCACGTAAATCTTCGCCCGGCAATCAGGGCGCTGCTGACGGATAAAATCCAGCAGTTGGCGCAGCTTGCGCTCCATCACCTGGTGATAGTCGTCTCCCAGCGCATAGCGGGCGAAGATGCCCCGCGATGGATCGTCAGTAACAGGAGAAACAGCAGGGGCATAGTTCAGACCGACCACCACTGCACTCTTTGCGCCGGGCAGCACCTGCTGCGGGTCACATCGGGCGTCGGCGGTGCGGGCGAGGTAAGCCATCTCTCCCGCAAACCCTTGCTCCAGCCACTTGCGGAAGAAGAGCGCGTGAGCAGGGGTTAGCACTGGAGCAAAACCCACCAGGTCAAAACCCAGAGAAAGGGCGCAAGCGCGAATTGCTTCGGATATGGTATGCTCGGTCATACCTCGAGACCGGACTGCGCCAGCTTAGCAAGCACAAACTCCCGAACCCGCTCCGCAATCTGCAGGGCTTGCCGCGCCTCCTCTACGGAGGGCATATAAAACTCATCGCCATAACGAATAGTTACGGCATAATCAGTTAGATGATCTATGTCCAGCTCGTTTAATCTGCGAAAATCAGCATCGATATCGGCGCATCGTTCTATAAGTGCTGCCAGGGAATGAACGCGAGGAACTTCCTTTCCGTGAAAGATGAGAAAGCTCTTCAAGTACTTCTCACAACATTGCTGCATGTGAAAGCACACTGTATCGGTTATAGGGTCGTCCCTGCTCAATTCGTTTTTGCCTGTTTGGAGGTCGTTATCTGCTTTGCGCATCCAGTTTCTCACCGTATCTGCGTTCATATACAGGAACCCCTTCTTTGAGAACGTAGTAGGTAAGATATCCTGTATCGCTGCGCCTGCGGCATACTGTCTCTTCTGCCTGGATGAGCACATCACAATCTATCTTCTGTTTGGCAAGGAAGCGTCGTATCAGGGAGCCCATTTGCTGGCGTTGAAGAAAGCCCACTTCCTTGTCGATAACAACATAAAAATCCCAGTCGCTATCCTTGCCTGCCCCGCCCCGTGCCCGACTGCCGAACAGGTAGATTCGCACGACGTCTACCCCATGCTGTTGCGCGACAGAGCAAATGACGTCCACCGCCTGGCGCAGCAGCTCCTGCTCTTCGGGTTTGAACGTTTCCAGTGCGTGCACGCTGCTCACCCCCAGCTCATTATAGCACCGCGCCCGTTTCGCGCGCAATGAAAGCTAAGCCACCCGCCCTCTCATCTGTTCCTTGACCAGCTCCAGGTTGTGACGGGCGGCGTGGTGGTTGGGGTCAATGGCCAGCGCTTGCTGGAACGCCATCATCGCCGCCTCGTACGCGCCCATCTGGAAATAGGCGTTGCCCAATGTGAAGAACCCCTGCGCGTTGATCGGGTCACGCTGTAGCCCGGCGGTGTATGTTTCAGCAGCGGCTTCGTATGCACCCAGCTGGTACAGCACATCTCCGGCGTTGAAGAAGGCGTTGGCGTCTTCGGGGTTGAGTTCAATCGCACGGGTGAAGCAGGAGAGCGCGCCTTCGTAATCGCCCTGCGCCAGATGCACCCTGCCCAGGTTGACCCACGCGGGCGCAAACTGCGGATGCACCACTGTCAGCTCGGTGTAATCCGCCTGCGCTTCATGCCACAGGCCCAGCTTCTCCGCGCAGGTGGCACTGTGCCATCGCCATTCCGGGTTGTTCTGGAACGCGCTCACCAGCCTGCGCCATATCGCATAGGCATCCGCCCAGCGTCCAGCCTCTTCGTAGCGCACCGCCAGTTCGCGGGCGATTTCGGGGTTCTGAGGAGCATCCCGATGCGCCTGTTCGAGCTCTTTCAACGCAGATGCGGTTTCGCCTCTGGTGAACAGCAGCTGAGCCAGCAGATAGCGCGCTTCCGCGAAGGCAGGTTGTTCCGCCAGCGCGCGACGGCACTCTGCTTCGCTCTTCTCCAGCTGCTCTAACCCCAGATAAGCCTGAGCCAGTCCGTAGTACGCCTTGAAGCCGCTGATACTGGTATCACCACCGACGAAACGGTCGTCATCGCCTGAGGCTATCGCACGCCGGAACGCTTCCACCGACTCGGCGTACCGCCGCAGGGAAAGATAAGCGTAGCCATCGGCAAAGTGCAGCCCCGGATGGTCAATCCCCCGCCGGACGGCGCGCTCGTGCACCTGCAGTATCCGCTCGTATTGCCCCAGAGGATACAGCGCGTTCGCCAGCAACACGTAGCCGATAGCCGCGTGGTCGGCATGTGGTTCTATCCGATCCACAATCGGCTCCAGCTCGTTCACCGCCTGCTCATACTGTCCGGCGACATAGTAGGCATTGCCCAGATTGAACCGCTGGAACAGGTCGTCAGGGTTCTTTTGCACCTCCTCGCGCAACATGCGGATGGTGCGTTCGTGCTTGCGCCGGTCGGCAACAATGTCCTGCCGGTAGCCGAGGTGCCGAATGCGCACGCCTTTCAGGTAAGCTATCTCGTAGCCATTACGCTCCAGAGAGGGCACAACCTGCTCGTGAATGCGCCCCTCAAAGCGCGTGATGGGCAGGCGACGAAACAGACGGCAGGCACGGTGCACGAAAGTGCTGCTACTGTGCTGGTCGCCGACATCGTTCGCAATCTCCACCAGGTAACCGGCAAACTGCGGGTCACGAATAGCGTTACGGATGGCCTCTGCACTGCCTCTGTCCAGCCGCTCGTCGGCGTCCAGCCAAAGCACCCACTCGCCGGTTGCATGTTGCAGCGATACATTGCGGGCATCGGAGAAGTCGTCGCGCCAGGGATGATGCACCACTTTTGCGCCGTACCGTTGCGCGATTTGCACCGTGCGGTCGGTGGAGCCGGTATCCACCAGCACAATCTCGTCCACCAGCCCCTGCACACTTTTCAGACAATCCTCGATGAACGCCTCCTCATCTCTTGCTATCATACACAGGGAAATGGTGGGATGAGCCTTCTTCTGCGAGCGCGTTGCCACAGGCTGGCTACCAGATTGCACAGGCGGCGTTGTGGCACTGCTCTGTTGCAGTAAGCGACCTGCCCGCTGCAACTCATTCTGCAAAGCGTGTTTGCCCCGCTTCAGGGAACGCTTTTGCAATTTCGTGTACAGCCCGCGCAGCAGTTCTATCGCCTCCTCGCATTCAGGGTTCAGCTCCACCGCGCGGATGGCATGACGGAGCGCTTCCTGCGAGCGACCGGTTTGCAGAAGAATATACGCCAGGTGGTAGTGCAACTCAAAATCCTCACCAATCTGTATCCCCTGCCGCAGTGCACCCTCTGCCCGGGCGATACTGCCCGCCTGAAAGTAAGCCACGCCCAGCCCACAATACGCCTTGAGCTGTTGTGGCTGCTCACGGACCAGCCTTTCCAGAAGAACAATCGCTTCATCGTAGTTTTCCTGAGCCACATAGTCGGCGGCGCGGTAGATGATGGGTTCGGCATCTTCTGCTGGGGATTTCCCGCTCGCACGAGACAATCTGCCTGCCGCCACCTGCGCAGCGTGATCCCAGGTGAGGTTCTCGCGTACCCATCGGGCAGCGCGTTCGGCGACTGCTTTCGCGCCTTCGTAGTCGTGGTATACTCGCTCCATCAGCGCTTCCATCTCGTTGCGCTCCGGCTTCGCCCAGAACGGACGGCTCACCGTCTCCATATCACCAATCAGGTTATCCGGGAAGTACTCCACACCTGCCGGGATGAGGAATGCTCGCTCTTCGTTGCAGAAGTCCATCGCCGCGCCAAAGCCGGTGACAATAACTGGCAGACCACACGCCATCGCTTCCGCAATGGGCAAGCCGAAGCCCTCACCGCGATAGGGGTGCACCAGCACGTGGCAGGCGCGATAGAGCGCGTTCATCTGCTGCTCGTCCAGCTCGTCGGCGATGTAGATGATTTCGGGTACGTCCGGCTGCTTCTGGAACCAGCGGATTTGCTCCACAAAGTTCTGCCCGCGATAGAAGGTGTTCATCCCGAAGTCTTTAATCACCAGCGCCACGTCATCGGAACGGGTGAAGGTGCGCGTGTAGCCGTCCAGCAAAATGTCAATGCCCTTGCGGGGTATTGTGCCCCCCACGAACAGGAAGCGGAACCGTTTCTGTGTGGGCAGTTCCATCGGTGGAACGGGCTCGAAAAAGCTCTCGGAAACGCCGTTGGGAACCACTATCACCTTTTCCGCCTGCACGCCATCGCGCACATAGCACTCCCTCACGAAGGTGGAAGGGACCCACAGCTCGTCCACGTTACGGTTGATAGCATCTACCCACTCTACGGGAATGGAGCCGAACTCCCAAGGCTGAATCACGATGAATCGCTCTGCGTTTGGACGTTGCCAGTTGGGCGGCCAGTGGTGGCGTATCCACACGTCGATATGCCGAGGCAAACGGCGCATCCTCTCCTCGATGAACTTCCAGCGCGGGTCACCGTGCAGCGCGCCGTCATCGGTGGGATGCGGTACCAGATAGAATTGCCACTCCGGCATCAGTCGATGTAGCGCGGTAACCAGTTCCCTGTTCACCAGCGCAAGGCTATGCCTCGCCAGAAAAGCCCCTTCCCAGACGATATGAAGTTGCGCATCGCCTGCGGTTTTCATCTGTTTGTCCTCCCTGTACCGTTCACGCCGCCTTCTCGCGTAAACGCTCGCATTGCGTCCCGTACCTTGTTTGCAGCACGCTATCGAAGCGGCTACCGCCCAGTACCACCCGTCCAAAGAAGTTCTCAGGTAGACAGTCGGTAATCTCGATGTCCGCACAGTGTT
This sequence comes from Armatimonadota bacterium, assembly GCA_049969495.1. Lineage (GTDB taxonomy): Bacteria > Armatimonadota > HRBIN16 > HRBIN16 > HRBIN16 > HRBIN16. The sequence continues at coordinate 62,277 of JBMFOT010000006.1, forward strand.
CGGGGTCATAGCCCAACGATACCACGTACTGCGCCAGCAACTCGTACGCCTCTTGCGCGTTAAAAGCGTTGTGCACGCCCGCGTAGAGCCGAAGCAGTGCACCATCACCCGGCTGGTGCTCACGAAGATACTCGCAAACTATCGGTTGCCATGTCTGCGGTTCGTTCCAGTCTGGCAGAGACAGGATGGTGCCCTGTTCCTGGAGCACTTGCTCATACGCCTCTGCGGTTGCCCTCGCTGTCTCCGACCACGTGTAGTGCTTCAGGATATACTCACGGAACGCCTCGCGCTTTGCCGGGTCGCGCTCTTCCCATGCCTGCAGCACCGCCTCGCGCACCGAATCCACATCGGCGGGGTTGCAGTAGTAGGCGAAATCCCCAAAGTATTCCCGCTCCGCCCCTTGATTGCCCACCACGACGGCACAACCGGCGAGCGCGGCTTCCATGCTCGTTAAGCCGGGCGTCTCCGCCCACGAAGGCATGGCGTGCACTCGCGCCGCCGCATATGCACTGGCTAGCAGTTCGGGCGAGAGCTCGCCCACAAAATGCACATTTTCGCCTGCCCACTGCCGGCACAGCGCACCGTATTCCGGCTCGGAGACCTTGCCTGCCAGCACCAGAGGGATACCCGTGTCGCGCATCGCCCATATCAGCATCAGCTGGTTCTTAAACGGCTCAATGCGCGCCGCGCACAGCACAAAATCGCGCAAGCCAAAACGCCGGGCAAAGGCATCGGGCGTTGCCTGAACAAACCGCTCCGGGCGCACCGCGTTGGGCACTACCTGCGCCGGCTTGTAGCCCAGGCGGAAATACCTGCGCAATGCGGCGAGCTCCCACCGGCAGTTGGGCAAAAGTATCTGCGCTCGGCGCACAACACGCTCCTTAACGCGCTTCATCTCCCCCGGTTCATCCAGCGATTGAGGGTCTACGCCTTGCACCCGCAGCCGCCCCTCTTTCCACGCTCGCAACGCCTCCTCTACCTGTGCGGTCGTCTGTTGTCGGAAGACCGCCGCGCCTACCGTTACCGGATAGAAGGCTGTGTTATCGCGGAAGATAGTGGAGACGACCAGCGGTTTGTCGGTGCGCTCTAAGTGTTCTACTTTATCCGCATGGTACAGGCTGAAGGCGTGGATCAGGTCGTAAGGCTCTTCGGGCAGGCGCAGGGATACCGACACATCTGCCACCACCCCTTGTTCCCTAAGCGCCAGCAGCGTCTCGAAAAGCTGTGTTTCGCCGCCGCCCAGCATCTCTAAGGCACGTTGGTGGGTGGTCATGAGTACCCGATGACGCACCGGCTCGACTCGCTGCCCCTTCCAGCCGAAAGCGAAAAGCCATGAGCAGTCGTTTTCAGGGTCTATCAGGTGCGCTGTTGCGCCAAAGGTTTGCTCTACCTCCGTACGCCAGTGCTGGGGGTTCTGCGGGAACACCGGCACACCGATGAAGAAGCTGCCCCCATCACGCAGCCTGTGCACCGCATCCTGCCACCCTTCGCCAAACACAATCAGCGCGTCTGCCTGCTCGTGTTCCGACGCTTCGTTCCAGCCCTCGCCCGGCGGTTCACCATCTGCTACCCTGAGAATCACCACCCTCCCCCCGGGCTCTCGCTGGAGCCTTTGCCATAGCCTGCGCCACCACGAAGGCGGGACAGGTGCTGTTGTTTCGCCTCCTGAAAAAGCAAGCACATGGGACAACTTCTTCTGAACTACCTGAACCCTGCCTGCCGCTGCATCCGCCGCGAAGCGCAAAAACTCTTCCGCGCTGGCGGGCAACAGGTCATCTCCTGCCCATCCCTCACACAGGCGCAATTCGGCATAGCGAATCTGGTCGGCGAGCGCGCTCATCGCGGCACAGGCGGAGAGCAAAAAGCCGTGCGCACCGTCCCGATAGCCCTGCGTCTCGTCGTAGTAGAAGCGAAACGCATAGCCCATTGCTGCGGCAAGCGTCTGCCACGAGCAGGGAGCGCGTTCTTCCAGCATCTGCTGCGCTGCGCTCTGGGAGTAGTGGTTGAGCTTGCGCATATAATGCTCCAGAGTGGGCATCGAGTGGTGCTCGATAGCACAGTCGGGATTATCGGGCGGGAAGAGAACGATTTTGCCAAATACCTTTACCCCCTCATGCGCCGCACCCAACCATTCAAACCTGCCTCTGCGCAATAGCATCGGCGCTTTGTATCCGGGATACCACTGCCCCGCATAGCGTATCCATTTGCCCAGAAAGTAGTTCTTGTAGGTCAGCTTGACCGCCGCCACCTCGTTGTCCAGCTCGGGCAGCATCTGCCTTAGTGCATCTACCAGCGCATCGGGCACACGTTCATCGGCATCCACGTATAGAACCCACTCATAGCGCGCGTGCTGGGCGCTGGCGTTGCGTGCCAGGTCAAAGTCGAGAATCAGCGGGTGGTGATATACCTTGTCCGTGTAGCGGCGGGCGATTTCCACCGTGCGGTCGGTGCTCTCCATATCCATCACAATGATCTCGCCCGCCCAATCCTTCACCCGCTCCAGGCACTCGGCGATGTTGCGCTCCTCGTTGCGCGTGTGCACGATAACGCTGACCGGCAACCGTCCCTGTGCAAGAGCCTCTTCAGGCGAAGAGGTTTCCCAAACCGTTGGTGGTGGCAGTACTATCGCCCGCGCGTTTCCAGCATATTCACGGCATACGGCAACGTAGATTTCTTGTCCATCGTTGGTCTCCTCAACGATATCGAACTCCATCGCCGTGTGCGGCAGCTGACGCGAGCGCACCTGTCCGAAAAGCTGCACACGGTGAAACCGGCTCTCCAGCAGTCGGCGAAACTCCTCCAACGTCATCAGCGAGACATGGTAGGGGTCGGGGTAGTGGATGTACACGTGTTTGTTCGGCGTGGAGAGGATGACCATACCGTCCGGCTTGAGCACGCGGGCGATCTCGGCAAAGAAAGCCTCCATTTGCCCCACAGGCACGTGCTCAATCACCTCAAAGCTCACCACTGCGTCGAAAGAACCCCCCTCAAAAGGCAACCCCTGCCTGTCGCTGATCGGCGCGATACGCACGCGCTGAATCCTCTCATCTGGATAGGTCTGCTCGCCGTAGCGCAGGGGGAAACCGTCCACATCCGCTGCAACAACCTGCGCTGCCCGCCGGGCAAGTATCTTCGCGCCGTAGCCCGTTCCGCAGCCCAGGTCCAGCACGCGCATCTCCTGTACCCGCTCGCTGGCAAAGAGGTAACGTTTTGCGCTGTGGATATACAGCTCGTTCCAGGCGAAGCCTGGTGCCACCCTGTTTTCTCCTCCGCCATCCAGTCGGGGCACATCCTCCGGTACCGGAAAGTCGGCGTTGAGAATCATTCCGTGTGCGGCTTCCGGGTTTGCGTACACCGCCTGCAGTGCGTTGATCAGGGCATGGGTGACCAGCTTCTGCCACGTTCCATCAATATGTTGAAATGGCGTGGGGAAGTTCAGGTGGAGTTCCCCATCATGTACATCGAGAGCGATAAACTGCCACACCATGCGACGCCTGAGGTGGCGATGATAGAGAAATACATCCGCCGTATACAGCGACTGCCGGTCACGCTCCAGGCGTATCCGTTGCACAACGGCGCCATCAGCACCAGCAGAGGTAAACGCTTCAACATCTCGCGCTGTGTACGGGATGAAACCATCCCATTGAGTGATGGGCATGAGTTGCGCTCCTAGTATCCCTTCTTGAAATCGTTCCCCACGCCGGTTTGCTGGCTAAGCAGCGGTACGTGCAGAGGTACTATCGCGGTAACTCTGCGCCAGCACTCGCCGCGCCCCGGCGATGCTGTACATCTCTTGCTTGAGTAGCCGTTTAATCTCCAGAATCAGCGTCACGTCATCTGCCGAGTAACGGCGTTGCTTGCCGCCGGTGCGCCTGGGTTTGAGAAACTCGCTGAACTCTTTCTCCCAGTAGCGCAGAGTGTGCACTTCTACTCCGGTGAGCGCGCTGACCGCGCCTATCGACATTGACCCTCCGTTGTACAATGGCGACCGTCGCATCGTTCTCCTCCATGAGAATGATGTTCCCCCGCAATCCTGCGAGGTGTTTCCACCCAGATTATCGGCATGTCCCCTTGCAATCTGTAGTGCTCTGTGAGGTTTTGACGAAACCCGCAGGGTCATGATATACTGTGAGGGCAAACCTGCTCATCGTTACAGGAGGGAATGCAGCGTGCGCAAAATCGCGGTATTTCTGGGTCTCTGGTCTCTACTGAGCACACTGTCTCTGGCACAAACCGGGCAACCCACGCAACCGCCTGTCTCAACTACCTTACCGTCTTCCAGCGGTCAGGCGGGAAATCAAGAGGTAACCCCTGCCTCAACGAACAACACCGCTCCGACAATGTCGTCGGAAGGGCGTCCCAGGCAAACGGCGCCGCTAGAAAAGTTCGGCTACAGCTACTTTAAGCAAGCACGGCAAGCCATTGACCTGCGAAGGCTCTATTTCCAGATGTTGTTGCAGGGTACCTTGCAAGCTAGTCCGCCACCTATCCCGCGTCCTGAGCGGACCGCTTTATCAGAACAGCAAAAAGTCGCAGATCAAACCGAGGTGCAGGAGGCAACCGAAAGCACCTCCGCAAAGGGTTCTACATCACAAGCCACCGCTGCTGGACAAGCAGGCACGACCAATCCGGGCAGCGTGCTTCCACAAACCCACACGGGCACTCGTGAAGGCAGAAACAGCGTGTCTACGCAAACTCGCATGGACACACCGGTTACGCCTGCAGAGACGCAAAGCCCGATACTGCCAGGAGACGTGCCGCAGCGCAGCATCTTTGGGCAGCAGATTCCGGGTTTACCCCAACTCAATATACCATATCAGCCGCAACTGGCACCCAACGTCCCCTTTGTACTACCTCCAGCGGACGCTCTAAGAAACTTCGTGGGGCCAGATGCCATGCTGTGGATGAACGTGCTAATGCCTGCGCCCGAACGCTATCAGCTGGGGCCGGGCGACCTGCTGACCTTGCGCTACTGGAGCGAAACCATAGAACCTCGCGAGGTCGCTCTGCGCGTTGACCAGCAAGGAGCAGTGAACCTGCCAATGGGTGGTAGGGTGATCGCTCGTGGTCAAACCCTGCAGCAGATGGAAGAAACGGTGCGGAAGGCGTTGTCGCGTGTCATCCGCAACGTGCAGGTCACACTGACCCTGAGTGAACTGCGCACAATGACCGTCATCATCGCAGGTGAGGCATACGCGCCTGGCAGCTACCAGATGCCCGCCGTCGCCACCCTGTTCAACGCCCTCTATGCCTGCGGTGGGCCCAATGACAACGGTTCGCTGAGGCGCATCCAGCTGAAACGCGCGGACGGCTCGGTGCGCACGTTTGATTTCTACCGTTTCCTGCTCTATGGCGACGGTAGTCAGGACGTGCCGCTTCAGCCGGGTGACGTTATCTTCATTCCTCCTGTAGAGGTGCAGGTAAGCGTATCCGGTGAGGTGCACCGTCCGGCGATATATGAACTGCTACCTGCGGAGAGACTGCGCGACGCCATCGGCTTCGCAGGAGGCGTGAAGCCATCCGGCGTGGCGCAGCGGGTGGCAGTGACCTCTGTGCGCCCCGGGGAGGCACGCCAGCTTATCGACGCTAACCTGCTGGAATCGGGCGAGGCGAACAACCCGCCCCTGTACGACGGCGATAAGGTAGAAGTGTACAGTATTCGCCCCGTCTTCGCCAATATCGTGACTGTCGACGGCGCGGTGGACCAGCCCGGAAACTATGCGCTGACGCCGGGCATGACAGTTGCCGACCTGGTGGAGCGGGCACGCGGGTTGCTCGAGGATGCCTATATTGACCGCGCCGACCTCTTCCGCACAAACCCGGACAACACGCAGACGCTCATCCCGGTACCGCTGGCACAGGCACTGCAGCGTGACCCGAGGGCGAACGTCCCCTTGCAACGGCGCGACAGGCTCGTCGTCTACGCGATAAAGGATGTGGAGTGGATGGGCGACCGGCGTGTGGACATTAAAGGTGCGGTGCAGAAAGAGGGCACTTACTACCGCGCCGACAACATGCATGTGCAGGATTTGCTACTGCAGGCGGGGGGCGTGCTGCCAAACGCCTATATCGAACGTGCATTCCTGCAGCGGCGCAACCCGGATGGTAGCTACGGTCCTCTGCTCGCCATCGACCTGCGCAAGGCGATGCTCAACGACCCCGAGCACAACGTGCTTCTGCAAGACAGGGATATGCTGATGGTGTACACCCGCGAGCAGGCGCAGTTTACCCCCGAAAACGTGGTGACTATAGACGGTGCGGTGCAATCGCCGGGCGTGTATCCTCGCGCCGAGAACATGCGCCTCTCCGACCTGATTCGGCTGGCTGGCGGTCCTCTTCCCGAGGCGGCAACGCGGGTGGAGATAGCCAAAGCACGCAAACCGGCGGGTACTCCTCCAATAGAAGTGGGGCTGGCAGAAGCGCTGCAGGGGGTGGAATCGCAGAACCCCTTGCTGGAAGATGGGGACGTGGTTACCGTACGAGCACGCGGCGACTTTCGCCTGAAGCCATTGACTGTCTACCTGCGCGGAGCGGTCAAGGAACCCGGTCCCTACACTCTGCAAGCACCTGTGGAGCGTCTCAGCGACATTGTGAATCGGGCAGGTGGTCTGCTGGACACCGCCTATCCACAGGCTGCTCGCCTGATGCGGCGCCCGGACCAGATTATCAGTGAACTGCAAAAAACGCTGACCGGGCGCATCCTGCAGGTGCTGCAAATCGTCAATGAGGAAGAGTATCGGCGTGCGTTGGCGCAGTCGGATGTGGAGCGTGTGCGCTTTGCTGCCGGTCTGTCACAGCCCCCTGCCGCTGTGCCTGCAGGTGCATCCGCGCTACTGGGGCAAGCTGCCTCAGCAACGACCTCCGCACCTCCTGCTAAAATCGCTGAAGCCACCTCGCTGCTGACCCGTGACCTCGTGTCGCGGGCGCGTCCTCTTAAGGAGGAGGATTTGCTTCCCGCAGGTAACGTGCGAATCGACCTGGTGACCGCGCTGCAGAAGCCGGGCAGCCCAGCAGATGTGGAGGTGCGCGATGGAGACATCATCTACGTGCCCGAGAAACCGACCACGGTAGCGGTGACAGGGGCGGTGGTCGTGCCCTCTGCAGTGCTGTACACACCGGGCAAAAACGTAGCGCATTACGTAGAGTATGCCGGTGGGTTCACCTCTGACGCCGCGCGCGACAGGATTCTGGTCATCCGGGCGACTGGCGAGGTGCTCCCCGCACAGAAGGTGCGCACCGTGGAACTGGGGGATATTATCTTTGTGCCCACCCGCGTGATGGCGGCGCGGCTACGTGACCGGCAAGCAGAGATTGACGCGGCGATACGCTCTATCACAACGGGTGCGATTGTATTCCGCCTCATCGAGACACTGGTAAAGTGACGGAAGCAGGCATCTAACACAAAAGCCCCCTGACCAATCGGTCAGGGGGCTTCATTAGCTCCTGGCGACGTCCTACTCTCCCAGCGGGTTGCCCCGCCAGTACCATCGGCGCTGGAGGGCTTAACGGCCGTGTTCGGGATGGGAACGGGTGTTTCCCCTCCGCCATGGTCACCAGGAAACATCCGGTGTAAGCCACTTGATAGCTGCACAGGGGTCGGCATCTCGGACAAAGCGCGAATATGGTCAAGCCCTCGGACTATTAGTACCGCTAGGCTGAACACGTTACCGTGCTTACACCTGCGGCCTATCCACCCGGTTCTCTTCCGGGGTCCTTACCGGGTTATCCCCGTGGGAGGTCTCATCTTGGGGCGTGCTTCGCACTTAGATGCTTTCAGCGCTTATCACTACCCGACATAGCTACCCAGCGTCTGCCCCTGGCGGGACAACTGGTACACCAGAGGTCGGTCCGTCCCGGTCCTCTCGTACTAGGGACAGCCCCCCTCAGACCTCCTGCGCCCACCGCGGATAGGGACCGAACTGTCTCACGACGTTCTGAACCCAGCTCGCGTACCGCTTTAATAGGCGAACAGCCTAACCCTTGGGACC
>JBMFOT010000007.1:0-67286 GCA_049969495.1 Armatimonadota bacterium
CATAGACCATCTGAAAACCTTCGCAGACGCGGGTCTCTACCGCGAGGCTGCCCATGCTGTGCTTCAGGCGCTGGAACGGCGCGCAGCCGCTCAACACGCCTCCATGACGGCACGCCTGCGTGAATGGGCAGACCTTGTTCGGAACTGGCAAACACATGAGCAGAAAACCGTAGAAAAGCTCAAGGAGTGGGCGCACGGTATCGTGTCAGAAAAGCGTGACCATGGCTACACTCTGGAGTGGCTGGCAATGCTACGCCAGGATTTCGAGGGGTTCTACGAGCAGCTTTCCATTCCGCATGAGCGCATTCGTGACAGGATACGCGAGTACCGTGCCCAAAAGGAACATGTACCCGCTTTTGGAAACCTCACCATGACCAATCTCAATGCCGAAGAAGACGCAGAGTTATGCTTACGGGCTGCTGCCGAGGTGCTTTCCCCTCAGCTGCGCCAAAAAGCGAACGTACTGACGGTCGTGCTTCAGAATAAGGACAAGGAAACATCACGCGCAGAATACCTGAAGCGGAAACTAGCCCTGCTTTTCGATGTCTGTCAGCCTTTCTGGACCACGAGCCACCCGCCGGGCGAGCCTCGCTTCGAAACGCTGATGGCGGTGAGTATGCCGATTACCCAAAATGGTGCACACGCTGAAAATGGGCACGCAGATGACCTGCGCGAATCGGTGCGCCAGTTATGCGAACAGTACGGCTACCGCCCAGAGATAGTAAACGATGGCTACCCCTTCGCGCTTACTGTGATGTGCCGCACATACGGCGCACGGGCTTACTACCTGAGAAGCGCCAACCGAATGCGGCACTTCTATAAGCGGCGAGTGGAAGATCCGAAGGTAAAACTCAGGCTCCACCTGGACAAGCGGTTTTACGGCAAAATCCCTGCTCTTCATCCTGCGGACATGCAGCCGATGTTCGAGGAGCTGTGGAGCTGGGCGGTAGCATACGGATACGTCGTTTTGCAGGACGAAGCATATTATATGGCGGTATACATCTCCCCCTCTGGCGACACCGTGCCCAAGTATGAAACGGCGTGGCCAATAGCGCTGACCGCGAAACTGCCTTCGGAATGGAAGGATTGGTGCCAAAAGCGCGCTCTCAGTGAGGACAGACTGGGTGATAGTCGGGAGTCCGCCTATCGAGCCCTCCTAGCCAAGCGGGAACACCTAGATAACTTAGCCTCAGCACGTGCACAGCTGGAAAAGGTGCTCGGTCGCGAGAAGATTGCAGCACAGCTGGAAGAATACATCAAGGAACTGCTAAAGGTCATCAACGACACAGATAGCGAGGAGCAGAGAAGACTCCTCAATATGGAGATGAATGCCCTGATCCGTTACATCAAAAGGCTCCGAGATACCACTTAAACTGCGGACGGATAACGCGAGCGGAGGAGCGAGCAATGACCATCTACCCGACGCTGATAATCGGTTCGGGGAAAATCGCTACCCAGACGTTAGAACAGACAGCGAGATTGTTACGCTGCTTCCGCTCGCCCGTAGAGCACGTGGTGTCGATTGGGATATACGAAGCAGGCGAGGCGAAAAAACTGCACGTCCCGCCGGTAGACGTTCCTGATTGGTTCGTTAACCCCTTAGCCGAGTGGATGTACCGTATCCGTGTGGAACGAAACCTCGAAAGGGTGCGAAAAGCGGGTATCAGTATCGGTCCAATCGGCGGTTATCTGGTGGTACAGATCCTGCTCCTTGTCGACAGTGACCAGACCGACTCGGTGCCAGAGATTGTTCATTTGCTGGAGGAGGCTTCGGTATCACTGCAGGAAAAGGTGCCGCCAAGGTTACATCTGTTGGTTGTCCACCCTCATCCGAGTGCTTTCTCCCCCACCGTAGTTGGAGACCCTAGTGCCTTCGTCCGTACCGGTTCACTCACTTTCTCTTCTACCTGGATACTTGCTCCTGTACGGTCGGACGGCTCGGTTCTCACTCTGGATGACCTTGAGACCGCTTTGCCCCACTTTCTCTTCGCCTCCCTACAGCCGATTGACCATTACGAGAAACACTGGTTGTTTCGTAAGCCTCCATCCGCAGACAAAATCTGGCTCGTGCCCGGTTTTGGACTGGTAGTGCTGCCTCTGCCGGAGATTGAGGACGCTTTAACGCACCAGCTGCTTGCAGACGCCTTTACCGAGCTGACTTCGGAGCCTGAGACCACACCAGAGGTTGACCCGGAGATACAGCAGGACGAGGTGACGTGGTGGCAACGCTTACTACAAGCCATACCGAACATCGCCTCGCAGGGGGCAGGGCTAACGCTGTCGCTTGCGCAAGATAAGCCTAAACTCAGTGGTGACCCTCATCAATGGTTGCAAGAAACGGACGATTGGGATGCACACTGGCGCAAGGAAACATTGCCACAGTGTGAGCAGGCGATGCTGTCGGCAGCAAACGAAATGCTGGAGGTGTTTCGCAGCTATCTCAGACAGTATATCCAGAATAATATGCTGGTATTTCGGGGTGCTCTGCCTATACTCCGGTTCGCACTGGACAAAGCCGCCCAAGCGATGGACCGTTGGACAATCTTGAAAATGGAGCTGTCGGAACCCGGCGGAGAAACCGTGCAGTCTGCGAGAACACGCTTCGAGGAGGCCCTCGAGCGGCTACCTGAACGAGGGCGATTGATAACCATAGCTACTTTGGTCACCCTCGTCTCGTGGGCGGTATTGCAAGGTGCCTTGTGGTTGTTGGCCCCTCGTCTGGGCGTCTACGTGTGGTGGGCGGTAGTGGTAGCTGCGGTTCTCCCCCCTGTACTGGCTGGTGGATGGGCGTACGCGTTCTATCGCCGACGAAAGGCATATCTTCAGGAATGCTGGGATGATTATCTGGGGCGTCTCCATGCACAACATGCTGAGATGCTCCGGTGGAGAGCGTTGCACGTCCTGCAAAACACGGCACAGGAAATGAAGGACGTTATTACCGACGAACTGCAGCGTGCTCAGCAACTGCAGCAGGACATCAACACTCGTATTTCCCTCTGGAGACATCTGGCTCACACATTCCGGGTTATGTTACCCTTTCCCTTGCGGGCAATTGTCTCCAACTGGAAGCATATCCAGCCGATAGTACAGGAGCTGTGGGGTAGACGCGACCTTACCAAAGTGCTTCGCAAAGGGCTGGAGGAGCTGGGCATCAGCACGCTCGTCGAACTGCAAGAGCGCACGGATGATGTGGCTCAGTACCTGCGCCATCAGTTGCTTGACCACTGGATGACTCCAGAACACCGACAATCTGCATATTACCTGCGTCTCCGTTTCGGAAACGAAGAAGCCCTGCGCCAGTGGCTTGATGAGCAGATGAGTGAGGCGGCGCACGAGGCTGCAGCCCTGCTGTGGCGATGCGAACAACCCGCCCAACAGGGGTGGAAGTTATTCGCGGAAGGGCTCCCGATGCTGAACGGGATTACTCCTGGTGTCCCACACGGTGATGAAACTCTGGTGCTCCCTAATGTGTTTGGCAGAATTTGCGTAGGGCAGACTGATACTCCCTAATCCCCCCAAAGCAGGAACCCTCCCCATCTCCCGCCAAACTTTACCTCACGAGGAGGCTTCCTATGCGTGTACTCATTCTGTTCACCGTGCTGTGTATCGGCATCACGCTGGGAAAGGCGGATAGCATGCCCAAAAAGAGCGTTGCCCTGTTCACACCTGAAGAGATACAGCGTGCGCGTCACCGTCTGGCGAACGAGGAGCCGGCGCGTCAGGCGGTGCAGGACATCCTGCAGATGGCAGAGCGATGGGCGCAGTGCAGTGATGACTACCTGCGCGAGACCATCCCCCCGCCGCAGGTTCCTCGCGCGTTCAACATCAGCTTCTCCGGGTGCCCCGTGTGCGGTAGAGAAACCTTTAAATACGGCAACTACGGCTTCGAAACACCGCTGGAGAAACCGTGGAAGGTCATCTGTCCGAACTGCAAGAGCGAGTTCCCATCCAACGACTTCGGCGCGTTCCTGAAAAGCGGGATGAGCGACCGCTCCCTGCTCACAGGCGACTATCCCGACGACGGCTGGGGCTGGAAGAAGCCCGGCGAGGAGAAGAAATACTGGTTCGTTGCCTACTACTGCCACTGGCACTGGATGCGCCACATCATCCCAGCGGTGCACAATCTGGCGCGGGCATACCTGCTAACCGGAGACCGACGCTACGCGCACAAGGCGCTGGTGATGCTCTGCCGTATCGCCGACTACTATCCCGATATGGACCACAACAAGCAGTCGCGCTACGCCACCGAGTTCTTACCCTCCTACACCGGCAAAATCGTCAACGCCATCTGGGAGACAGGCGTGGCGACGAACCTCGCGGAGGCGGTGGATTTTGTCTGGGATGCCATCGACGAGGATGCGGAGCTGCACAGGTCGTTGGGCAAGGACGCCGACGCCATCCGCCAGCATCTCTACCGCAACCTGCTAATGGAATTCGTCAAAGCCTTCAAGGAGTACCGTATTTCCGGTAACTATGGGATGCACCAGAAGACGCTGCTCACCACCGCCATTGTCTCCCAGGACCCGGAGCTGCTGAAGTGGTCAACCGATTACCTGCTGCACAACACGGGCGACCGCTACACACACGAGGGGTTACAGTTCGCGCTCGCTAACCTCTTCTTCCGCGAGGGGATGGGGCACGAATCCGCGCCCGGATACCATTTCCTCTGGAATCAGGAGGTGGCACGCATCTGTGACACCCTGCAACGCGTAGGGGTGAATCTGTTCGAGCACCCGATGGTTCGTCGATTGTTCTACTATCCGTTCGAGATGAGTGCAGCAAAGGGGTTTACGCCCACCATCGGCGATTCGGGCAGTGTGGAGAGCTCGCGTATCGACTTGCCCGCGTGGATGGCGGAAATCGCCTACCGCCAGTATGGCGACCCGTTGTTCTATCCTTTCCTCCCCAAGCCGCAGGGCAACGCCGAACGCGCCTACACAGGGTTCGCCGACCTGTTCCTGCCGGCGTTCCCGCAGGCGCCCTCTGCCCAGCCCGACACCTCACCCTACGAGCGCTCGCGCCTGCTGGGCGATTATGGACTGGCAATTCTGCGCGGGGGAGAGGGCGAGAACCAGCGTGCGCTCACCCTGTACTACGGCTGGGCAGGCGGTGGACACGGGCATTACGACCGGCTCAATATCGAACTGTTCGCCTTTGGCAAAAAGTTACTGCCCGACCTCGGCTATCCGCAGTTTGCCGCCGACGACCCCGAGCCGCCCGGCTGGACGACGCACACCGTCAGCCACTGTACGGTGATGATCGACGCACAGCGACAGGCGAATTTGGCAAGGGGACGCCTGCATCGCTTCGCGCAATCACAGTGGGTACGACTCGTGGACGCCTCCGCCGAGAGCGTCTATCCCGATAGGGCGTCCCTCTACCGCCGACAAACAGCCATGATAGACCTGCCGGGCGACGATGCCTTCTATGTGGTGGACGTGTTTCACGTGCGGGGCGGCAAACAGCATCATTACTCCCTGCACCTGCCGACGGCGGAGGTTCTGTACAGGGGCGTAGCGTTTCCCGAACCGCGCCCCGGTACGCTCGCGGGCGAGAACGTGCCCTTTGGCACGATGTACGACGACCCCCAGCGTGCGAACGCCACTTCAGGCTTTGACGGGTATACGGGTAGCGGCTTCGCCTTCCTCACCGAACCGCAGGAGACGCAAAGCGACCGTCCCTGGCTGGCAAGCTGGCGTCAGGGCGACACCCGCCTGCGCATCCACTGGCTGCCCACACAACCCATGCGCTTTATCGCCTGCAACGGCTATCCCAAGGGTAACCGCGCCAACCCACCGCTCAAATACCTGATTGCCCACACGCAGGCGGAAGGAGCAGAACCTCTACGCACCACCTTCGTCACGGTGATCGAGGCGTCGCGAAGCACGCCACCCATCCGCAGGGTGCGCCTGCTTCCGCTTTCGTCAGCCGGTGCAGACGCTGTGGCGATAGAGATAGTCCATCGGCACGGACGCGATGTGGTTTTGCTTTCCCTCACGCCGGAGAAGCGGGTGGAGTTGCCGGACGGTACCACCTGTGGAGCGGTTTTCGCGGTGATGCGTTATGATAGCGAAGGCGAACTCCGACAGGCGTTCGTGAGCGGTGGCGAGGTTGTTCATCGCGACCGGAAGCTACAGGCACACGACCTACGGGGAACCGTTACAGAGGTGTTGCCAGACAACCACGAGGTAGTGGTTCACCTGCAAGCCAACGTCACCGCGGAGACACTGCAACACCGCGCGGTGCTGTTCCGTGCGGGAGAGCATCAGGCGGACTACCAGATCCTCCGCGCCCGGCGCGAGGGCAACCGGTGGAGGCTGTGGCTGGGCGATTACGAGTTCCTGCGCGGCAGGGCGCTGGTCGGCGAGATCGACGAGGCACAGCGTGTCGTCCGCACGCCCACCGTGCTGGCTCTGGATGCGGTGGCACCCGTGCAGGGCATGGCGGTCAGCAACGAGGCGCGTACCGTCTGGTGGAGGTTGCGGTCCACCCGCCGGGGCGAGATACTGCTGGAAGGAGACGCTCCCCTCGCCTCGCTGCGGACAGATTCCGACGGCGACGGTCGCGCCGTGCTGCTCATCTGGGACATCGGTACGGGCGACAGCGTGCTTATCCCGGCTCAGGCGGAAGTCGCTCGCTAGGGGAATAGCCCCTGCAACGCCTTGCCAAACCTCCCCACAAAGGTTCTCACTGTGTATAGACGCAGAGGGCGAGGGGAGGTTTCCAGCCGAGCGTTAGCGGAGCATCTCGGTTCTCATGGGCAGGAAGAGCACCCTTGTCAGGAGAAACTACCGGTACTGTCTCGGCAAACAACGCCAAGTACGGAGGTGACGAGAGGGCATCCATGCTCAAGCATCCTGAACTCACTCTGGCGCGGGTGGAGCGTTTTATCCGCAACGACCTCCAGCCCCGCATCTGGGCACAACAGATACCCATGCAGGCGGCGGTGTACCGCCCTGAAGGCAAAATCTCCCCCGAAGACGCCCCACGACAAGCGTATGTGCCTGTGGAGCCGGGGTATACCTGGGGACCGATATGGAGCGATGCGTGGTTTCGCTTTACCGCTCTGGTTCCCCCCGAATGGCGCGGAGAAGCCATCTGTGCGCTGATAGACTGCGGAGCGGAGGCGGTGGTCTGGGTGGGAAACGACCCACGACAGGGCATCGACGGAAACCACCGCGAGTATCTGGTCACCGAGTCGGCGCGGGGAGGCGAGGAAATCACCCTCTACGTGCAGGCAACAGGCATGAACCCGTATGTGAGCGTGGATGCCAAACCGGTAGAGCCTCCGCCAAACCCCTTCACCTTCCGTATGGCGAATCTGGCGGTGTGGCACCGCGACATCACTGCACTATACTTCGATATGCGCGTGGCGCTGGAGGTGCTAAAGGAACTGCCCGCGAACGAACCTCGCCGGGCGCAACTGCTGACCGCGCTGAACGCCGCCGTCAACGCCTTCGACCCCGACGACCGAAACAGCATCGCCCGCTGTCGCCAAATCGTTGCGCAGGTGTATAACAAGCCCGCTTGCCCCTCTGCGCACGAGATCAGCGCGATTGGACATGCCCATATCGATACCGCGTGGCTGTGGCCCCTCGAACGCACACAGCAGAAGTGCATTCATACCTTTGCCACCGCCCTGCGCCTGATGGACATGTATCCCGAATACAAGTTCATCTGCTCGCAGGCACAGCAGTATGCGTGGGTGAAGGAGCTGGCTCCGCGTCTGTACGAGCGCATCAAGCAGAAGGTGCGTGAGGGGCAGTGGGAAGTGGCTGGCTCGATGTGGGTGGAAGCGGATTGCAACATCACCGGCGGCGAGTCGCTGGTACGGCAGATTCTGTACGGCAAACGGTTCTGGATGCAGGAATTCGGTATCGAAACGGTAGACCTGTGGCTGCCGGACGTGTTCGGTTACGCGGCGTGCCTGCCGCAAATCCTGAAGAAGGCGGGCGTCCGCTATTTTATGACCCAGAAAATCAGCTGGAACCAGATGAACAAGTTCCCGCATCACACCTTCCTGTGGCAGGGCATCGACGGCACGCGCATCTTCACGCACTTTCCCCCCGCCGACACCTACAACGGCAACATGACACCGCGCGAACTGATGTACCACGTGCACAACTTCCGTGAGCACGACCGCGCCAGCCGCGCGCTCTACATTTACGGTTATGGCGACGGCGGAGGCGGTCCCACCGTGCAGATGCTGGAATACGCCCGACGCCTGCGCGACGTGGAGGGGATGCCGCGCGTGACGCTGGAGTTCGCCCGCGACTTCTTTGCAAAGGCGGAGGCAGAGGCCAAAGACCTGCCCGTGTGGGTAGGCGAGCTCTATCTGGAGCTGCATCGCGGAACCTACACCACGCAGGCACGCAATAAGCGACACAACCGCAAGAGCGAGTTCCTGCTGCGCGAGGCGGAATTTCTCTCCTGCGTGCGCCCCGACGGGCTGAGCCGCTACCCGGCTCAGGAGCTCGAGCGCGCGTGGAAGCTGGTTCTGCTCAACCAGTTCCATGACATCATCCCCGGCTCATCGGTGAGCGAGGTGTATCGCGACTCCGAGCGCGACTATGCGCAGGTGCGGGAGATTGCAGAGCGAATCATCGACGACGCCCTGCACGCCATCGGTGAGCAGGTGAACACCGAAGGGATGCGGATGCCTGTGCTGGTGGTGCGCACAACGCCCCCCGCGCCTTCTACACAGGTGGTTGCAGTGGCCTTGCCTGACGGTGTTGCTCCACGTTCCGCGCTCTTTGACGAAACGGTGCTGCCCGTACAGGTGGTGGAGGATGGGAACGTCCGTGTCGCCCTGCTGGAAGACTGGTGCGCCTCGGAAGGGTATGCTTACACCGTGTACGACCTGCGTGAGGAACCTTGCGAGGAAGCCAATCCGTTTACCGTCTCCCCTTGCGTGCTGGACAACGGCATCCTGCGGATAGAGTTCGATGCGCGGGGGCTGATAGAACGCATTTACGACCGCGAGAACGGGCGCGAGGTGCTTGCGCCCGGTGAGAGGGGCAATCAGCTACAGCTGTTCGAGGACAAGCCCCTCTACTGGGACGCGTGGGACATCGACGTCTTCTATCAGGAGAAAGGGCGCGTGATTACCGAACTGGACTCGGTAGAGGTGGTGGAGAGCGGGCCGGTTCGGGCAGCCATCCGCTTCACACGCCCCTTCGGCAACTCACGCATCACCCAGACGGTGCAGCTGGCGAAGGGTAGTCGGCGCATCGATTTCGTGACCGAAGTGGACTGGTACGAGGAGCATAAACTGCTCAAGGTGGCTTTTCCTGTGGCGATTAACAGCCAGCGCGCGACTTACGAGATACAGTATGGTCATGTGGAGCGTCCAACACACTACAACACCAGCTGGGACATGGCGCGTTTCGAGGTCTCCGCGCAAAAGTGGGTAGACCTGAGCGAACACGGCTACGGCGTAGCGTTGCTCAACGACTGCAAGTACGGGCACGACGTGTTCGGTAACACCCTGCGCCTCACCCTGCTGCGTGCGCCCAAAGCCCCCGACCCTGAGGCGGACATGGGACATCACCGCTTCACCTATTCGCTGTTTCCCCATGCGGGCACGCTGCAGGAGAGCGGGGTGATTGAAGAGGCATACTGGCTGAACTGCCCACCCAGAGCGACGATATTGCCTGCGGACCGGCACGGCAGCAGGAACACCGAAGAACAGTTCTTCTGGCTGAATCGTGACGGGGTGATCCTCGAATCGGTCAAAAAGGCGGAAGACGAAGAGGCAATTATCGTTCGGCTGTACGAAGCGTACAACTCGCGCGGAGAGGTCACCGTGACCACCAGCCTGCCCGTGCGCGAGGCGGTGCTTTGTGACCTGTTGGAACGGGATACCCAGCCTCTGCAGGTGCAGGACGGTTCCTTCACCATCACCGTTCAGCCCTTTGAGATAGTCACGGTGAAGCTGCGGTTGACAACGTGAACCGTCTCATGCTACAGTGAGAGCCGGTATTCTTACCGGTAAATCCGGAGGGATGAGGTAAAACGAGCATGGTAAAGAGGATGCGTGTGCTGGCTGGCGTTATTGCGGCAGGGTGGGCGGCGCTGGTTTTGAGTGGTTGCGGTGGCGGAGGCGCCGCTGCCCCCCCATCACAATATATCATCCTGACCAACGGCAAAGTGGTGACCGAACAGGGGGCAGGCGTTGTGATTATCAAAGCCGGAGAATCGCAGATACCAGGCGTGGGCTTTGACCAGGATGTGGTGATGGTGAGCCTTTACCAGGGAGATGGCTTTGTCAATCCTCGAACGGACACTCCCCCCCCTTCCAGCTTTCTGCGCACTTTCCGCGTGAGCCGAGATGGCACTCTACTGGACGACCTGCAACTGCCCGAAGGGCGGTACACCGCCGTCGCGGAGAATATCCGTGTGGTACAGGACGGCAAGGAGTTCCGCAGTGCCCTCACCGCGTACGTGTTCGATGTGTTTGCAAAAGAAGGCACCCTGCGCACTACCTTGCCCACCAAGTTCGAGGCGAGGTTTCCCGCACTGGGGGCGGTCATTGAGAACTCGTATGTGGCGTTCCTGACCGACGTTGGAGCCACAGGAGGTACCTCCCGCCTGTTTGTGCAGCACGCCAACGGTACGGTGGATATGACACGCTCCTTTGTTGGGCAGACGGAAGCAGGCGTTCCGGTAGCAGCAGTCAGCTTCGAAGCAATACCCGGCGGACCTACTCTGGGCAACGTCTCCCGTCTGATATTGAAAGCGTTAAAGCCATGAATCGTCCTCCGATACCGGTTGCGCTCAGGGAGTGCGCGAAAGGGAACCTATCCCCCTGTCCCCCTTCCCTGCGAGGGGAGGGGGAACGCCCCTCTCCCTGGGGGAGAGGGGTTGGAGGAGAGGTCTTACTCACGTCCCTTTACCTCCTTATGGCGCTGATATTCCTTCTTTCCACCGGTGCGTGGGCGCAGGAGACAAATCGTGTGCACCTCTGCACCACCTGGCGTGCCGCCGAGGCAGAGGGGCGCACTCTGTGGGTGAGCGAACAGTCGGTCGCCCTGCGGGTAGATAGCCGTACAGAGCTGCAGGTTGGCTGGCAGAAGATTGTGGCGAAAGGGCGCGTGCGCACTAATCGCTTTTCCACCTCCGCCCGGTGGTTTGGGGCAGAGTACTTGCTCCGAGACGAGGGCGACCGTCGACTGATGCTGTCGGTACGCCGGCTGGAAGGCGGGGAAGGCGTTGCGGATGTGGCGGAGGGAGTTTTCACCTACGTGGCTCCGCGTGTGGATACGACCAGCCTGCTCTCTATCCGGCACGACCGCGCGTGGACGACGACGTATCGCCTTTGCTACTCGCGCACGCACGCGGGCACGGAGTCGGCAGATACCGTTGGGCTGTCGGTCGGTGCGGTTTCCACGCGAGCAGCGCGCTGGCAGGTACAGCTGGACGGTGGCATCTACGTCGACCGTCACAGAGAGACTACCTATCGCCCTGTGCTGAGCGGAGCGGTCAGCTTCGCTCTGGGGCGTGGATTGCGGGCGCAGTTCGGAGCCACCTTCGCGCCGAGCGGCTTTCCCGTTGCAGGCACATCCATAGAAGGGCTGACCGCGTTTGTGCTGTATCGCCCGGGCGGTCTGGTGGAAGGTTGGCGTGACCGCCCGGCGGGTTACCTGAGCCTGCAGCTCGGCATGGAGAGATAGCAGGTGCGCTACTCCTCTTGCTCCTCTGCGAACACCTTGCGCAGCTGACGTTCGCTTTGCGCCGATACCAGCGCAATCACGCTATCGTTGGCTTCCAGCATAGTGTCGCCATGAGGCAACATAGCGTTTTCCTGTCGGATGATGCAAACAATGAGCGCGTCTGGGGGGAGGGGGAGGTCTTGAACACGCTTGCCCACCACCGGTGAGCGCGTGCTGAGTTCGATGTCCACAATCTCGATGTTGCCTCGCTTCAGCGCGGCAAGCGGGATCACTTCGCCCGCTTCGATCTCCTGCTCAATCAGGTGATAGATGACGTTTGTGCTGCTGACGGTCGCGTCGATGCCCAGTTGCTGGAAGATGCTCTCGTTGCGCGGGTCGTTAATGCGCGCCACCGTACGGGGGACGTTGAAATACCACTTCGCAATCTGGCTGATAATCAGGTTGTCCTCGTCGTCGCCGGTACAGGCGACCACGATGTCCGCGCGGTCCGCTCCCGCCTCGCGCATGGTGCGGATTTCATCTCCTCGCCCGCGCATGACCGACTCGCCAAACTCATCGCGCAGCAGGTCACAGCGTCGCTTATCACGCTCGATCAGCAGCACCTCATGTCCGGCGTTCAGCAGCGTCTTCGCCAGATAGTAACCGACATTACCTGCACCGACTATGATAATGTACATCGCGCAGCTACCTCACTCAATCTTTCAGTTCCGGGGGAACGACGTTGTACTCTTCTACCGAACCCAGCGGGCGGTCGTAAGCGAGGTCACGAATCATCGCCGAGCCGATAAGGCTATAACATATCGTGTAGATACCCCGCTCCCGATAGGCTTCTGCCCGAATGGGGTCGTTCACTTTGGCGATCACCTTTGGCACGCGAAACCGGTCCTTGGCGATTTGAGCCGCCATCAGGTTACGGTTGTCGCCTTCGGTGAGGGCGACGAACATATCCGCCTGTTCGATGCCCGCTTTTTTCAGAACGTCCTCGTCCAGCCCGTTCCCGGTGATGACCGCACCGGTGAACTTCCCCCCCAAACGCTCCAGCGAGTCGTTGTTCCACTCAATGAGAGTTACCCGGTGCCCTTCCGCTGCCATAATGCGTGCCAGTGCTGCACCGGTACGCCCACACCCCAGGATGACTATTCTCATCTGTAGCCTTTGCCTCTGCTTTGCGTAGTGATGCCGGACTTCAGTATACGCCGATGTCTGCTCATTGTCAACCGCCGGGGAGAACGTATCGGGTGGCAAAGGTATTTCCCTGTGCCGTCTCGAAATAACCTGTGCTTCGGGTGTTATATCTCCTCCCCGCTTTGCGTAACTGATTCTGGAGAGAACGACTACAGGACGGAAAAAGGCAGGGATGTTCCGATGAGATGGTCATGGAAATTGGGAGAATACGCAGGTATCGCGGTGTATGTACACGCCACTTTCCTCCTGCTCGTGGGATGGATTGCTCTTCTACACTGGTTGCAGCTGGGCACGTTCCAGGCGGTGGTGAACGGGGTGGTGTTTATCCTCTTGCTGTTCGGATGTGTGTTACTGCATGAGTTCGGGCACGCGCTGGCGGCGAAGCGATACGGTATCCGCACGCGCGACATTACGCTGTTACCGATAGGCGGTGTGGCGCGTCTGGAAAGAATGCCGGACAAGCCGGTGCAGGAGCTGTGGGTCGCGCTGGCGGGTCCTGCGGTGAACGTGCTTCTTTTCGTGGCGCTGTACTTTTTTGTGCAGGCAAAGAGCATGCTGTTTCCGATAGAGCCGGATATGGTACAGGGGTCTTTGTGGACAAGACTGATGACGGTGAACCTATTCCTGGCGGCGTTTAATCTGCTGCCAGCGTTCCCGATGGATGGTGGACGTGTGCTCCGGGCTTTACTGGCAATGCGCATGGACTACGTGCAGGCAACCAATATCGCTGCAGCATTAGGGCAGGGTATAGCTTTCCTGTTTGGCTTTCTGGGGCTGTTTCTCAACCCGTTCTTGTTGTTCATCGCGTTCTTCGTATGGATTGGCGCGGCGCAGGAAGCCAGCATGGTGCAAATCAAATCCGCGCTGGGCGGTATACCGGTGCAACGCGCGATGCTGACCGACTTTCGCACCGTCTCGCCCGATGACCCTCTGGAGCGGGTAGTGGAGCTTATCCTCAGCGGCTGGCAACAAGACTTTCCGGTCATAGAGGGCGGGCGAATCACAGGGGTGTTGACCCGCAGCGACCTGCTCAACGCGCTGGCACAGCAGGGGACGGACCGCTTCGTGCGCGAGGTGATGCAGAGGCAGTTCGAGGTGGTAGACGCCGCCGAGATGCTGGAAAATGTGCTGCCCCGCCTGCAAGCGTGCGCCTGCCACTCGATGCCGGTGGTGCGCGGCGACGAGCTGGTAGGATTGCTGACCATGGATAACGTCGGTGAGTTCCTGTTAATCCAGTCCGCTCTGGATACTGCATCCAGAAAAGCCTCTCGTCGAGGTATCATGTAGCCGGAGGCAGAATGTGCACACGCTTCGCGATTTTCTGAGCAAACGTTCCCGACACTTCTGGATTGCTTTAGGGCTGGTGCTGGTAGCTATCATCACCACGATAGACTACTTCACCGAACCCGACCTGCTCATCCTGTACCTCATTCCGATTATTCTGGTAGACTGGTTCGCTGGCGAGAAGCCGGGCGTGATTCTGGCGATCACCAGCGCGATAGCGTGGTTCGCGGCGGACGTGCTCAGCACCACCCATGACACCGCCGGCGTCGTGCCCTACTGGAACCTGGCGGTGCGCTCCGCCATCTTCCTGACCGTCACCTATATGCTTTCGGGTTTGCTGGCAACGCGCAAACGCCACGAGGAGCTGATGCATTTTATCATCCATGATCTACGCTCGCCGCTTACCAACGTGTTGACCGGCTTGCAAACCCTGCGTCAGATGCGCGAAAACAAAATGGATGAAACCGAACAAGAGCTGCTGGACATGGCACTCATTTCCAGCAACCGTATGTTGACCCTGATTAACTCCTTGCTCGACCTCCCCCGCCTAGAGCACCGTAAGATGCCGGTGCAGGTGCAGGAGGTGAGTGTGGATGAACTGGTGAACGCTTCGCTGGCGATGGTATCGCTGTGGGCGGCGCAGAACCGAGTGCGGATAGTGTACGAACCTGACCCGCAGGTCAGTACCGTCCGTGCCGACCCCGACATCACCACGCGCGTGCTGGTGAATCTGCTGAGTAACGCGCTGAAGTACAGCCCTCCCGATTCCACTGTCACCATCCGCACCCGCGCCTCAGAAGGAGCAACGGTGACCTTCAGCGTGACCGACCAGGGCCCGGGCATCCCGCCAGAGTGGGTAGACAAGGTATTTGACAAGTACGCGCAGGTGGAGGCACGCAAGGAGGGAGCCAGTACCGGACTGGGGCTCACCTTCTGCCAGCTGGCGGTGGAAGCACAGAAGGGGCGCATCTGGATCGAGAGCGAACTGGGCAAGGGCACAACGGTGCTGTTTACCCTGCCAGCGGGTAAGGCAAGGAAGGTTTCCTTGCTGGAGGCGTGACGTGCGTATCACCGTGTCCGATATAGATGCTCCTATAGGGCTTAGACGAGTCCGCGAACCGCCCCCGGTGTACGGGGATGCGCCTCGCTTCGCCCAGCACCTCGCAGGATTGGCGTGTTCTTTGTCATGCTGAGGGTCGGCGAATCATCTCATCCTGTCGTTAAAACGAGATTCTTCGCTTGCGCTCAGAATGACAAGAAAGGGGGACCTTCCTACTAAATAATCTTTGTAGCCGCAGGCTTTAGCCTGTGCAACAAGGGCGCACGCTGAAGGTTGCGGCTACATTCAGGGTGACAGGCGTTGCGGAAATATCTTCTCAGGGTTGCACAAACCCTGCGGGTCAAAGGCATCATGCACCCTCTGCATCGCCTGTAGGTCGGCGTCGCTATAGAGCAAGCGCATATAATGTGCTTTTTCCACGCCCACGCCGTGCTCGCCGGTGATGCTACCGCCCATCTGCACGCACAGTCTGACGATGGCGTCGTTCGCGGCGCGTACGCGCCTGACCTCTTCGGCGTCTCGCTCGTCAAAGAGCACTATTGGGTGTAGACTGCCGTCGCCCGCATGGAACACGTTGGCGATACGCACGCCGTGCTCCTGCCCGATTTCCATGATGCGCCTTAGCACCTGTGGCAGTTTGCTTCGGGGAACCACTGCATCCTGCGTGACGGTGCTGGGCGCCAATCTCCCCAGCGACCCCACCGCCTTCTTTCGTGCCGTCCACAGGCGCGTGCGTTCCTCCTCGTCGCGGGCAAGGCGAATCTCTTCGGCGTGGTTTGCGTTGCAGAGGTCCACCACGCGCTGTAGCTGCCTGTCCAGCCCTGCCTCCAGCCCGTCTAACTCAATCACCAGCACCGCGTCCGCATCCTGCGGGAAGCCAAAGCGGAACGCCGCTTCTACCGCCTGCAGGGTCGTGCGGTCGATCATCTCCATCGCCGCGGGCACAATGCCCGCGGCGATAATGTCGGAAACCGTCTGACAGGCGTCTTCCAATCGCGGGTAGACCGCCAGCAGGGTGCGCCAGCTCTGGGGCAGGGGGGTGAGCTTGGCGATAACGGTGGTGAGGATGCCCAGCGTGCCCTCGCTGCCGGTAAACACACCCACCAGGTCGTATCCCAGCGGTTCCTCGCACTTCCCGCCGAACCACACCACCTCGCCGTCGGGAAGAACCACCTCCAGCCCGGTGATGTGGTTGACGGTTACCCCGTACTTCAACGTGTGCGGACCGCCTGCGTTCTCTGCCACATTGCCGCCGATGGTGCTGACGCCTTGACTGGATGGGTCGGGCGCGTAGTGGTAGCCGGTCGCTTTCGCCGCCTTGGTGAGGTCCAGATTGATTGCTCCTGCCTGGGCGGTAATGCGTCGGTTGGGAATATCTACTTCCAGAATGCGCGTCATCCGACTGGTGCAGAGTATCACCCCGCCTTTGACCGCCAGCGCGCCGCCCGATAGTCCCGTTCCTGCCCCGCGTGGCACAAAGGGAACGCCCAGCCGATTGCACAGCTGCACCACCTGCTGTACCTGCGCGGTTTCGGTGGGGAAGACCACCGCCTGCGGAGTCGCTTTCTCCATCGTGTAAGCGTCGCAGTCGTATACCAGCAGGTCAAACGGGTCGTGCAGCACGGCGTTCTCGCCCACGATACGCTGCAGTTCGGAGATGAGCTCTGTCATGGTCGTTGTTATCCTCATTGCTCGCTTAGCCGACGCAACCATTGTACCCTACTCCACCCTCATCTCCGTGTTGCCGAAGCGCAGCACATCGCCTGCCTGAATCACCCTCTGCTGTACGGGTTGACCGTTCACAAAGCTGCCGTTGCGCGAGCCTTCGTCTATCAGTACCCACTGACCGCCCTGCCTCTCCAGTCGCGCGTGGCGCCGGCTGACGGTGGGGTCAAAATCGATATGCACATCGCGCCCGACCTCTCTGCCAATGGTCAACATGTTGCCCTGCAGGGGGAAAATCGCCCCTGCTTTCACTCCGCCCAGTATGACCAGTCGGGTAGGAACCGTTCCGACCGCAGGCTGTACTGCACTTCCGGCGGATGACGGCAAAGCGGCAGGTGACGCCCCTGGCGCCAGCGCAGACGGTGCAGACGCCCCGGGCAACACACTGCACGCACACTGTCCGGTCATCGGGTCCTTGCGCTCGCCACAGTAGGGGCACAGGTAGTCCGGCAGGGGAGGGCGCGAGGAGGGTTGTTCCATCCGCTCTATTGCCTCCCTGACCAGCGAGCGCGTGGCTTTCTCGAAAAACTGCAGGCGCACAGAGCCAATCTGGATGAGGTCGCCGTCTTTCAACCATGCCTGCTGCACGGGTTGCCCGTTCAACAGAGTGCCCCCGGGCGCCCCGAGGTCTTCCAGCAGGTGGCGGTTCTGCTGCCTGATGATGCGGGCGTGCTGTGGGGCGATGTGCGTGTCGCCAAAGAGGGGGATATCGGCGTACTCGTCGCGCCCGATGAGGCACACAGGTTTATCCACCGGGAACTCCTTGCCCTCGTTGCGCCCCAGAATGACGCGCACCCATGCTGCCTTCAGCGCCTCCTGCACCAGCGCGATGAAGAAGCCGATACTTGCGCCCAGCACGGGGAAGCCGACCGCCCGTCCGGGGGCTCCCACTTCCACTCGTTCACCATGCGACATCGCCAGATACAACGGGCTGAATATCAGCGTGAATATCTGGAAAGCCACGCCGCCCAGCGCACCTCCAATCGCGCCCCCTATCGTGCTATGCCACCAGCGTTTGGCAGAGCCTGTGACCGCCCCCACCGCCGCGCCGATGCCAGTGCCGAAGAACAACCACCCCAACGTGCGTGGCACGATATCGGTGAGGAACCCCAGCGGCGTTGGTTCTGCTCCTGCACCGGACGGATTACCGAGCAGCTGACTGAGTGTGCCGTAGACGAAGTTCCCCAGGAACAGCGCAATCATCGCTCCGGGCAAACCAATCAACGCAGCCACAAACCCCCGACGAATCGCCTGCGCAGGCAATCCACGCGTCAGGCTGTCTACCATGCCCAGCGAAAAACCATAACACGTTCCCAGGATGACGGATAGCCACAAGGTTTGCCTTATCATTTCTGCGGGGTCGAAAAGTGCTTTCTGGTGGTCTATCAGCGGCTCCTGTATCAGGAAAGCCACCGCTCCTCCTGCACCACCCAGCACCAGACCCAGCAGCAACCTGCCAAGCATCGCTTACACTTCCCATCGGAAGAAGGTGGCACCAATCTGTATCTCGTCGCCCGGGCGTAGGGGTTGCTCGGTAATGCGCACACCGTTTACCCAGGTGCCGTTCGAGGAGCCTTCGTCGCGAATCACCCAGCTGTCGCCCTGCTTCAGCAGGCGGGCATGTCGACGGCTGACGGTGTTATCGCGATCGAGCTGTATCGTGTTCCCCACCTCGCGCCCGATGCTCACCTCCGCGCCGGTTACCTCAAAGATACTGCCTCCGTACGCTCCGCGTGCCCCCACCAGGCGCGGTGCGGTGGCGATTGCAGTGGAGACTGAGGTTGTGGGCGTAGCAGCTGGCGCGGCGGATGTTACCGAGCAGGCGCACGCGCCCGTGACAGGGTCTATTGGCTGACCGCAGAAGGGGCAGTGCCCTTCGGGAACCTGTACCGCCGGCTTCTGGGAAGGTTGTACCGGCGGCGGGGCAGGTGGTTCCTGCGCTACGTCAATGCCCAGTTTCTTGAGCGCATCGGGCAGGGTTAACTGCTTGCGCTTCCAGATGCGGTAGCCGCTGTAAATCAATCCCACCAGCACCAGCAGTCCGAAAAGGGTGTTCCATACGGGGAAAGCGCGAGGCGCAGGCGCGGGGGACGGCGCCGTGGGCTGGGTTTGCGAAGCGGGTTGGGGTGCTGTGGGCGCAACCTCCAGCACAGGCGCACCGCTGGAGATGACCATCGTCAGGGTGACCACCGGGTCGGCGCGTTCGGCTTTCACCTCTGCCTCCTGTGAGGCAGTCAGGTTGTTACCGTAGTTCACCAGCACGCTCACCTTGCCCAGCTTCACCCGCTCCAGCGAGACGACGCCGTTTTGCGAGGGGTCTAGCAAGGCGGTGTGGATGGTGTTGTTCGCGTCGGTGAGCATCACGAACGCCGCGGCGATGGGCTTATCCTCCGGTGTTTGCAACCTCACCTGCACGCGCATGGCATACTGGAACTGGTCGGGCGTGACGGTGACGCTGGTATCGTTCGGCTTCAGGGTCACCAGGGCAAGGTTGCCGTACTTCACATCGTATACGCCCACCCGTGCGCCTTCCAGAGTCTTGTCAGCGGTATCGGCGAACCGCTTCTTGAGCGAGGCGATGTCCAGCTCCACCTTCCCGCCTGCGCTCTCGTTCGGCGGCAGGAACACCGTTTGCCCGTTTGCCGATTCCAGCCACACCAGATACTTGCCCTCGCTGGGCACGTTCACCGTGACCTTATCGGGCAGCGCCCACGTCATCGTTGTGATAATCGCCAGACACGTCACCCACGCGATACGCCTCATGTTCCTGTCCTCCTATCCTTCAGCGGCTCGGCAGGAGCCTCGCCCTCCAGCGTTTGTATCGCCTGCGGCAGGAGTCGGATGATGTCTCCCGCTATGAAGCCTGCCATTCCCAGCTCCTGCGCGGCGAGGTCGCCTGCCAGTCCGTGTATATATACGCCTGCTGCCGCGCCCTGTTGCATGTCCAAACCCTGCGCTATCAGTCCTGCTATCGCGCCGGTTAGCACATCGCCGCTACCGCCCGTTGCCATGCCCGCGTTGCCAGTAGGGTTTACCCAGATTCTGCCTTCGGGTGTGGCGATAACGGTGCGCGCTCCCTTCAACGCCACAACTGCCCCAAAACGCTGCGCCGCCTGTCGCGCCATCTCCAGCCGGTCCGCCTGCACCGTCGCGGTATCGGTGTTCATCAGCCTCGCCATCTCGCCCGGGTGGGGGGTGAGCACCAGTGACGGGTGTCCAGCAGGCAGGATGTCCGGCTCCAGCGCGATGCAGTTGAGCGCGTCGGCGTCGATAACGCAGGGAACCCGCGCGACAGCCAGCAGTTTTCGCAACGCCTCGCGGGCAGGTGGGTGGGTGCTCCAACCCGGCCCGATGGCGAGCACGTTCGCCCTCTGCAGCAACGGCGTCATCGCGTCGACGGATTCTGCGCTCAGGCAACCTTCGGGCGCGTCGGATAGCGGATGCACCATCGCCTCGCGCAGAGCGCTGGCTGCAGCGGCGTAGACGCTCTGCGGAACCGCCACAGAACATAGCCCTGCGCCCACGCGCAATGCGGCTTCTGCCGCCATCATCGGCGCGCCCGCCAACCCCACCGAACCGCCCACCACCAGTACATGCCCGAAATGCCCTTTATGTGCATCCGGCGGGCGAGCAGGCAACCATTCGCGCACCTGTTCCCGCGTTATCAGACGGCGAGGGATGTTTGCCTGTTCCACCACCACAGCAGGGATGCCGATGTCGGCGACCACTACCTCTCCCGCATACTCCGCGCCCGGGTAGACCGCCAACCCCACTTTCATCGCGCCGAAGGTGACAGTGAGCCTCGCACGCACGGCGCAACCGCATACCGCACCGGTATCGGCGTCGATTCCGGATGGCACGTCCACTGCCACGACCGGCACAGCGCACCCTTCAAAGAAGCGTATCACCTCGCCGATGAGCCCGCGCACCTCGCCGGTGACGCCGATACCCAGCAGGGCGTCCACCACGATGTCCCATCCACTCGCCCAGAGGTCGCGCAGTTGGTCGATGGAGCGCAGCACATGTAATGGCAGTTCCAGTTTCTGCACGATGCGCAGGTTGGTCAGGGCGTCGCCTGCCACTTTGGCAGGGTCTGCAACCAGTACCACTAGCACCTCCGCGCCGCGTTGTGCCGCGTGACGCGCCACCACCATCCCGTCGCCGCCGTTGTTACCGCCGCCGCACAACACCAGCACGCGCTTGCCCTGCCAGTTGCCGAACCGTTTCTCTGCCTGATTTACCACCTGCAAGCCCGCGTTCTCCATCAGCAGTAAGCCGGGGATGCCCATCTCCTCGATGGTTCGGCGGTCCATCTGGCGCATCTCCGCGGCAGTCACCAGCACCGGCAACATGCTCTATCCCTCCTGGCGCTGTGCGATGATGGCACGCACCCGGTTCAGGTCTTCCTCCGTATCGACGCCGATGGAGGTCTGCTCTACGCGCACCATGCGGATACGGTAACCGTTCTCCAGCACGCGCAGTTGCTCCAGCATCTCCATCTGTTCCAGCGGGGTCGGTTCCATCGCCGCGTACTGGAGCAGGAAGTCGCGCCGGTAGGCGTAGATTCCCAGATGTTTGTAGACGATGGCGGGAGCAGAGGGGTCGCGTGGGTAGGGGATGCGCGAGCGTGAGAAGTACAGCGCGTTGCCCATGCGGTCTACCACCACTTTCACCACCGTCGGCTTGTCCTTTTCCTCCTCGGTAGCGGGGCACATCAGACTGCTCATCGGCAGAGCAGGGTCTTCGAGGAGCGGACGCGCGACCGCGTCGATGTTCTCCGGTGGCATGAGCGGTTCGTCACCCTGAATGTTCACGATGACCTCTGCGGAGAGGTTTTGCGCTGCCTCTGCCAGCCGCTCGGTGCCGGAGCGGTGCCTGGGCGAGGTCATCACCGCGATACCGCCGAAAGCGCGTACCACTTCGGCGATCTCTTCATCGGGCGTGGCGACCATCACCTCGCGCAGCGTTTTCGCCTGTTTCGCATTGTGCCAGACCCACCATATCATCGGTTTGCCCGCGATGTCCAGCAAGGGCTTGTTCGGCAAACGAACCGCCGCCAGCCGCGCCGGAATGATGCCCACGACTTCCATACTCTCCTCCTCCTTCCCTGTAATCATTCGCCACCCCTCTGAGCGATTCCCCTGTGTCTGTGTTTACTCTGCAGCAGGGCAATTCTGGCTAAAAAACCGGTGGCACAGTGGGGTAGTAGTGGAGCGTCAAGCATGATTCCTGGCTTCTTAGCCAGTTGGAGGGCGAGGCTCCTGCCGGGCCGTCTGTTTGTGGTCACGACGGAGGCGACCCTCCAAAAATTCCGGATTTGACGGTATGCTAAGATTCCGAAAAGTACTCCTCCAGATGCTCGCGCAGCAGAGCGCGGGCGCGGTGTAAACGTGCCTTCACCGCCGCCACGGTCAGACCTGTGCGCTCCGCCGTTTCCTGATTGGACAGGTCCTCCATGTCGCGCAGGATAAGCACCTCGCGCAGGTTGGGGGGTAGTTTGTCTACTGCCTCGCGCACTTTCTGGCGTACCTCTTCATCCAGAAGTACCTGCTGGGGGTTTGGGGCAGTGGTGTCTATCATCTGGCGAAGCAGGTTTTCAGCATCCTCTTCCTCGCCGAGAGGCTGGTCCAGTGAGACGGTGGGGTGCGCCATAATCTGCTGCTGCTTGCGCATACAGAGGTTTTTGGCGATACGGAACAGCCAGGTGGCAAACGAGGCGTCCCCTCGAAACCGAGGCAGGGCACGGAAGGCGCGAATCATCGCCTCTTGCAGTACGTCCGCTGCAAGGTCCGGGTTGGCACAGGCACGGGTCATCGCCCGATACACCTGTGCCTGATAGCGGTGCACCAGTCGGTCAAACGCACGGCTGTCACCCTGCTGGGCGGCGCGAATCAGATGGCGATCCTCGCGAGTGGACATAATACTCATCTCACCCCCTCTTATCCATTCGTGTCGACCGACAGGGTTTCCTCTACGAGAAGGTATCCCTCACCGGGGTGCAGGAGGCGTACGTGATAACCTACGCTCCGCTCCGGAAGGTGAGCAGGGTCAGCGAAAGCGGTGCAAAGGTGTAGCGTAAGCCGTTCTTGCCCGCCCTGTCTGTGCCTTTCACGATGCGCACTGCCTCCGGCTGTTCGAAGCTGTTCTGCGCGGTGGGGCTATCGCCCGCCAGCGACTGAACGGTTACCGTGATACACATTGCGTCCGAGATGCTCGGTGAACTTGCCGAAAAGGCGGGGGCTAATCGTTTGCTCCCGCCGCTCCCCGACAAACACCTCCAGACGTGGCGCGCTGTCCTCCATGAAGCGAATCAACGGTTCCATTCTTCCTCCTCACCCTGTTAGAATCTGCTTCAACATGCCAAGTGTCTCGTCTATCTGTTCGCGCTTCTCGAACCCGATGATGAGGTTGTCCACGCATCGCTGCGCTACCACGAAGCGCAGGCTCTCCTCCCGCTCCTGAGGGGTAAGGAACCTGCCCTCTCCGAAAATCTTCATGCCGATAACGCCTTTTCCAGCCGACCGCATCTGGCGCAGCAGTTCGGCAATCTCCTCGGGTTTGCCGTCCATCGCCGTACCTCGATGGTTGATGCGAGCCAGCTGCACCTGCACCCAGGGCGAAGCCTGCGATGTTTTTAACGCGGGCAGGCTGTGACACGAGGTGCCGTGCGCACGGATGAGCTTTTTCTGGCGCGCCTCTTCCAGTGCGTCTCGCATTGCCTTCAGGTCATCTGCCCAGCTGGCTTCCGTCGTGCAGTGGAGCAGCACGATATCGAGGTAGTCCGTACCCAGCTCCTGCCGGAATCGGTCGATAGCCTGTTTCGCATCGGTCACCTGTTCGGGCAAGCCCATCGGGCGGAACCAGATTTTGCTCTGGATGACAATCTTCTCGCGCGGAATGCCTCGCAGTGCCTCGCGCAAGAAGGGATGCGTGCCGTACAGGTCGGCGGTATCGAAGAAGGTGATGCCGTTATCGTAGGCGTGCCGAATGAGCGCGATGAACGCCTCCTTGCCCATGCGGGTATGGTTGGACTGGCGCATCCAGCCGCGCATTCCCGTGCCAATACCCGCGAAGGATGCTTTAATGCCCGTTTTACCCAGCGCGACCAGCTCCGTTGGCGAACGCACAGGAGGCTTCTGCTGGGCATCTATGCCTGTGTCCAGTAGCATCCCTCCCGCTCCCACGAGTACGGTTCCAAGAAACTCACGACGTGTCATCGGTTGCATGGCTTGCGCACCTCCGCCTGTATTATACGCTCTCGGCAGGAAGACTGTCTATGAGCTGGTGGTTTTTCAATCCTGATTATTTGGATGCAGGCGAACTGAACGCAGGGAGCCTCACCCTCCAGGTGGCGTCCGACGCGGTGCGTGCGCTGGTGGCGTTTGCCCAGAGCCTCTGGTCGGTGCTTATCTGGGTGGCGGTGTGGGCGGTGGTATGGCTGCCGATAGCTGCGATTGGCTGGCTGGGCTATCGTCGCTGGCGCAGGGTGTGAGCAGCTGCTCGCACGAAGTCACTGAAGAGAAACTTCACGCTCTTCGCGCCTTCGTGTGAGCCTTTTATCTGCCCTAAAGCACCTTCCCCGTGATGCGCCGATACGCCTCGCGGTATTTCTCGGATGTTTTCGCCACCACTTCGTCCGGCAGGGTGGGAGCGGGTGGGGTCTTATCCCATCCGGTGCTCTCCAGCCAATCGCGCACATACTGCTTGTCAAAGCTCGGTTGCGAGCGTCCGGGCATGTAATCATCCACTGCCCAGAAGCGCGAAGAGTCGGGAGTGAGCACCTCGTCGATGAGCAGAATGCGCCCCTCTTTCTCGCCGAACTCGAACTTGGTATCGGCGATGATGATGCCTTTTTGCGCCGCGTCTTCGCGGGCGAAGCAGTATACCTCTATGCTCAGGCGCTCCAGCTCCCAGGCTACCTCGCCCGCAATCTGTACCGCCCGCTCCATGCTGATGTTTTCATCGTGTCCGATCTCCGCTTTGGTGGCAGGGGTGAAGATGGGTTGCTGCAGACGGTCGCTCTCGCGCAACCCGGCGGGCAGGGGAATGCCGTGCAGTGTCACCGGTTTCTCCATGCCTCCCGCCTGCACGTACTCTTTCCACAGCGACCCCGCCAGGTATCCACGCACCACGCACTCGATGGGATAAGGCTTCGCTTTGACCACCAGCATCGAGCGTCCGTCCAGCATTTCACACGCGTCGGCGTCCAGCTGACCACCTGCGGCAACAACCGCTTCCGCAATCGCGTCGATGTCTGCGCTGAGCAGGTGATTGGGCACGATGTGCTCCGTTCGCTCGAACCAGTATAGCGAAAGCTGCGTCAACACGCGCCCTTTGTCGGGAATGCCGTTGGGTAGCACGACGTCGAAGGCGGAGATGCGGTCGGTAGCGACGATGAGCAGCTTATCGCCCAGGTCGTAGATGTCGCGCACTTTGCCCCGCTTTGGCTCTGGCAAACCGGGGATCCGGGTGTAGGTAACCGTTCGCATTGATACTCAACCTCTTTCCCGAAGGATGAAGCACTGCTTCTTGCGAATCTTGTTTCAGGGGTGATAGCGGTGCAATCTCGCAATGTCCCTGATTACCCGAACAATCCATTCGTCGTCAAGATGGAGATTCCTGCCCCGCAGGACAGCGCGGGAAGCCTTATTGTGGCGGACCTGAATAACGACGGGCGCATGGACTATCTGGTCACCGTGCCGGGGCACGTTGCCGCCTACGCCTGGGACGGGAGAAAGCTGTGGGGGCTGAAGACCGATGGTCTTGCAGGCTATCCGATGGGTGGCGGGGGGTAAAGGCAAACGAAAGATGAGGTAGTGAGCCGATGGGATGGATGAAGGCTTTTCGCAATCCGGGAACGGAATATCGCGGCGCACCGTTCTGGTCGTGGAACGACCATCTGGAAGATGCCGAGCTGGTGCGCCAGATAGAGAGCATGATGCAGGCAGGCATGGGCGGTTTCTTTATGCACTCCCGCACCGGCCTGCTGACCGAATATATGTCTGAGCAGTGGATGCAGCACATCCGCACCTGCGTTGGCGCTGCGAAAGAGCGCGGGATGCTGGCGTGGTTGTACGATGAAGACCGCTGGCCCTCCGGCTTCGCCGGAGGTGACGTGCCCGCCATGCACCCTTCGTTTCGCGCAAAGCATATCACCTGGCAACGCGGAGAGGCAAACGATGTTACCGAAGGCGGCGTGCTGGCCACTTACCGCTGTGTGGAAGAGAACGGGCAGCTGCGCGATTTCCGCCTGCTTCATGAAGGCGAAGAGGTGCCTCCTGGGCAAACTATCGTCCGCTTCGTCTGGCGTTATGACCCACCCAGCCCCTGGTACAACGGCGGAAGTTATCTGGACACCCTCAACCCCGAGGCGGTCGCCGCCTTTCTGCACCATACTTACGACGCTTACGCGCGCGAAGTGGGCGAAGAGTTCGGTAAAACGGTGCCGGGCATCTTCACCGATGAGCCTCACTACGGCAAGTTCTTCCAGCCCGATAAGCTACCCTTCACCGAACGGCTGCCGGAGGAGTTTCAGAAAGCGTACGGCTATTCGCTGATAGAGGCGTTACCCGCGCTCTTCTTCGACGCCCCCGATGCCTCTGCGCACCGTTATCGCTTCCATCGACTGTTGACCCAGATGTTCGTGCAGAGCTTCGGTAAGCAGCTTTACGATTGGTGCGAACGGCACGGCATCCACCTCACGGGGCACTACCTGCTGGAAGACACTTTCCCGGAGCAGATTGCCGCCATCGGCGCGGCGATGCCCCTGTACGAGTACATGCAGTCGCCGGGCATTGACCACCTGGGCAGGCGTTTGCCGGAGGCATTGCTGGCACGGCAGGTTTCCAGCGTAGCGCGGCAAATGGGCAGGCGGCGTGTGTTGTGCGAGACCTACGGCTGTTCGGGATGGAATATCTCCTTCGCCGAGCAGAAGTGGATTGCGGACAGCCTGTTCGTGCAGGGTGTGACCTACATGAACCAGCATCTTGCCCTGTACTCGATGTGGGGCGGGCGCAAACGCGACTTCCCGCCTTCTATCTTCTACCAGCAGCCCTGGTGGAAGTATTACCGCTACCTCTCCGACTATATGGCGCGGGTGACGCTGATGATGCGGTCGGGCACGCCTTGCAGCGAGCTGTTAGTACTACATACCATCGGCTCGGGGTGGGCAACCTTCCGACCGGATAACCAGCAGCGATGTGCCCGCTACGGCGAGGCGTGTATGCGCGTCAGCACCTGGCTGAACGAGATTCAGCACGACCACGACTTCGGCGATGAGCTTATCATGCAGCGGCACGCGCGCGTAGAGGGCGAGTATCTGGCAATCGGGCAGGCGCGCTATCGTCTGGTGGTGATCCCTCCTGCGCTGACGCTGGCACGCTCCACCGTGCAGTTGCTGCACGAGTGGCTGGATGCCGGCGGGCAAATGATCGCTGTTGGTGAGACAGCCTCGCAGGTAGAGGGCACTCCTGCCGGGGAAGAGCTCGCCGCGTTGTGGAACCACCCGAACGTGACGCGCATCCCTGAGGATTGTACCGCCCTGCAGGAGGCGGTGGATGCTCTGCTCCCGCCGGTGGTGCGCGTGACCACTCCCGGCGGCGACATCTGTCGTTCCGTTTACGCGCGTCTGGTGCGCAGCGACGACGGTGAGCTGGTGCTGTTCCTGGTGAACCGTGCGCTGGATGATGACTATGGCGAACTCACCGTACATGTGCGCGGTGAGGGGCATCTGAGCCTGTGCAAGGCGGAGACAGGGGAGATTGTCGCCCTGCCGATAGAGAAAACGGGTGAAGCGATACAGTGTGCCTTGCCGTTCGGTCCGGCGCAGTCGTACCTGCTGGTGCTGGATGGCAGCGCAGGCTGTGCGCATGAGCGCAGAAAGCATCCGGCTATGCAGATAGACCTCGACGGCAACTATCGAGTGGAGCGTACCGAACCCAACGTGTTGCTGCTGGATTACGCTACGCTGACCATCCCCGGTCAACCGCCTACCGCACGCCTGCCGATGTGGAAACTGCATCTACACCTTGCAAACCATCTGGGCATTGACCCCGACCTGCACAACAGCGGGGTGTCGCTGTGGAAGCGCGAACGAGATCGCCACTCGCCGCCCAAAACGTGCGACGTGGTGCTGACCTATACCTTCGAGAGCCGCATCGAGCCGGGGGCGCCGGTGATGCTGGTGGTGGAAAAGCCGGAGTTCAGCCGGTTCGTGGTGAACGGCGTGGAGGTGGAGAGTAAAGACGCGGGGTGGTGGCTGGACATCGGCTTTCGCAAACTGGATATTTCAGGAGTCCTGCGCAAAGGTGTCAACGTGATCGAACAACATCTCCACTTTGTGGAGGGACTGGTGCTGGAACCTGTTATGGTATTGGGAGACTTCGGAGTGCTGCCGATGAAGGAAGGTCAACAGTTCGTACTGGACACGGAGCCAGAGAGTATCACCCTGGACGACTGGTGCTCGCAGGGGTATCCCTTCTACTGCGGGTCACAGCGGTTCACGTGGGGAGTGCGCCTGCCCGGAGAGGCACAGCGCGTGGTGCTGGAGTGCCAGAAGCCCTATGCGCCGGTGTGCAGCGTGCATGTCAACGGGCAGTATGCCGGTTTGCTGGCGTGGTATCCGTACGAAGTAGACATTACCGACCTCGTGCATGAGGGCGAGAACGAAATCACGGTGGAGGTCTTTACCAGCCCGCGTAACCTGCTCGGACCGTTGCATCACCAGCAGGGCGAGCTGTACGGCGTGGGACCGGAAAGCTTCACCGCGGGAGACGCGTGGACAGACGAGTACCGGTTCGTGCCATACGGTCTGCTCGCCCCGCCTCGCATCCTGGTTTACGAGTAGTCACGGCTCTTTCCCGAGAGAGTACACTGCTGGTGGGGTGGTCCGTTAATCCTTGTGTGGCGGAGTACTACCGGTGTTCGAATACTTTTCGGTACGCCTCCAGATTTCCCTTATCCCAGCAGGCAATAAGCGCGGTTTGAATCTTTCCCTCGTTGTGCCGAATCGCCTGAAAAATGACGAGCGCACATTCCTCAGCGCTCCACCCTACCAGCTGCTCAGTGAAGTCCGGGAAGATTACGCGCCGCGCGCCCAGCTGTTCACACTGTTTGAGTGCGTTATCCAGTGCTCGCTCCAGCAATTCCGGCGTGGCTATCAACTGCTCATTCAACACGTTGGCATGTATGATGTGTCGCACGCGCAACATGCCTCCACCGGTGCTTATCGCCTCGCCCGGGGGAAGGGGAGCGTAGCGACGGGCTTCGTCCTCTACCATATCGCCCGCCTCGTCTCGGATGCGTTTGCTTACCCGCGCGCCCATCCACAGCAGGTGGTTGGAAAGCAGTATTAGCGCGTCCGCGCGCAGGTTGCGCAGATAGCGCACGTGGTAAAGCTCTATCGTACACGTCCCAACCTGTCTGCGCATAACGGGCTTCGGCGATATACCAAACAGCATCTGTCACCTCCTTATAGCCAGTCCGAGAGACGCTCGAAAACCGCTTCGGTGGTGTACGCATCGATGCGCCGCCAGCGGGTATCGCTACGCGCTTGACGTTCGGCATCCTCCATGCGTTTATAGTGAAGGCGCACGGTCACCGGACTATCCACGCGAAACGGGCGCATTTCGGGCAGCCGCGCCACTGCTCGCGTTACCGCCTCATATATCTCCGCCTCCACCCGTTTGGGGTGTTTGCTCAGCGCGGCGTTCCAGCCGAAGCTCTGCTTGGTCACCACCACTTCCACCCAGGGCAAGAATCGCTTTGCCTCGGCAACGCATTGATCATCACTGCTGACGAAGATGACCGGCACACCCATTTCGCCCGCAATGGCGGCGTCTATCTCCACCTCGCCCATCTGTACGCCGTTCACTTCTATCCACTGGTAGGCTTTAGAACTGTAAGAGTGTGCCAGCACCGCATCGGGGGTGTTGTCCATCGCGTGGTAGCCGATGAACAGTACGCCGTCAAAGCGTTCGTCCACTCCCGGGTAACGACGTCCGAAGCCCGATCCCAATGCGATTTCCGCCCGCTCGTCCAGCTGCTCATAATCGAGGTTCACTCCGCCCCCATGACTGTCAGAAACGATTACTCGCTCTGCGCCCGCGTCGAACAGAGCACGCACCGCCGCGTTTGCCTCGCGCACTGCCTGTTGGCAGGCGAAAGCATAGTTGCGCGAGTCGGTCAGCGTGCCGCCGGGCGCGCCCACCACACAGGCTAATCCTTCACAATCCACCGATACGAAAAAGCGCATCGCTCGCCCTCTTTTAGTCTGTCAACGTGATTATTTAGATATAGGCAGGACGTTGCCGCATGCCTGTCATTCTGAGCGCAAGCCATGACAGAAAGAAGAGATGCTTCGCTGACGCTCAGCATGACACAATAGACCGCCCCCTGCCTTCGGGCGAAACATGCTTATCCCAAGACTAAGATATAGCAGAGTAAAAAACTCTCTGCTTCTTGAGTCTATTGTTCGCCGGACCGGCAGAACCCTGCTGTAACAGAACCACCGACCACATTTAGTTGACATCCCTTCTCAATCCAGTATACAATAGTATACTTTATGCGCACTCTGCAGGTTCAGGAGATACGGTGCAAACGTCTGTTGCACCGGACAGGCGCGTCCTTTGCGGAGTTTACGCTGAACCCGTACATCGGATGCGGGTTCGGGTGTTCCTACTGCTACGTACCCGTGCTGCGAGCGAAGCGCGGTCAAGAGGGCGCAGACACCGCCACGTGGGCGTGGTGCCCTTTCCTGCCGGGCGTGGAGAACACCCCGGAGCAGATCAGGCGTTATGTGCAGACCGCTGCACAGGTGGGCGTGCGTGAGATCTGGGTGGGCAGAATCAACTACTGGAGCTTTCTGGAGGAACGATACAAAGCGCTGTTGCGTCAGTATCGCGCAGAGACGGGGCGGACACCGCGCCTGCTGATGCGCGAGCAAACCGAGCAGCTGGTCAAGGAAGAGTGCGAGAAGGCTGGGATTGTGTGCCGAATCTGATACCATATCGGCCTGGACGGAGCCTCGCCCTCCAGAGGGATTGCTTTGGAGGGTCGCGCTCCGTCGCGACCAAAACCAACGGCTTGGACGGAGCCTCGCCCTCCAGAAAGACGTCACTTAGAAGCTCTCAGCAGGAACAGCCAGCATAGTATCGGTTACCAGCAGACCGGTCTCCGCTACGGCGCGCAGGAAGCGGTTGGCGGTCGCCTGGTCCGGGGCGGACCACACGGCAACCAGGTCGTACTGTCCGTAGGTAATCACCGCCGCTTTAATCTGGATGCCGTGTTGTGAGGCAAGGCTGTTCATTTGTGACAGCCCACTGCCGAACAGCTCCTTCGCCCGACCGGGCACCGCTTTCGCGAGCGTCACGAACTGCATGGCTGACACCTCCCTTGTCGGAGATTTTTTGTATCGTGCTTCAGGGAATGACCCCTGTTAGCCTGTGCCGGTCAGTACCTTCGTCGCCTGCTTCAGACTGCGCTTCGCCAGATCGCTGATTCGGTTCTCTGCAAAGCCGAAAACCGCGCTGTACAGCTTATCCTGTAGCGGTTCCGTCCATTTCGCCGGCAACGCCTTCGCACCGAACGCCGCACCCCAGATACTGCCTGCCGTCGCGCCGTTACAATCGGTGTCCATCCCCTGCATCACCGCAATAGTGATCACCTTTTCAAAATCGGGCCAGCCCCACAGCAGGGCGTTCAGCACGATGGCGTCGTTGTTTACCGTATGCACCGGATGGTATCTGCCATAATATCGATTCAAGAGGCGTTGCAAAGCCTCCTGCCAGCTCCTGCACTCTTTTCGCCATTGCAGGCAGTCGCGCACCATCTCTGCCTCACGGCTGCGCGCAGGTATTTGGGCTGCGCCGGCGCGGATGATTTCCACCACGTCTTGCGTGGCAAAGGCGGAGGCAATCATCGCCGCAGCGAACATCTCACCGTAAACACCGTTTTTCACGTGTGACAGCGTTGCATCCCGATGGGCGAACTCCGCTGCCTTTTCCGGACAACCCGGAGCCACGTAGCCCCAGAAGTCCGCCCGAATGCGTGCGCCAATCCACTCGCGATAGGGGTTTAAGTGTAGCGGAACCTCTTCCGGCGGCAGCTCGTTGACCAGATTGATATACGCCTGTCGCTCGGCGGTGTAGGTCTGGTAGACGGGCAGCAAGTGCAGCCATGCATTGCCTACGTCGCGCGTGGTAAAGCCCGCACCGTGTTTTTCAAAGAGGTGCAGACCGAGAACCGTATAGTCGGTATCGTCATCGCGCTCGCCTGCGTGAATATACCCCCTGGTGCACCACGTATACGGCTGTGGCACGCCTTCGGGAGGGGTGCGCGTCTCGGCAGGCAGGTAGTCGGTCATGGGATAGGCATCGGCTCCCTCCAGGTACTGGCGAATGCGTTCGTGGCTCCAGCCTTCCACCGGTTTACCCAGCATACATCCTGCCACGCGCCCCAGCCACGCGCCGTGTAACCGGTCCAGCAGGTCTTCTTCGCAGATGACCATTTTGAAGCGGCGCACTCCCTCATCGCGCGCCTGCTGGATGCCCCGCAGGTCGGTGGGCTCGTGGTAAGGGAAATCCTCGCGGACGGGCAAAGCCATCAGCTCGCGGTAGAGGTTCCATAGAGAGTCG
This sequence comes from Armatimonadota bacterium, assembly GCA_049969495.1. Lineage (GTDB taxonomy): Bacteria > Armatimonadota > HRBIN16 > HRBIN16 > HRBIN16 > HRBIN16. The sequence goes on from JBMFOT010000007.1 coordinate 32,559, forward strand.
GCGTTTTTTGCCTCCTGCCAGCGTTCCATGAATCCGGATGTGTCCGCGCCTTCTTCACCGCGCTGGACGATTTCATCGCGTACGAGCATCCGCAGTGTTTCGTAAGATGGCATCGCGTGAATCTCCTCAGGGTTGTTTTGGGCTATAGATGCCACGTCTTGCCCTCTTGCCATGCATCATATTTCCCTGTGTGTTACAGCATTGCCTGCACGCACGCTCGGTTGCCTCGCTGCGTTGACGATTGCCATCAGAGGCGGTATAATTCATGGGTGTGAAAAAGAAAAAGAGGTAGCCAACCATGATCCTGCCCAGTCCCGATAGGTTAAACCGCTTCAATAAGTACGCGCTGGTGATGTTGGCGGCGAAGCGTGCACGCCAGCTGCAGGAGCAGGGCATCGCTCGCCGTGCGCTGGTAAAGAGCTCTTCCAGCAACCCGTTGACCATTGCGCTGGAAGAGATTGCAGCCGGGCGGTTAGTGCCCAGCTTCAATCCTGAACCTTTGCCCGAGCTGATGGAACCCGAAGCGCCGGAAGCGGTGTTGACCCCCGAAGAGTTCGAGGAAGCGATGGCGAAAGTTGTCGAGGCAAACCTTAAGGCTTCCGATAATGGTCATGAGGCATCTGAGGTCGAACCGGACGTGGTGGAGCCAGAAGAGGAAGCCAACGAAGATCTGTCGCTGAGCGAGGAAGAGGAACCTTCGCTCTCAGAAGAGATAGATGCGGTGCTCGGTCTGGACGAGGACGAGCCGGACACGGGCGACCTGTCGGAAGAGGAAGACGTACAACATACTCTCTTCGGCGATGAGGATCAGTCTGCTGAGTAGCCGAAACGTGAGGTGTGCCGATGCCGGGCGAGGTAGATTACTACGAGACATTAGGGGTTAGCAGAGATGCGACGCAGGAGGAGATCAAGCGTGCCTACCGGCGTCTTGCGCGTCAGTACCACCCCGATGTAAACCCCGGCGACAAGCAAGCCGAAGAGAAGTTCAAAGCGATCAACGAAGCGTACGAGGTGTTAAGCGACCCCGAGAAGCGCCGTGCTTACGACCTGTTTGGGCGCGCCGGAGTGCGTGGGGGCACGGCGGAACCCGATTTCGGTTTCGGCGACTTCGGCAACATCGGCGACCTGTTTGACCTGTTCTTCGGTTCCGGAGGCGCGCGCACCGAGACGCCGCGTGCACAACGCGGCAACGATTTGCGCGTGGATGTGGAGGTAACCCTCGAGGAGATCGCTTCCGGTGCACCCAAAACCATCCAGTACGCCCGCTTTCAGACCTGCTCCCGCTGCGAAGGTAGCGGCGCAGAGCCGGGTGAAAGCCCCACCACCTGTTCCACCTGCCGCGGTAGCGGGCGTGTACGTCACACACAGCATACCCTGCTGGGAACCATTTCTACCGTTGTCACCTGTCCCAACTGTCATGGCGAGGGCAGAGTGATTGCGCGACCATGTACCCAGTGTCGTGGCGAGGGACGGGTGCGCCAGATGGTGGAGCGCAACATCCGCGTACCGCTGGGCGTAGAAGACGGAACCGCCGTGCAATTTCTGGGCGAGGGCGACTCGGGCAGGCGCGGTGGTGAGGCGGGCGATCTGTATGTGGTGTTTCATGTGCGCCCGCACGAACGCTTCGAACGAGACGGCTCCAACCTGCGCACGAAGCTAACCATCTCCTTTGCGCAGGCTGCGTTGGGAGCGACGGTGAAGGTACGCGGACTGGATGAAGATATCGACCTGGAAATCCCGCCCGGCACCCAGCCCGGCAGCGTCATTCGCCTGCAAGGGAAAGGACTGCCCAACCGCCGACAGGGCAGGGGCGACTTGCTGGTGCACATCAACATCCACGTTCCCACTCATCTGAACGAGGTGCAGCGAGGGCTCCTGCGCCAGTTCGCCGCGGCGTGCGGTGAGCGATTCACGGACGTGCCTGAAGAAGAGAAGAGCTTCTTCGAAAAGTTCATCAGCGGACTGAAGGGCGAAAAAGGCTAACGCCCTTTGTCTTCCGCGTGACGCAACGCCTGCTCAAGGTCTGCTATCAGGCTCTCCGGCGGCTCCAGTCCGATGTGCACCCGCAACCCCCAGCGCTGTTGCCCGTCGTAATCCTCTATCAGCATCGGCAGAGCCAGGCTTTCGTAACCACCCCAGCTCACCCCGATATGGAACATCTTCAGCGCATCCACCACGCTGACTGCCGCCTCGCGCGAGTTGTGCTTGAGGGTGAACGAGAACAACCCGCTGAATCCACTCATCTGGCGGCGCGCTAGGTCGTGTTGTGGATGGGAGGGTAAGCCCGGATACAGTACGTTATGCACCGCAGGATGCTTGTAGAGCCATTGTGCGACTTGCAGAGCGTTCTGCTGATGCTGGCGCAGGCGTGTAGGGAGTGTGCGCAAACCGCGCAGGATCAGCCATGCTGCGAAGGGGTCCAAAATACCACCGATGAGCGTCATCTCGCGGTGAATCGCCTCGATATGCTGGCGCGAGGTGCATACCACGCCCGCAATCACGTCGCTGTGCCCGCCGAGATACTTGCTCGCCGAATGCACCACGATATCCACGCCCATTTGTATGGGTCGCTGAAAGATGGGGGTTGCCCACGTGTTGTCGATGATGGTGGTGATGGCGTGCTCTTTGGCTAACGCACAGATCGCTTCCAGCGGCTGCAACCACAGGTTGATGCTGGTAGGGCTTTCCAAATAAAACACGCGCGTGTTGGGACGCAAGGCTTGCTGGAAATCCTCCACGTTGACACCGTGCACGAAGCTCACCTCGACGCCAAAGCGGCTCAGATAGTCCTGCAGCAGCACCCGCGCTGGGTAGTAAACGTTCTTGACGCACACCACATGGTCGCCACTACGCAGCTGCGACATTACCGCTGCGCTGATGGCTGCCATGCCTGAAGCAAAGCAACGTGCCTCCTCTGCGCCTTCCAGCGCGGCGATTTTGCGGTTGAGAATGTCTGTGGTCGGATTGGACTCACGGGTGTAGATATATCGTCCCGATTTACGTGACCGCGCGTCGACGCTCGGCGCGGTAAACAGACTGTTCTGAAAGATGGGCGGCACCACCGAACCCATGTATCGCTCGGGGTCCTCGCCCCAGTGAATGCATATCTCCTCAAACGACAGGCTGTCGATATCTTCGTTCACCCTGAATATCCCCCGGTTGGTGGAATGCACAGGTTACGATACACCCTGCCGCGTGGGAAAACCTGCCGACATTTGTGTTTCTCTAAATCGGCGGCTCACCCGGTGGCAGGGAAAGCGCTTCCACCTCGATGGTTATCGGGCTGCTCTGGGTGCGTACGCCGAAGAGGTCTTCCGCTTCTATGGACACCTGATACCGCTGGGCGTTGGCGGTTAGGTTTGGGGACAGGGTGATGGTGGCACGATAAATATCCTGTCCTGCGGAGTCCATCGCCAGAGAGGAGCGAGAGCCGTCTGGTGCAACCACTACCAGTGTAACGGAACGCACTCCGTTGTCGTCGCGCACCTCGGCACTCACTGTCGCCTGTCCGCCTGTAAAGCGCATCCGTGAGGGTTCTATCTGCAGGAAGCCGATACTGGGGGGTGTCATCGGCTGTGCTCCCGACAGGAACATCCCGCACCCGCCCAGGCTTAGAGATAAAGCCAGCACGAACGGCGCCGTCAGAATGCGTCTCATCTCGCTCCTCCCATTAAGGTAGTATCAATTCGCACTCCACGTTTGCCTTAATCCAGTAACCTTTCCACGGCTCCAGTGTGTTGCGGATGCCGGGTATCAGGTTGGCATCGTAAATCAGCACGTAGGAACCTCTGTTCGGGTCGTTGGCGTCTTGCTGCCAGCCCCAGGCGTAGTCTTCTACCCAACCCGCCTGTTGCGCCTCCGCCAGCGTGAGTATCTGCTGGTCTTTGCGCACGCGGATTTGCTGTACATCCCACACAACCGCGCCCTGCGCCTGCGTGACGCCAAACAGGTTCCATCCGGGCTGCAGGCGGATGGTGCTGGGGGCTTTGACGCCCGACAGCAGGCGGTCTGCGGGAGCAGGCAGTCGCACCCAGTACGCCTTGCCTGGTTCCAGCGCCGTGATGTCGTTCGCCGTACGGTAGGCCCCCGCCACAGGGTCCCACCAGGCGATGCGCAGCTGTGCGGGGTCGATGCCCAGCACGCTCGCCGGGTTCGCATCCAGCGGGAGCATCGGGATGGAGATGATGGATAGACCTGCCGGGAAGGTGTTGCCCAACCGGAGCGGTGCCACCTCCACGCTCTGCTGCAGGGTGTTGTCGTACTCGTTCATCTCCTCCACGCTGTTTTCGGGGTCTACGACCACCGTGAGGTCGCGAGTGAGCAGCCCCCGATGCGCATCCCACAACACCGACACCACCTGCTGTTGACCAGACTGCAGGCTATCGATACTTGCTTCGCCGATGTTCTGCGAGCCGTACAGCAGACGCACCACCACGTTGTTGGCAGGCTCTTCGCCTTCGTTCACTACCCGCACGCTCAAGCGGGTCTTCCCATCCGCTTCATCGGCGAGCAGCTGGGTCGGTCTCAGGTTGGGTAGCCCCAGAGCGTTCACCTGAGCAGCTTTGTCCAGCTTCGTTTGCTCCAGCCCGGATTCGGCGACGATCTGGAAGGTGTAGATACCCTTCGCCACAAACAGACGGTTATCGCCGGTGCCGTTCCATGTGACGCTGAACTGCCCGTTGCGTGGCTCGAAGGTGAAGCGCCGAACGATAGCGCCTGCGTCGGCAGTGTCGGTTCCGGCGAATACGTTCACCGTGACGTTGGCGGTCTGCGACAGGTTGAAGCGCAGGGTGACCGCTTCCTGTCCAATCTTGAACTGCTCGCGAGAGAGGGAGACGCCGGTAATGGTCAGCGCACCCTGTGCCAGCTGGAGCCTCTTCTCTACCACCTGCTCGGTCTGCGTGCCCTGTGCCGGGATGTGCAGGCGTATGGTGTACGTGCCTGCGGGCAGCGGCTGGTCGGCGTCGTCCTTGCCATCCCAAGATAGCTGCTGTGGCGTGGCAGCCATCGGGGCAAGCGCGTGCAGGGTGCGAACAACCTGTCCGGCACTGTCCAGTACCAGTACCTGCACCGGTGCTTCGCCCGTGAGCCTGAACTGTATGTTCACGACGTCATCGATGCCGTCGCCGTTCGGGCTAAACGGGTTGGGGGCTACCTGCACGTCCTTCAACTCTACGGGCGCAGACAGGTTCACCGTAAACGCCCACTCTGCGCTGCCCACATTGCCCGCCAGGTCGCTCGCGGACACCCGCACGCGGTGTTCGCCCTCGCTCAGTGCGGAGGTGGGCTGATAGCGGAGAGTGGCGCTGGCGGCGTCGTAGGTGGCGGCGACAGGGCTACCGTCTACCAGCATCTGCAGGCTGTTCGGGTTGACCACGCCGCTATCTAGCACCCGGGCGAGAATCAGCGGCTGTGCAGAGCGCACCACTTCGCCAGAGGCGGGCGCAACCGCGAGCACCTGTGGCGCGATGGTATCCACACTGCTCAGCGGTATCCAGCCGGTGGACGCCGTGATGTTATTCTGCAGCAGGTTCACCGTCATCATGCCCGTAGAGCCGCGTGTGGGAGCCGGGCGCACAACGGCGGTGAAGGTAAACTCCTGCGACGGCGCAAGCGCAGGCACTGCCGATGCTCCTGCCGATACGAGGTCAAACGCCCCGGAAACCTGCACCTGCACGTTCACCGGTGAGGAGACCGCCGCTCCCTCGTTGCGCACCAGCACCAGCACCTGCTGCGTGCCATCGGGCTGAGGCGCGGCTAAGCCGGTAACGTAGAGCACCGCGGGCAGCTGCACGCCCAGCGTTTGCATCCGCTGAATCGCTTGGTCTACCTGAGTCTCCGAGGCGGCGGTCAGCGCGATGGCTTCCTCCAGCGCGTTGTTGTAGGTCTGCACCGCGTTCGCCGCCTGCGCGGAGTCGGAGGACTCGATGAACCCGGCGACCGCCGCCAGCAGTTGCATCCGACGAGCGGTGCCCCTGTCCACGATGTCCACCGCCGCTCCTGCCTGGGCGGCAAAGCCGGGGTCTGCAGCGGAACCGTCCAGCCAGTTCTGGTTCAGCACCTGCTCGCGGGCGCGGATGCGCTCGTTCACCTGCGCGGTGGCGGCGATAAACTCATTCACCGCAGTCTGCAGCTGCTCCGGGGTCACCTGGTCGCTGGTCATCAGTGCGGCGAGACGTCGCGCCGCCGCCTCGAACTGCGCCGCCTGGCGAGAGCGCGTGCCGTAGATGCCTCGTCCGCCGGTGCCGGTCAGCCAGCTGGTTATCTCATTCAGCAGGTTGCGCCCAATCCAGTACTGAAGCCATCCGGGTTCTGGTTGACCCATCAGGTCGTACTCCCAGATAGCTTTGCCAGCACCATCCACGCGCAACCACACGATAGGAGTGGTCGCAGCCTGCGCTACCTTGCCTACAGGCAACAGCCCATCCGCAACCGAACCGATGAAATTGAGCACGTGCGCCCACCAGGGTATGTTGCCGAGCAGCACATCGCGCGAGCTGCGCAGGGTATCGTTGAGCCAGCCGGTCAGCAATCCGAAGGGTTGAGCAATGGCTTTACGCCACTGACGGTCGTTCTGAATAGTAGCGCGCACCTCCTGAATCCGGCTACGCATCAGCGCATCGTCTCCGGGCAGCGAGCCGGTTTGCTGGATGGTTCTGTCTACTGCTGCCAGCTGCGCCAAAGCCAAGGTCTCGTCCCCCTGCCAGCGGATTTCCACAAAGGGCCATACCACCGCCGATACCGCGCTATCATATACGCCGGTGAGGGAAACGGTGAAGTTGTCCTGCACCGCTTGCTGAATCAAGCCGTCGATACTGCCGAAAACACTGTCGATAACCCTTCCGACGAGCTCGTTATCGGTTTTGAACACACCCTGCTCTATCGTTTTCCACGAGCCGAAAGTAATCGGCAGCTTCCGCAGTAGACCCGTTATCTCGCCGCGTACTGCGGAGACCAGACCTTCCAGCGCTGCCTGGATGCGGGTTCGCTGGGTTGTCAGCGCAGCCACGAAGGCGTTCGCCGAGGCAACCTCACCGGGGAACTGTTGCAGGTAGCGCGCCTTCACCAGGTTCAGGTTGGCGTCGCTCATGCCGTTCTTCAAGATGTTCAGCATGTCATCGCGAAACTCGGGGTGGATGAGCAAGTAGGAGTCCAAACCGACGAGGCGTGCGGTATCATCCAGGGCTCCTTCTGCGAGCTTCGCGTTGAGTTTGAACCCCTTCAGTGCGGTGAACGAATCGGTTGCTGTCTCGAAGATCTTGAGCTCGCTGGCGAAGAAGAGCAGGATGTCTACCACCGCTTTCACCAGCTCCTCGCCGTATTGCTTCCGGGCTTCGTAGAACTCCTGCAGCGCGGGCACCGCCGCTTCCAGACGTGCTGCTGCACTGAGCAGGCTTTGCAGTTTCTGCCTGTCCTGACCGGTTTGCTGTGCCCATTCCCTCAGGTAGCGGGTAATCGGCAGGTTGGGGAACCCCGTTTCCGCCTCGAACCCCAGACGGAACTTGTCCGGTATCGGTGTCATGGCGCGCACCAGGTCCCACACGCGCTGTTCGAACTGCATCGCCTGGTCGTTGATTTCCACCGCAGGCTCTGGTGGCGACAGGATGGCGAGGTCATAGTTGCCCGTCTGGTCTGTATACGCGCGCGGGTCGGTGTCGTTGTTCTGCACGACGGCAAGCACCTGCACGTCGGCGATGGGGGCGGAGGGCTTGTTCAGTTGACGCTCTATGACCCCACCGCGTACCGAGCCGGGCAGCTGCGACACCGTTGAACCATCGACGGGCAGAGGGGCACTGACGTCCTCGAACCCCAGTTTGCTGTAGCGCAGGAAGGCGTTTTTGTACACGAGGAATCGACGGGTGCCTTTGAGCTGCGGTATCTCCTCGTCGGTGGCGGTGACCTCCACGCGGATGAACGGCTCCGTGAAGTTCTGAGGTGGGTTGTAGCGTATCGCCAGAGGCAGTTCCTGTAGCTGTTCACCGGTGCTGCCTGCGCTCACCTCGATGCGGAAGCGACGTCCTCGCACAATGGTTCCCGTTTCTACCTGCGGCAAGCCCGTTTGCGGCTGCACCCGCAGCTGCAGGTCTTTACCCAGCGCCGCACCCACCGCGCCGTTAAAGTCCGAGCGCCCTAACATGCTTTCGGGGATGGCGTACACCTGCACGCGCAGGTCTTCAGGCAGCAGTTTGAAGTCGTGCGTTTCGGTTTCGGTGCCGCGGCTGTCGATGGTCAGCGAGTAGTTGCCCTCTGCGTTGGTGCGGAGGGTACCTCCGTTCTCCACGACGATAGTGGCGTTGCGCAAGGGCTTCAACTGCAGTTCTCGACCCTCCAGCTGCCACGCCAGCACCGTGCCCCGCAGCTCCTTCAGTCCCTGTCGCAGTTCCACCTCCACGTCGCCCTCGGGCTCTATCTGGCGATACCCCGATGCCTCTACGTGATAGCGTATGGTGGTCACAGCCAGCGCGGTAAAGCTCTTTTGCGCGGTCTCCACAGGTGTGCCAGGCGGGGTCATCACTGCTTCTTCGCGTGCCTCAACGGTGGCTTGTAGCTCGCCCGGTTCCTCCACCAGCAGGACGAACACGAACTGTCCGTTGCGCCCGACGGCACGCCAGTCCTCGTTGTACGACACGGTGGGCGAGAGCGCGGTTGGCAACAGCTTGCGCAGGCTACCCCTTAGGCGCACGATCGCGTTCGTCACAGGTTCCTGAGTCTGGGCGTCGAGCACCACGCCCTTAATCATCACCGTCGCCGTGCCCTTGAAGGGGATACGGATGGGGTTGACGAATTGCCCCGTTTCGGTCATGGGCGGGTCGGTGAAGCGAATGAGTAGCGGTGAGCTCTTCACCCGCAGTTCGCGCGACTGGGTGACGGAGCCTTCGCAGCCGGTCGCGGTGGCAGTTGCCCGAATCACGCCGACGAAGTCGCCCTCTGGCGTACTGGCAATCGCACGAGGTGTGTTGCGCAGGGTCACTCCTGCCAGAAAGACGCCGGTGCCACCGAGCGGTTTGAGCACGACGGTCTGGTCGCCGTTATCGAAGTCCACTTTGACCAGCGCCTGGCTCAGGTCGCCATCGCCGCTGACGCGTACCCGCACATTGCCCCGCCATGGTATCCGGAACGGCTCCTGTACCGGCTCGAAGTCCCCCAGACGAGCCTCTAAGAAATCGATGCTCTCGATGCGCAGGTTGCGCGGCACTTGCTTGTACAGCTCCTGCAGTCGCTGTTGGGCGATATTCATCGCCTCGTCCGCGCTGCGCGCGCATACGGTGACAATCACGTCGCGCATGCACAGCTTCAGCTTGAGGTTTGAGATGTTCCAGAAGTGGCCGTCGTTGAAATTGCTCTTCCGGATGTCCACCCTTCCGCCCGGAGGCGTACCGATGGGCACGGTAACGGACGGCTGGTTGGCGCAGTGCCGGGCATATATCTCTCTCACCAGCACTCTGGAGCCCAGGTTGACCTCGTACAGCTGCGAGTCGGGCGGGCAGTCGGTGTTGACGGTAATCTGCAGAGGTGGTTGATTGCCCTCCCAGATGCGCAGGCTGCCGACCGCTCGCGAATTGGCTCGGATCAGAGCCTGTTCCGCTGGGCTCAGCAAGCGCACCGTGCCGGCAGGTACGCGGGCGGAGCGCGTGTTGCTCAGCGCGAAAACTGCAGGCGGGATGGAGAACACCTGCACCCCCAGCGGTATCTGGTTCTGCAGCGCACCGATTTCCACCCCGTTGTAAGCGATGTACATGTCGAACGGCACCAGGTTGTAGGTTACCTGGATGCTGTTTTCAAACTCCAGCATCGCCTGCTCGACGTTTTCGAACCGCATTCCGCCCACATCCGCTCCCCCGGAGTAAAGCGGGAACACTTTGAACTCAATCGCCTCGCCGGGTGCCAGATATGCATGGCTCACCTGCGGTTCGATGCCCACCTGACCGTTCACCGAGTCGTCCGGTGCGACGTTCACATCCACCGCAGGCTCGGTGCCGATGTTGCGGATGCGGTAGGTTTGCACGCGGGTGGTCGGGTCCTCGTTCAGCAAGTCCACCACCAGTTGCGCCTGGGAGGGGCGGACGCGCACGCTAGCTTCGGCTTCATCGGTCATCTGCTCGGGCTCACCAACGGTACGCGCCACGAACCGCCACGCGTAGTTGGCGTTGCGCGCGTTCTGGAAGTGGCAGGCAAAGGTGAGGGTGGCGGTACCGTTCGGCTGGATGATTATCGGTTCGTCGAAGCTTCCGAGCCCGATGAAGCCCGCTGGGGCATCGTCGTAGCTGTTCAGCACGCTCACCTGCACCTGATGAGGGCGGCTATCGTTGTTGCGCAATGTCACGCTGAAGCGCTGGTCATAGTCTCGGCGTGCCTCAAACTGCATTTGCGGGTCAGTGAAGGCGATGCCCTTGGTCACTGTAACCGTGCGCTCTTCGCTCTGGGCGCTACCGTAAGCGTTGGTGCTACGTGCGATGAAGACGTAGCGTGCGTTGCGCTGCAGGTTGCGCAGGGTGACGCTGTGCTGGGTGCCCGGCTCACCGGTGGCTGTGCGCCAGTCGGCGTCGGCGGTGCTCCGATACAGCACCTCGGTGCTGGCAGGAACATGGGTGTTCCAGCGGATGGTCAGGTCGGTCGTGCCGACTGTGGCGCCGTTGACAGGGGTGAGGCTGGTGATGATCGGCTCGGCGATGATGCGCAGGGTGCGTTGGGCGGAGACCTGCAGGCTATACGCGCTGGCAGTGGCGGTGATGGTGAACACCACATCGCGGCTGGTGACGTTGCTGGGCACCCGGATTCGTAACCTTTGCTGAGCCTCCTGACCGGGCACCAACCGCAGGCTCATTGCGCTCAGGTCGCCCCAGCCCTCCGGCAGACCGGTGACCTCCAGCACAGGGGTCAGCTCCACCTGCCCATTGTTGCGCAGCACGATATCGATATCCACCGTTTGCCCCGGCGCCAGAGGCACTGGGGGTTCGGAGACCGAAGTGAGCTCCAGAGCAGGGCGGGGTGCAACGTTGATTGCCAGCACCTGTGCCAGCGAGTTGTTCTCCTCGTTGCTTTCGGCAACGACGTTGTCAGGGTCAATAACCGCCGTCAGCGGGTGGCTATTCCCCTGAATGGCGGGCCACTCCACCACGATTTGCCGGCTTCCACCGGGTTCGGGCGCTAGCACGTCTAAGTTGCGCTGGAACGAGCCGTCGATGCTGATACGTACCGGTACATTACCCTGGTAGGCGCCGCCGTTGTTCAGCACCTGCATCCGCACGCGCACTCGGTCGCCCTGGCGCACGCCCTCCGTCGGTTCGTATTGCAGGTCGCCGAAGGCGAAGTCAGGAGCGTCCACCGGGTAGTTCACCACGTGGTTCAGCACGTTGTTGGTGTCATCACTCTCGGCGATGCGGTTGTCGGGGTCTACCTCAGCGCGGATGGCGCGATTAGCCCCCGGGGTGACCGTCCAGCGTAGGGGGATATCGGTGGTACCCCCTTCAGGGATGTTGACGTTTGCCTCCACGGGGGGCAGGCGTGTGCCGTCTACCTGTGCTGCCACGCTGAGGCGTCCCTGATACGCGCCGGAACTGCGCACGCGCACGATCACGTTCGCGGTGTCGCCGGCAGGCTTGCCTGTGGGCTGGATGTCGATACTCTCTACAGTAAAGTCCACCGGAGCCACGCTCGCCGCCAGCCGCTCTTCGGTGGCGTTGTTGTCTTCATTGCTCTCGGAGATGACGTTGTCGGGGTCCACCACCACACGCACCAGCGGGTTGTCTATTGGGCGGTCTACGTTCCATGCCACAGAGACCTCGGTACTCACGCCCGAGTCGAGACCTCCGATAAGCGCCTGTCCCACAGCCTGCCCATCCACAAAGAGACGCACCGGAATGCCCTGTGGATAGCCGATAGGCAGTCGGAAGTTGCCTCCGTCGTTGCGGATTTGTACATTAAAGCGGATGGTACTGCCGAAGCGCAGGTCGCCGGGCAGTTGCACCGACATCTGCGACAGCACGAAGTCAGGAGGAGGCACTACCGGCAGGTCGGTTTCGATGGTGTTGTTATCGGGTTGCGGGTCGCTGATGTCCTCCGGCGACACCCGCACGCGCAGGCGCGTTGCGCCCATCGGACGGGCGGTAGACAGGCTGAACCGCTGGTCCAACCCCGCTGCCAGGTTCGGGATGCTGGAGGTGCTGGTGGCAAGTACCGCACCGTTGCTGTCCAGTTGCTGCAGCACGATCGGCACTGCACCTGCCAGTTGTCCACCAGTGTTGCGCACGCGCACGGTCGCCACGTATTGCTGTCCGACCTGCGGGTTGGTGGGTAGCAGTTCCAGCTCCGACAGGGCGACCTCGGGGGCACGTACATCCGGCAGGGTGACCTCGCGCACGTTGTTGGCGACGTTGGCTTCACCCAGCGTCCTGCTGGGGTCCACAATTGCCTGCAGGCGATGCTGCCCAGGTCGCGCCGTGTAGTCGATGCGCACAATCTGGCTGCTGCCGGGTGGTATGGGCGGCACCAATTGCGCGACCTGTAGCGTCGCGTCGTCCAGGCGGAACTCCACGTTCACCGGCGTGTTGATGCGCCCCTGTCCGACGTTGCGCACCTCCACTGCCACGCTCACTCTTTGCCTCATCGCAAAGGTATCGGGCGAGAAGGTCAGGTTGGCTATCTCCAGGTCCGGCGGGATGATCTCCGGCAAGTCGAGCGAGGCGCGGTTGTTGTCGGTGTTGGCGTCGGGCAGGCGGAAGTAGGGGTCTGCCACTACCCGCAGGGTGTGTGTGCCGCTGGTGGCTGTCCAGCTGGCGGAGAGGGGCTGCGACGCGCCTGCCGCCAAGCCGTTCAGGTTCAAGAGCGCCACCGAACCCTCATCGATGAGGAACTGCACCGCAATGGGGCGTAATGTCGCGCCGCCCGCGTTGCGCACCACTGCCCGCAGCTGCACTTCCTGCCCGTAGGCGATATCTGCACTGGGCACATGAGATAACGATTCCACAATCAGGTCCGGCGGAGCGATGTCGGGGATGCGCACCTCAGCGCGCTCGCGCACCGTGGGATCACTGGAACGGATGCCGTTGTTGGTCTCATCGCTTTCGCCCGCTTCGTCCAGGTCGTCCACTTGTGCGCCCACCGTCTGGTTCGTGCCTGCGCGCGCCTCAAAGGGAATCACCACCTCCGTGCTGGCGCCTTGAGCCAGTCCACCGGTCACCCGCGCGACCCCGTTGACTGGCATGGGGTTGCCCGTCGCGCCGGGTAGCAGGATCACTCGGAAGTCGCTCAGGGTATCTGCGCCGTTGTTGGCAACGGTCACCACTGCCTCCACGCGCTGACCATCCACCAGCCCTTCTGCCGGCTGGATGCGCACACCGCTGACCACCAGGTCTGGGGCGGGCACCGGCGCAAACTCCAGCAGCTGCGCGTTGTTACTCTCGCTGGTCTCGCTCACCCAGTTGTAGTAGTCCGCAACCACGCGCAGGCGGGAGTCGTTGCCACGCAGGCGCACGGGCAGGGCGATGTCCACTGTCGCATTGGCGCCTAGGCTGGGTACGTCCTGATAGGCTGCCAGTCTTTCGTTCGCGCCTCCTGAAGAGGCAAACACCGCCACGCGGAACGCCTGCGCAACGGCGTCTACCCCCTCATTGCGGATGCGGATGTTTGCGGTCACCGTCTGCCCGTCTTTAAAGTTCTCCGAGGGCGTGGGGGCGACGCTAGTCACCTGCAGGTCACGATCGGGCACCACGGTAATGATGGCGCTGTCCTCATCCACACGCCCCGCGCTGTCGCGTACGCGCACGCTAATGACGTACTGTCCCAGCGTGTCCCAGCGGTAAGGTACCTGCACTCCGGTAGCGTCGTCAAACTGTCCATCGTTATCTAAATCCCATTCATAGGCAACAATCTGGTCTACCGAGTTGGAGGCGGAGGCATCCAGAATCACCTCGCGTCCTCGTCCAACCGTACGGTCGGGAATCAGTGCTTGAATGCCTGCTGCACCGCCGAAGAAGAAGGTGACGGTCACTTCCCACGTTTGCCCGGGCGCGAGGTCACCGATGTTCCACTGCAGTCCCACGCCTGCATCAGCAGTACCCGAGGCGGGATAGCGCGTCTGGTCGTTGAGTTGACCATCGTCCCAGTCGTCGTACAGCATGAAACTCCAGTGTCCCGTCCCGTGGTGACTGGAACGGATGCTGCCTGTAAAGCCGACCCGATAATAGCTATCATCGTTCATGAACACCGAGTCCGAGCCAACGTTGTACCAGGCGTAATCGCCGCCTGCGCCCGCAATATCGAAGTCGATGGTCTGGAAGAAGCGAACATCCTGAATAGGCTGAGAGCCGGTGTTGGTGAGCACGTAGGTGATGTTGAACTGGCGCGAGGCTCCCGGGTAGAACTGCACCCGCCGGATGATGCGCAGGGAACGCCCGTTGGCGCTGTAGGAGACCACCGCTTCCGCTAGGCGGTCGGGCTGTAGTTCGCGGAAGCCCTGCTCGACCGTCATGTTCTCGGAAGGCACAATGCCTCCCCAGTCTGGCGTCCATACGCCGTAATGCTCCAGATAAACGGCATCCGCGCTCTGTCCCGGTGCATAGCGGAAGATCCATGTATTGCTGTTGCGTGGACCGACACGGATGTCTAACAGATCGTTTTGCGCAACAAAGTCCTGCCCGTCCACACCGCGCGTATCGAGGTCAGGCTTCTCCTGCGCGAAGAGAGTGGCTGCTCCCAGCAGCCAGGTGCTCACCCACAAAAACGTGAGGAAGGTGGCTCTCATGCTCGCATCCTCCTACGGATTCATGGTTCACTCTATCGTCTGAGTACAAATGGGATCACTGCCCGTGCCTGCTCCATTTCATCACTGGCCGCGATCACCTCCAACAGATAGGCGCCTGCAGGCAGTGCAGTGCCTGAAGTATCTCTGCCGTCCCACTGTACGTTTTGCACCCCCGCACTGCGGGCGACCGCCTTTTCTATCTCACGCACTATCTTGCCGCTGGCGGAAAGCACTCGCACCTGCGTGCTGGCAGGCTGACTGAGCATAAACTGCATCCCTATCATGCTGCCGCGAGTTTGCTGCACCTTGACCTGTGAGATGCGCAAAGGCAAGCGGGCATCAGTGTCCATCTCCACCACAAACTGTCGGCGCGTGACGCCTTTGCCGCTGCGGAAGGTATAGGAGGGGGCGGTGCGCATCCATAGACGACGCCCTGTTGCCGTATCCAGCAGTCTCAGGTTCACCTGTCGGGGAACCTTCGCCGTATTCTCCCAGCGCAGTACCACATCGGCGTCCTCGACGTCCGTCTCCACTGTAAACTCCCAGCGGGTGCGCGCTCGGCTAAAGGCGCGAACGTCTACCGAGCCACCGTGCGCGAAGGTAAGGCGAACCCGCGCCGGGTTGCCCGGGGCAGGTGGAGGGTCTATAAAAGCGCGGGAGACTTTGCTCTGTCCGAAGAGGTTATCCGAATCTTGATAAATGCCTGCCTGAACGCTGAGACGCACGCTCCAGGCGCGAAAAACTTCGTTTTGTGCAGAAACGGCACTTGCCAACAGCGCCAAACCGAGCAGTAAACAGCGCACCATATCGGCTTCCTCCTCACCCTCAGGTGTTGTCAGCAGAAACGTAGATGCCTGCTAGGGAATCTGCTGTGTATTTTCCGCTGGAAAATTCTCGGCAAGGTTGAGAGATTCCTCTAGGTTTGTTTACTGGAGAGGGGACCTGGGGAAAACGCTACTTCTCGGAGCCGGGCAGGTTGAACCACCGACGCTGACCGGCGATATACAACAGCGTTCCCCCAACGATGCCCACCACGTAACCGTAGGGCAGACCCACCACCGCCATCGCCACCAGCAGGGCGAGCCACATCTCCGCCGGTTGTGACATCCGGTCGCGCAGCAGCACCATCAACCCCAACCCCTCGAACAGCAACACCACTCCCAGAATGGGCATGGGGAACACCTGCACCGCCTGGTGGAATCCTTTGCTGAGAAAAAGTCCCAGTAACAGGTACATGCCGCCGTAGATAACGGGCGCGCCTCCGGTACGCGCCCCAAAAGCGTAAAACCCGGCGAGCCCACCGCAGCCGTGACAGGTAGGCACTCCGCCGAACAGGGGATTGATCAGGTTCATGAGCGAGTAGGTCAGCCCGATGCGCCGGATACTTACCGCTTTTTCGGGGAACAGGTCGTGCAGGGTCTGGCTGGTTGCAACCACCGAGTTGCTGAGCGACAGCGGTATCTGGGGCAAAGCCAGCAGTAACGCCCCTTGCAGGATAGCATCGCGCGAGGGAATCTGCAAATGGGGCAGGCTGAAGCCGATAGAGCGCGCTAGCTGCGCGAAGTCCATTTTGAACAGAACCGCATACACAACGCCGACGCCGATGAGTACCAGCGCAGCAGGCACATGCCGGTATCTCCTGAGCCAGAGAAACGCGGCGAACCCTGCCGCTGCCAGCAGATACCCTACAGCACCTGAGGATTGCACATAATCCTTCAGCGCAAGGGAGCAGAGGCTCACACCCAGCCCAAATTGAATGCCGCGCACCACACTGAGCGGAATCACCTTCGCCAGCCAGTCCAGTCCCCCGCTGAGGCTCAACAGCAGCATGGCGATACCGATGGCTAAACCACCACCGTATAGCAACTCCGGCGAGAGCTTTTGTGACAACATAATCACCGCCATCGCTTTCAACGGCTGCACGGGCATCGGCAGCCCATATAGAAGCCCCGTCAGCACCTGCATCGTCCCAAAGAGGATAAGCACGCTGGCGGCGTCCAGTCCACAGGTGGCGACCAATCCCACCAGCAACGGTAAATCGGTGCCGATGTCCCCGAATGCCCCCGCCAGCTCATGACGGTCAAATCGGATACGCTGAGAGCGAAGTAGATTACCCACAGACCCCCCCATGAACCTGTCAGCGTTGAGACCGCAGTTTAAGTGTTTGTGGTAACGTGCTTCATCTCCTACTTGCTGTCATTCTGAGCGAAGCGAAGAATTTCATTTTATCGTCATATCGAGATGCTTCGCTGACGCTCAGCATGACACAATAGACTGCATCGCGCCTTTGGGCAGAACGCACATGTCCAAAGATTGACGAGAGGTCAAGTACTACGGCAGTTGCCTCAGCAAGGCAGAACTGATAGCCCACAGGCTCAGCGCAAATACTGTTATCGCGGCTACCGCTGCGCCCAAAAGACTGCGTCCCGACCGCGCGAATCGGAGACGGTCGTATACAGCCCCGCCGGATTCGACAAACAAAGGGATTGCCAGAGCGGCCATCACAGAGCAAACAAGCATCCCCAGCCATGCCTGCTGGGGCAGGTGCCACCTCCATGCGCCGTACAGGGCGATACTTATTATCGCCCAGCAGGCAGGGCTGGTCACCATCAGCCACAGGCACATCGTCCACAGCCTCATGAACGCCCTCACTGCCATCCTCCCTCGCGTAACAGAGCGGTCAGCACATCCTCTATTGTGGGCATACGCTGGAGGATGAGTTCCCTTGCTATGCCGTTACCTTGCGTTATGATACCCTCTTGGCTTTGCCGGATGTATACTTTCAGCGATTGCTGTTTGTCAAAATCTTGTGCCGACTGTAGGCGCACCACGCCGGGCGTCGCCCGGGTACGCAGTCGCTCCGGTGTATCCATCGCCAGTAACTGTCCTTCATGAAGCAGTAGCACACGGTCCGCCATCTCCGCCTCGCGGGCGGAATGGGTAGCGTAAATCAGTGCAAGCTCGCGTCGGGCACAGCGGGCGTCCACTTCTTCCCAGAACCTTGTTCGCGTCGCCTCGTCCAGCGTGTCCAGCAACCCGTCTACCACCAGCAGACGCGACGCTACCGCCATCGCGCAGCACATCTCCAGCTTCGCCTGCTCACCGGGGGAGAGACGGCTCACAGTTTTCTGCCGGTGCGCCCACAGGTGCCAACCGCTCAGCAGCTCATGGATTCGGCTTCCATGCGGTGAGAGGAAGACGCCGTGTAACTGGGCGCACCAGAGAATCTGTTGTAAGGTGGTGGTGCGCGGGAGCAGGCGAGGGCGTTGCGCGGCGTAGCCTGTGCTGGAACGGGGCACGTGCCAGACCACCTCTCCGCGATAGCGGATGAGCCCCAGCGAGGCACGCAGAAGGGTCGTTTTGCCCGAGCCGCTGTGCCCATATATACACAACCGCTCCCCCTCGCGCAGGGTGAACGAAATCGCCGAGCGCACACGGGGCGGCACACTCAAATCACGCACTTCCAGAACAATCGGCGTTGCCATCTCCGCTCACCGCGCTCGACGCACAAAGCGTGTCTGCATCAGCACCCAGGGTTCGAAAGCAGAACACCACCCTCTATCGCCGGTGAGTGCGATGCGCACACCGGCCAGCGCATTTACCTGCCAGCGAATCGCCCCGCGCGGGATGCCGATGCGATATAGCAATCGCCCATCGGGTAGCGTGCTAACCTCCAGCGAAGGAGCGGGGGCTTCCACCCACGTGCCCAGCGCGCCATCCCACACACGGGCGGTGATTTCCGGCTCCTCGACGCCCCGTACGCGCAGGCGCACGTTCAGATTGTCATTGCCCGAGAACCAGCCGTTGTTCTCGGCGTCGATGTCTATCTCCGCATCGCAGGCTTCGTGACAGGCGATGGCGAACTGCAGTTCCCACTCGTTCCATGCGGCGAAGATGTCGGCGGACAGGAAGCGGTTCCGCGCCTGCGCATAGCGGAACCAGCCCTCCGGTGAGCTCCGAAGGTCTCCGTACGGGATGAGCAGCACCGCCTCACGCGGCAAACGCCATGTCGCACCTTCCTCGCGATACCCGATGCCATCGGGCAAGCCGTTGTCCAGTCGGTAGCCAAAGAAAAGGCCTGCCATCGCCTTGCGTAGGTCATCGGAGCGTGCGTTGCCCGGGCGGGCCATCCTGCCGAGCCGTTTCTCGTCCAGAGGCAGGCGCGAGTCGTCATCGGGAATGCCGTTGCCGTTGAGGTCATCCACCTCCCACACCTTGCCGAAGCGCATCTGGAACCAGTCGTTGGGGTTCCACTTTCGGCAGATAAAGGCGTTGACATCCCAGTGCTGACCGTATCGGCCCGGGTGGATGGTGGGGTCGGGATGATTCAGCCAGAACTTTTGCACGCCGCTACGGTCAAAGAAAAAGTCCAGCTGGTGACTATACTCGTGGCACAGCAGCCACGCCAGCTTCCCGCTGATGGCGAAAGTGGAGTAGCCGAAAGTGGTCAACCCTCCGCCTCCCACATCCCCCAGCTGGTCGGGTTTGCTGACATCGTAGCCCGGCGATGCCCATATCGCGATGATACTGTCGTAGTCTTCCACCTTTTTGCCTTGCGCTTCCAGTATCGGGCGTACCTGCTCACGCACGTTCTCCGGCGCCATCCATCCGCGACGCACACGGGCGGTCGGCTCGTCCAGGAACAGGTAGTCCTTCAGGTTTAGATTCAGGCGGAAGTGCGTGTTGCGGAAATACCACTCGCGTGCCTTCTCGAACTCTCTCTGCAACTTATCGCCGATTTGCTCGCGAGCAAGGGTATGTACCGTGCCATCCACATCTGCCTTCAGATAGACGACCGTTAGCACGTCCAGCGTGAGCACGTGCATCTTGCCTCTTGGCGGTGCGCTCAGGAAAGAGTACACCTTTGAGAGGTTGCTCCCTTCCTCGCCGATGGTAGGCAGGGCAGGAGAGAAGCGATAGAAGATACGGGTTGACACAGGCAGTCCCCGCAGTCGTACCAGCATCTCGCGCCGTGCGCCCTGCCAGCGAACGGTTTGCTTACGCCACGAAGCGGGGTTGTTTTCGTCCGTGCCGTACCAGACCACCGCTTCGGTGGTGGGGAAAGCACTTCGCCAACGAATCGCCGCCTCGCGGGGTTGCAGAGAGACCACCGGGTCGGGTTCGCTCAGGTCGGCAGGCAGGATAACCAGACGGTCGTTCACCTCGTCCGCCAGCACCACGCGGTCGTCCGGCAGCAGGGCGATTCCGCCTGCACGCCCCATCCCGCCCAGCGAGAAGAGTCCGGTGTGCGCCACGCGGTCACCTCGCTCGGTGATGATGCGGATTGCTCCGCCGTCCTCATAGTAACCGATCGCCCCCAGTGTGACCAGTTGTCCGCGCGAGTTCACGCACACCTGCAACGGGTCCAGCCATGCGGGTACATCCTTCACCAACTGCGCCTCACCGCGCAGATCGGAGTAGCGATAAATCTTCACGCGGTGGCGGTTGGTGCGTCGGTCGGTATCGGTGACCAGCACGCGCCCGCGGCGGTCTACGGTAATGCTGGTAGGGTTCACCAGCTGCTCCGGTTGCTGCCCCGCTCCGGCGAAGGTGGTAATCGGTTTGCCGTCGGGAGTAAGCACGTGTACGCGATTGTCGGGGCGCGTGAGCAGGAAGATCCGTCCGGTGGAATCTACCGCCAAATCGACCACATCCTGCGTTTCATCCACAGGCAGGGGTAGCGTGCGCAGGTAGGCACAGGGTGGTCGCGAATCGAAGATTTGCACGCGCCGCGCGGGGGCGTCCAGTATCCATACCTCTTCGCGCACCAGCAGCACGCGCTGTGGAAAGTGCACCTCTTGTTCGCCTGTGCCGCGCGGAGCGGATTGAGCCAGTATCCTTCCCGATGGAGAAACTACCTTGAGTGTCGTGTCGTCTATCGTGGCAACGAAAAACGTACCGTCCGCTCCCACTGCCACGCTATGCGGTTGCTTTAGCGGTTGCGCAGACGATGGTGCGGGCAGGTTATGAAACTGCCCCCACAGACACACCAGAAGGGCAACAACGCCTATTCGCATTCCTCACCTCCCACCTTATGTTACGGAAGGGAGGGCAGGGTGTCAAGGGCATCTGCAAGATTACTTCTCTTGCCCGATAACCTTCACCAGCTCGCCGAGGTACGCCTTCGCGTCACCGAAGAGCATGAGCGTTTTATCCATGTAGTACAGTTCGTTCTCGATACCGGCGAAGCCGGGGTTCATACTGCGTTTAATCACCATCACCGTGCGTGCCCTGTCCGCCTCGATGATGGGCATGCCGTAAATGGGGCTGTTCTTGTCGTGCTTGGCGGCGGGGTTCACCACATCGTTCGCGCCGATAACCAGCGCAACGTCGGTGTGTGGCAGTTCGGAGTTGATGTCCTCCATCTCAAGCAGGCGGTCGTAGGGGATGTCCGCCTCCGCCAGTAGCACGTTCATGTGCCCGGGCATACGCCCCGCGACAGGGTGGATGCCGAATTTCACGTCGATGCCGCGCCGGGTCAGCAGGTCAAACAGCTCGCGCACCTTGTGCTGCGCCTGTGCTACCGCCATACCGTATCCGGGGATGATGGCTACCGAGGAGGCTGCCAGCAGGATGTCCGCTGCCTCTTCAGGCGTGGCACTGCGCACCGTGCGTTCTTCTGCCTTCAGCGCTTGCGGTGATACCTGTCCGAATGCACCGAACAGCACATTGGTAAACGAGCGGTTCATCGCCTTGCACATGATAATGGAAAGGATAAAGCCCGACGAGCCGTCCAGTGCGCCTGCGATAATCAGCAGCTTGTTCTGCAGCACGAAGCCCATCGCCGACGCCGAGATGCCCGCATAGGAGTTCAGCAGGGCAATTACCGTCGGCATATCTGCGCCACCGATAGGCAGGATCAACATCACGCCGAAAGCCAGCGCAAGGGCAATGAAAATCGGGAACAACCCAATCTGCGCGGGGTTTATCGTCAGGTAAACGCCGATGGCGACCGCTATTGCTAGCACCGAAAGGTTCACGAAGTTCTGCCCGCGATACACTATCGGGCGGGTGGGTATCAGCTCCTGCAGCTTGCCGAACGCCATCAGACTGCCCGTGAAGGTGAGGAAACCAAGCAACACCTCGAAGCAAAGCACCGCCATGATGAAGGGGGTTAGCCGCTCGGGGTCATGCTGGTTCCACAGATAGTACTTGGCGGTTCCCACCAGCCCTACCGCCAGACCGCCGAAGGAGTGCGAGAGAGCGGTTCGCTGGGGCACATGTGTCATCGGCATCAGGTAGGCAATGGGGATGCCGATCGCCGAGCCGATAAGCAGGGTGAGGATAATCCACTTGTAGCTCACAATTTGGGGCAACAGTAGCGTCCCCGCAATCGCCAGAATCATGCCGATTTCGCCTGCGATCACGCCGCGTCGGGCGGTCGGCACTGCGCTGAGCCATTTCAGCGACAGGATGAACAGCGCAGCGGCGATGATGTAGCTGGTCTGCGTAAAGATAGCCTGTGCGCTCATGATGACTTCCCTCGCTCACCCGGTTCACGCTTCTTGAACATCTTTAACATGCGGTCGGTGATCAGGAAACCGCTGACCACGTTGATGGTGGAGGCGGTCACTGCCAGCGCGCCCAGCACGGTGGTCAAAGTGGTCTCCTGCGCTCCCAGTATCACCAGCGAACCCACTAGGCTAATCGCCGAGATGGCGTTGGTGAGGGACATCAGGGGCGTATGCAGTAGAGGCGATACACGGCGTATCACCTCGAAACCCAGGAACGTCGCCAGCACGAACACATAAAGGTTGCTGAGAATATCTTGCAGTGTCATTTTGCTTCCTCCTTACGTGCTCAAGCCGAGCTTCTCGCGCACGCGCGGATGAACGACCTGTCCGTCGCGCGTTAACAGGGTGTCGCGGATAATCTGGTCTTCCGTGTCCAGACTCAGCTCCCCGTCTTGAAGTAGGTTGACGGTGAAGCTGCCGATGTTTCTGGCGTACAACTGGCTGGCATGGTACGGCATGGTAGCAGGCAGGTTCAGAGGTCCGATGATGGTTACCCCTTGATGCACTACCGTTTGCCCGGGCTGGGTCAGCTCGCAGTTACCTCCGCGCTCTGCGGCGAGGTCCACGATAACCGAGCCGGGGCGCATTCCCTCCACCATCTCCCGCGTGATGAGCACCGGAGCGCGCTGTCCGGGCACTGCGGCGGTGGTGATCACCACATCGTTTTCGGGCAGCACGTCCCTCATCATCTCCGCCTGCCGTCGGTAGAAGTCCTCACCCAGTGCCTTTGCATAGCCACCGGCGTCCTGCGCGTCCTGTACCTCCAGCGGCAGCTCCACGAAACGGGCGCCGAGGCTCTCCACCTGCTCGCGCACGGCGGGACGCACGTCATACGCGCTGACCACCGCTCCCAGCCGTCTCGCGGTGGCAATCGCCTGCAAGCCCGCCACTCCCGCGCCGATGACGAATACACGGGCAGGGGTAATCGTGCCTGCCGCCGTCATCATCATGGGGAAGATTTTGGAGAGCGAATTCGCGGCTAAGAGCACCGCCTTGTAGCCCGCGAGGTTCGATTGGGAAGAGAGCACGTCCATCGGCTGAGCGCGTGTGATGCGGGGAACCAGCTCCAGTGCGAAAGCGATGATGCCCTTCTGCGCCGCCTCGGCGATGGGCTCCGGTACCCACAGCGGGTCCATCATCGCTATCCACACCTGTCCTTCCCGCGCCAGCGACAGGTCAGCCTGCCAGCCGTCGGGGTTTGCCCCCAACGCACGTACCTGCAGCACAATGTCTGCTCCGGCGATTACCTCCTCGCGCGTCGGCAGGACGGTAGCTCCAGCATCGGCGTACTCCAGGTCGGAGAACCCCGCTGCTCTGCCCGCTCCTGCCTGCACCAGTACTTCCGCCTTCGCTTTCTTCAGCGCGGCAATCGCAGAGGGAACCAGCGCGACCCGCGTCTCGCCCGGAAAGGTCTCTTGCGTTATTCCAATGCGCATGGCTGTAACCCGTGATACCAGAATAAATGAACTCGCTGTACTTTATTCACGTGGGGAAAAGGTATTTCCTGCTTGCAAAACGCCGGAATTGTGAAATTCTTACAATATAGGGTGCCGGCTGAAACTATTAACCTATCCCCCCGACCCCCTTCCCTGCGAAGGAAGCGTCGAGTCGAGGCTCCCCGCTCCTCGTAGGAGAGGGGCCGGGGGAGAGGTTAATACACGCACCGCTCAGCCTGTTGCAGCGGCGTAAGCCTCGTACACGATTTCCACCGCACGCAAGCCGTCGTAGCCGGTCACCTGAAGCTCAGTTCTGCCCAGACAGGCATCCACGAAGTGCTGTATCTCCCCGACAAAGCGGTCAGGACCGGACTCCTCCAGCGGTTGCCAGTCGTCCATTCTGTTCGTTTTGTAACGGCTCTTGAAGCCGTCCCAGTAGTGCACCATTGCCGCGCCTTCCGTGCCGTACACTTCCACCACGTTGAATCCGGCGGCGAGCACCCAGCTGGCTTCTACTACGCCCATACGGTTGTCTGCGGTAGACAACAGGGCGATAGCGGTATCTTCCACCTCCCCGATAGCGGGATTCGTTTGGCGGGTGACCGCCTGCACGCGAGCGACCTCACCCACCAGAAAGCGGAAAAGGTCTATGCTATGAACGCTGGTATCCATCAGCACTCCGCCGCCGGCGACCTCCTTATCGGAGAACCACCGTTCCTCGACCCCTTTGAACGGGCCGGCGAAGCGATTACGGAACATCACCACTTCGCCCAGATCTCCCGACTCAATAAGTCGCTTCAGAGCCACTATCGGGGGGTGGAAGCGGTGGCAGAAAGCGGTCATCAGCTTCACGCCTTTCTCTTCGGCAGCGTGTACTATCTGACGGGCAGCATCAGGCTGGTGCGCCAAGGGCTTCTCGCACAGCACATGCAAGCCGTGTTCTATCGCCAGCGAGGCTGCCTCCAGGTGGGCGGAGGGCGGCGTACAGATGTCCACCGCGTCCAGCTCCACGTGACGAAGCATCTGTTCCACGTCGCGGAACGCCTGCGCCCCTACTTGCTGTGCTGCGGTGCGGGCGGACTCCTCATCGATATCGACTATCGCCACGATTTGCGCTTCGCGCACGTGCTTGTAGCTGGCGAGGTGTGTTCGTCCGATGCCTCCAGCACCAATCAACCCAACGCGTAGTGTATGGTTGCTCACGATGCATGAACCTCCTGTAGAATCTTTCGAATGTTATCCAGACTTCTTTGCACGCCTGCTGTGGCTTTCTCCATACCCAGATACTCCACGCTAAAGGGCCCACGAAAGCCTCCAGAAATCAGAGCCTCTATACATCTCCGGATATCTATTTCGCCATCGCCTACCGTAGTTCCCTCATACACCTCACCCGTTACCGAGCGATAGGGATACCCCTTTTGGTAGCCCTTCCGTGCGCGGCGCATGTCGTTGAGGTGAGCCAGTTTGCACAGGTCCGCTACCGACGCGCACTCGCGCACAGGGTCCAGCCCCATCAGCAAAAAGGTGCATACATCCGCGTTGACCCCGAAAGCGGCGGAGTTTACCTGCTCGGTAACGTATCGAAACGTCTCGGCGGAGTACACTACGTCCTCATGCGGTTCCAGCACCACCGTAATACCGGCGTTGTGTGCATAGCGTGCTGCTGAAGACACCGATTCCACCACCATCTGCAAGGCGTCTTCGTAAGCGATGCCGTTTTTGATTTTTCCCGGCAGCAACCGTACTATCTCCGCTCCAACACGCACTGCTTCCTCTATCGCTGCGTATGCCAGTTTAATCTGCTGCTGTCTGCTCTCGGGGTCCAGGTGTACGAAGTCGGTCGCGGTGTCATACGCACACACGCGAATACCGAAATCACGCAAAGAGGATAGAGGCTGTCCCGCAGACACCCAGAGGTAGTCCACCAGTTCTACGGTATCTATTCCCATCTCGTGGCATGTGGCAGCGAAGCGTTCGACATCCATCTGACGCCGCTGAAAATCCAGAGCGAAACTCCACATGCTGAGACAGAGGTTCATCGAGGGGGTAACGTCCTCCCCTGACGTTGTCTGAAGGTAGTATACCTGATACAATTGCTGTCGTCAAATGGCAACAGGAACGCCTGTATCCACCTGCGAATCGGGGATAAAAGGAGGGCAATATGCGCGTTATCACCTTTGGCGAGACGATGCTTCGGCTGTCTCCGGCGGGCTATCAACGGTTCGCGCAGGCGGAGCGGTTCGAGATAGCGGTTGCTGGCACGGAAAGCAATACCGCCGCTGTGCTGGCGCAGCTGGGTGTTTCAGTTACATGGCTCTCTCGCCTGCCTGACAATCCGCTCGGGCGTCTGGTAGCACAGAGATTGCGCGCGCTAGGTGTGGACGTGGAGCAGGTAACATGGGACGCCGATAGCCGACTGGGGCTGTATTTTGTGGAAGCGGGCGTGACGCCTCGTCCCACGCGCGTGCTTTACGACCGCAAAGGTTCCGCCATGAGTGGGTGGAAGCGCGGCGAATGGGACTGGCGCGCTCTGCTGAAAGGTGTGAACCTGCTTCACGCTACAGGCATTACCCCTGCTCTCAGCGAAGGTTGCCTTGAAGCCACCCGCGAAGCGTTGCAAATCGCGCGGGAGATGAGCGTGCCGGTTTCGTTTGACCTGAACTACCGTTCCTTGCTCTGGTCGCCTCAGGAGGCGCGTCGGGCGCTGGAACCGCTCCTTTCGCTGGTACAGGTGCTGATAGTGTCTCCTGCCGACGCACGCACGGTGCTGGGGGTAGATGCCGAAGATACCGAAATCGCTGTACAGGTACAGCGGCGCTATAGCATTCCTGTGGTAGCCACCCCCTTGCGCGACCAGCAATCGGCGACGGCAGGAAGGCGCTACAGCGTGGTGGTGAGCGCGCAGAAGGTATGGCAATCGGCAGGTTGTCCCTTTGAGGTGGTGGACCCTATCGGTAGCGGCGATGCGTATGATGCGGGCTTTTTGTACGGCTACCTGCAAGGCGACATCGAACTGGCGATGCGTTGCGCCGACATTCTATCCGCCCTCAAGCACACTGTGCCGGGAGATGTGTTGTTTACTTCGCCGGAGGAGCTTCGGCAACTGCTGCAGGGTATCCCCAGAGGAATCATCCGATAACACGAGCGGATACAGCGCGTCTATCCGCCAAAGTGCAGGGGCACGGCAGTGCCGTGCCCCTGATTACTACCCGTACAGCGGTCCGAACGTCTGGCAGGCGCGGTAGTCTGCCGCTTCGGCGTCGGAAGTGCCGAACAACCCCCAGGCGTGTGGGCGGAAGATGCGTTCAGGGGGTACGTTGTGCATGGCCACCGGAATACGCAAAGCCGATGCCAGTGTAATCAGCTCCGCGCCGATGTGTCCGTAGCTCAGCGTGCCGTGATTCGCCGCCCAGTGTGCCATCACCGTGTACGCGTCGCGGAACGCCCCTTGCCCCGTGACATTCGGCACGAACCAGGTGGTCGGCCAGGTGGGGTTGGTGCGCTCATCCAGAACGGTATGCACCTCGTCCGGCAGTTCGATGGTGTACCCTTCCGCAATCTGCAGCACCGGTCCCAGCCCATGTACCAACCCCAGGCGGAACATGGTCGCGGGCATTCCGCCGCGGGTACGGAAGCGGGTAGACCATCCGCCGCCCCGGAAGTACTCCAGCATCGCACAGTGCCATGTGGTGGCT
The DNA here is from genome assembly GCA_049969495.1 of Armatimonadota bacterium. Lineage (GTDB taxonomy): Bacteria > Armatimonadota > HRBIN16 > HRBIN16 > HRBIN16 > HRBIN16. The sequence goes on from JBMFOT010000007.1 coordinate 59,947, forward strand.
TGCAGGCAGCGGTCTACCTCCTCGGAGGTCACGTCCCACCATGGCTTGATAGCGGGCTTGCCGTCTATCTCCTGCTGTCCGGTACCGTCCAGCGCAGCGGGTCCGGAGTTGATGAGGTGGATGAATCCGCCCTCTGCCATACCTGTCGGTGTCCAGCCGGTCACGCGCTTGACAGCATCCGGGCTCCAGTAGGTGCGCACATCGGCAAAGATTTGCGCCGTGCCCGTCAGCAGGTGTCCCCACAACATGCAGATGCCGTTGAGATGGTCGTTCTCGGTAGCAAGGATGTAAGGCTGACGGACGCCGTTCCAGTCAAATGACGAGTTCAGGATCGCCTCCATGAAGTCGCCGTTAGGCAGGTGGTCGGTCCACTGGCGCTGTCCCTGGAAGCCTCCGGCGATGCCGTTGAAGCCCAACGCCTCCTCCTCGTAGCCGAGTTGAGCCAGCCTGGGGTTGCCCACCATCAGGTCGCGGGCGATCAATGCCATCTTCACGCTGATTTCCCATGCGCGGTCCTTTTCAGCACGGCTCATCTGCTTGTCGGGCGGGTTGTAGTCTTTGCCCTCTTTGCAGTATTCCTTCACCCACGCCATTGCACGGCGGAACTCCTCCTGGTCGTAGATTCCGCGCTCCATGCGTCGCACAAACTCCACCATGTCGACGGTCATGACACTCATGCCCAGATAGCGCTGCAGGAAGTGCTGGTCTACCAGCGATCCCGCGATACCCATTGACACGTTGCCCATCGAGACGTACGTCTTGCCTCGCATGGTAGCGACCGCCAGCCCCGCTTTGGCAAAGCGCAGCAGCTTCTCTTTTACGTCGTCAGGGATGGAGGTATCGGTGGCATCCTGTACGTCGCGCCCGTAGATGCTGAAAGCGGGCAAGCCTTTTTGTGCGTGTGCAGCCATCACCGCCGCCAGATAGACTGCGCCCGGGCGCTCCGTGCCGTTAAATCCCCATACCGCTTTGGGGCGATAGGGGTCAAAGTCCATCGTTTCATAGCCGTAGCACCAGCAGGGTGTGACGGTGATGCTGACGCCAACGCCCTCTCTCTGGAACTTCTGTTCGCAGGCGGCGTTCTCTGCCAGACCGCCGATGCAGGTATCGGCGATCACGCATTCCACAGGCAAACCGCACGCATGGCGCAGGTTTTCTGTAAGCAGTTTGGCGACCGACTGCGCCATCGCCATCGTTTGCCCTTCCAGACTTTCGCGGACGCCCTGTCGCCTTCCGTCGATAGTGGGACGAATGCCGATTTTGGGCAGGTCGCCCTTCAGCCGATTGACAGGCGGGTTCTTCGGATGTGCCATGGGTTATCCCTCCTCGATGAGGTGAGTTCTCGAAGCGTTCTGATTAGCGATTCGGGGCAGGGCAGGGGGAGTCCTTTTCCCCGGTGCCGTTACTTCGGCGGGGCAACGCTCTGGCGAACGACCATTTCGGCAGGGAACAGCACGATTTCACGCACTCGCTTGCCCGTCTCAATCTGATTTATCAGTAACTCTGCAGCTTTCACTCCAATTTGACGTGTTGGCTGGCGCATGGTGGTCAGCGGAGGTGTTACCCACTGTGCGGTATCGATATCGTCAAAGCCCATGAGGGAAATATCTTCGGGAACGCGCAGCCCCTTTTGATAGATAGATTCCAGAGCTCCCATCGCCATCCAGTCGTTGCCGCACACAACTGCCGTCAACTCCGGAGCCTCGCTGAGCAGCTGTTCCATCGCCTCTTTACCGGAGGGGGGCGTGTAGAATCCTTCCACTACCCAGCTTGGCTTCACCTCGATACCTGCATCCTGCATTGCCTGACGGTATGCCTGCAGTCGCCTCTTTGCACTCCATTGCGTTTGCGGGCCGGCGATGTGCCCGATATGCCGATGTCCCAGATCAATCAGCCAGCATACTGCCTGGTAAATCGCCGAGGTATCGTCTACATCCACGCAGGATAAGGGTATATCGGGCAGGGTGCTGCCCACGACCACCGCAGGTATGTTTGCCTGCCGTGCCCATTGTAATGCGGCGCTATGTGTGCGAGGCGCCACCAGCACCACGCCGTCTACCGAGCCATCGTCCACGTGTGCCAGGAAGCTATCAGGGCGCTGTTGATACAACATGCTGACTATCTTAATGGGATAGTTACGCGGCACGGTATATTCCAGAATGCCTTCCAGCACCGACATCACGTACGGGTCCAGCACCAGCTCCTTTCGCTCTTCCAGAATTACCCCAATGGTATCTGTGCGCTGGCGGATCAGACTACGTGCCACCGAGCTAGGACGATAGCCCAGCTCGCGCACCGCCTGCCATACGCGCTCTGCGGTCTCCGGAGAATAGAGATGGCTTTTGTTCTGCAGCACGTTAGAGACCGTAGCGACCGATACCCCGCTACGTGCGGCAACCTCCTTAATAGTGCATCGCTTGCGCTGGACGGACATCCTCATTCCCTTCCATTAATCGTTTAAGCACACTGTCATTGTAACAAACCTGTTCAGGGATGTCAAGCATCTAAAGAGTGCTCTCCTGAGGCTCCTCTGCCTCCTCTTCCTCTACCTCCGTCGGAGTGACCTCGATGCGCAGCTTGCGAATGCGTCTGCCGTCTGCTTCCTCCACCACGAAATTGGCGCGACCGTAGGCAATCTGCTCACCCGCCTGTGCGGGTCTACCAAACAGCCCGAACACGAACCCGCCAATGGTATCGTATTCGTCGGTGGGCAGATGCAGACCTGTCTTATCGTTCACGTCGTCCACCGGCGTGCGTCCGTCGGCGCGGTAGGTATGGTTATCCAGCTGCTCAAACGGCGTCTCCTCCGTATCGTACTCATCGTGGATTTCGCCGACCAACTCTTCTAGGATGTCCTCCAGCGTGACCAGCCCCGAGGTGCCACCGTACTCGTCGCGCACGATGGCAATCTGTGTCTTCTTCGCCCGGAACTCGCGCATCAGCTCGTCGACCTTCTTGGTCTCCGGGATGAAATACGGTGGGCGCATCACTTTGCGCAGGTCAAAGGGCTCCAGATGTGGGTAGAGCCTCAGCAGGTCCTTAGCATAAACGACGCCGATAATGTTATCTACCGTGCCCTCATAAACGGGGATACGCGAATGTCCCGTATTGCGGATAATGTCCAGCACCTCTTGCAAGGAGGCTTCTACCGGCACGCAGTGCATATCGATGCGCGGCGTCATCACCTTGCGCACGATAGTGTCAGGGAACTCCAGCACGGACTGAATCATCTCGCGCTCTTCTTCCTCAATCACTCCCTGTTCCTCACCGGCGTCCACCAGACTGATAATCTCTTCGGGAGTGAGCACGCGCGGGGAGAAGTCTACCCGTACCTTCAAAGGCTTCACCATCGCGTTGCTAAGCGCGATCACCGTCACCACCAGAGGCGACAAAAGCCACGTGCAGACCCATAGCGGACGCGCCAGGCGCAACGCCACTTTTTCGGCATACTTCTCGGCGATGGTGCGAGGTACGAGGGTGCCCGCTATCAGCGCCAGCAAGCCCGTCAGCACGGTGACAAGAAACACTGCTACCGGTTCCGAGTGCCTTTGCCACCAATCAGCCTCTGAGAGAAGCCGGAGGAGCAGGGCAGCTCCTCGAGACAGACCCGTTGCCGCCACCGCCGCTGCCAGAAAACTGCTCAGCACCATACCGATTTGCGCGGTGGCGATGGATCGGTCGGGGGCGGCAAGTAGTCTCTCCACCAGCCGCGCATTGGGCACGCCTTCCTCTACTAGGTCACGCACCCGCGGACCGTGCATCGCGCGCAGCGCACTGTCCACCATCGCAAAGAAGGCGGTCGCCAGTATCAGCACCACCACCCACAGTAGGTCGCGCAGGTAATGCGTTTGTTCGGTGGTCTGTTCCGTTGAAGAGGTTCCCTGTGCATACAGGGCGCCAGCCACCAGCAATATCAGCCATACCCAGCGATAAGGTTGGGGACTGGGACTATCGGACTCTTCTTTCTGTGTTGTCAAGGTTGTTCTTGCGCCTCCTTCCTCGTTCATGCCAGCCAGTAGATGGCTCCCGCTAGCAGCACCGCCACCAGCGCACCCAGCAGCACCTCCTGCAGGCTATGGATGCGCCCTTCCACCCGGCTCTGGGCAATGAGCGCCGCCATGCTCAGCGCGAGTATCGCCATCAACAGGTTATTGGAGAGGAAGATAATGGTCATTGCCATGAAGAAACCCAGCGCACTGTGACCGCTGATAATGCCCCCATGCAGTAACGAGCCTTTGCGTCCGAATACTTTGCCCAGAATAATAATCAACAATAGCAACACCGTGCCCACCACCAGCGTCACCATCGGCTCCGGTTTGTGCTCTTGCAGGTTCAGGCGGATTTCGTCCAGATGCTGTTCGGTCAGGAAGAGCAGAAAACCCACCACAATGGCGTTCACGGTAGTGACCAGCACCGCCCCTGCCGCGATGTCCTTTGCCAGTTTCGCCAGCGGATGATAGGTATCGGTAATCAGGTCGACGATGGCTTCCACTGCGGTATTGAACATCTCCGCCACCAGCACCATCGACACGGTGAATAGCAGGATCACCATCTCGGTCTTATCCAGCCGGAACAACAGCCCCACCAGAAGCACCAGCACCACGCTGAAAAAGTGAAAGCGCATGTGCTTCTGCGTGCGGAAGGTGTAGATGATGCCCTCGACGGCGTAACGGAAGCTATCCAGCGGGTTCTTGGCAATTCTCATACGGTATCACGCCCCGGTTGGGTGGCTTGTACCACTGCCCAGCCTCGCCGATACATCTGCTCGTAGCCCTCTTGGCTTTCGTCCTCGTAGCCCAGCAGATGCAGCACCCCATGCACCGCCAGAAAGGCCACTTCCTCCTCCAGCGTGCGTCCTCCTGCCTGTGCCTGGCGCAAGGCGGTCGGCACCGAAATGTATACCTCGCCCAGCGGCGGCTCGTCCTCCAGCGTGGAGAGGTCCACCTGTGTCTCCTGCGCGGACGCCTCACGCAGGGAGAAAGAGAGCACATCTGTCGGCTCGTCCTTGCCGCGATAGGTGCGGTTCAGCGAGCGAATCTGTTCGTCATCTGTTAACACGATGCTGACGTCCCCCTTACTCCAGCCTTCCTGGCGCAGTAAGAGGCGTATCGCTCGGCGCATCCACGAGCGATTCAGACGGTGTGGCTGTCGGTTCGTGATCGTAATGCGCATGGGTCACCGCTGCCGACGAAGGATACTCCACACGCGAGTGGAGCATCGCCACCAGTAATCGGCAGAACGCCTCCTGAATCTTATGTACCTCGCGGAATGTTAAGCTGCACTCGTCCAACTGTCCATCGGCTATCTTTTCCTGAATAATATGCTCCACCAGGCTTTCGATACGCGCGGGTGTCGGGCGCGAGAGCGAGCGTGACGCCGCCTCCACCGCGTCCGCCAGCATCACGATGGCTGCTTCCTTGCTCTGCGGTTTTGGTCCGCTGTAGCGAAACTGCTGTTCCAGCACAGGGGTGTGCATCTCGCAACCTGCCAACGCCTGCTGATAGAAGAAGGAGATCAGGCTGGTTCCGTGATGCTGGGCGATGATGTCGCGAATGGGGCGGGGCAGGCGATACTGGTCCGCCAGATCCAGACCGTCCTTCACGTGTGCGGCGATAATCAGCGCGGAGAGGGACGGGGTGAGGCGGTCGTGCACGTTCTCCATGCGCTGGTTCTCGATGAAGAACTCGGGACGACGCATCTTGCCCACGTCGTGGTAGTAACAACCCACTCGCGCCAGCAGGCTGTCTGCTCCGATGGCTTTGGCGGCGGCGTCCGCCAGGTGGCTCACCATGATGCTGTGCGCGTAGGTTCCCGGGGCACGTAACATCAGCTCCTTCAGCAACGGATGTTCTGGCGAGCTGAGCTCTAGCAGGCGCAGATGCGTCACCGCCCCAAACGGGCGCTCCAGCACTGCCACAAAGAGGGCAAAGCCGCCTACTGCCAGCACGCTCATCAGTATCGCCCATGCTGACCCCACGCTCATCTCCGTAATCGTTTCCTGGTTCATCCAGCCCAGCACCCATGTGAGCACCAACGAGGTTCCCCCAATCCATAGCCCTGCCCGGAGAAGATCGTAGCGGTCGTGCAGCCGCCATACCGAGTAGATACCTACCAAACTGCTCATCAGGCTGATGGCGGCGAAGCGCATCTCGCCGTTCATCAGCAGGGCGGACTGTATCGCCAACATGCCTACCAGCAGTGTCGCCAGGTGCGGCGATACCAGCACCGCCAGCAACATGCCTGCCATGGTCGTGCTCATCACAGTCAGGTAGCCCAGCTGCACGCCCGACAGCGGGAGCCCCAACAGGCTACTGCCCAGCTTCACGCCCAGCGCGCTGACCGTCACGACCACCGAAATCAGCCACAGCTGGCGAGGCTGCTGGTACACGCGCGGATGATAGTGCGCAATGTGCAAAGCCGCCAGCACCACCAGCATCGTCACCAGTATCAGGATGGCGAGCACGCTTGCCCAGTGCAAACGCGGGTTGCGCATCCCCAGCGCGGTGAACATTTCGATGTGCTGTTCGGTCACCCGCTCGCCTCGGCGGATCACCACGTCGCCGGCCACCAGAGTGCGATATACAGGGGGTACGCCCCGACGCTCGCGCTCGCGCAGTGCTTCCGTGCGGGCGACATCCGGCACGCGGTTGGGGCGCAGGGCGTTGGTGCATATCGCGGCGGCAAGCCTGCCCGGCGCGCTCTGCCCCAGCTTCTGAATACAGGCTGTCTGCACTGCCCGCTTGCGTTCGGCAAGGTCGGTGGTATCGGCGCGGATTTCGCGGTGCATTGCTTCGTCCACCTGCGCCTTTGCTACCTCATGCGCTCTTTGCAGGTCATGAGCAGGCATTTCGAGGGCAGCACGCACGAGGTCGGCGGGCAAGAAAGATAACTGCTGTGTCAGCCAGCGAGCCGATTCGGGAGGACGCATGGCGCGTGCGCGCGCGATCGCTTCGAAGGCATCCTCCACACTGCGCTGGGCGTCTACCCGTGCGAACGGCAGGTGTTCGTAGATGGTGTCTATTTGCTTTGCCGCCATCTCTTGCAGGCGACGGGTCTCCTCCACGTCCACGTAGCGAACGGTGCGGTGGGCGCGGATTTCGCGAGGGCTGACATCACCCACCCGAAGGGTCACTTTGTCCGGGATGAAACGACCGGAGAAGACAAGACACAACACCGCGATGGTGACCGTTGCAATACCCAGTCGTTGCCAGTCCCAGCGCGGAAGCAAGCGGTACCGCAGCCAGGTGGATACTGCGCGTAACCGTTGACGTTCACTTCGTTTGCTCATCGGTCTGGTTGGCTCAGCTCCTCACGCCTTCTCAGGCGAGCAAGATGCCGCT
>JBMFOT010000008.1:0-66970 GCA_049969495.1 Armatimonadota bacterium
TGCCATCAGCCTGGGCGAGCTGAACCGGATGGGAGCAGGTATTCGCGGCTCGTTAAGCGCGGTCGGGGCGGATTTGAATGCACCTCCTGCACCCGGCGTGCTGGCTCCGATTGCAGTGCGCCAGGATAACCGCCGCCCGGTGTTGGTGGCAGGGCAGTATGGTAGCGGCGCGGTGGTGGTGTCTTCGATAGGAATCGCCTATGCCCTCAGCCATGCGGTGGCTCCTCCAGGTGTGCCGGTGGCCAACGACAACTTCGCCGCCGCGGCGCCGCAGAACCTCAAGTTCGGCTACAACATGATACAGTGGGCGTCGGCTTTTACCGCTCAGCGCAAGAACGCCCGGCGCACCGCGGGAACCTTCGAAAGCATCGGCGCGCCGCTGGTGGAAAAGTGGGGGTTGACCGGACTGCAGGCTGTGGGCACTTTCGCCTCGGCTCCCGTCTTCTATAACGGCGCACTGTTTGTCGTGGGCTCCTCGCCGCTGGGTGGATTGCGCCTGTACTGCTTTGACGCCAACCCCCGCCGTGACCTCGACGGAGACGGCAACGAAGACGACGGTCTGCCCGACCTGTGGCAACGCGGAACGCCCTACGACGAGATATGGGAAGCGCCTTTGGGAAGCGAACCCACCTCTACACCGCAGATTGTGGAGGTACCTACCGGCAGTAGTGACCCCCTGCAGCGTGCGCTGGTGGTGGTGACGCTGAAGAACGGCACAGTGCAGGCGTACCGCGCCTTCCCGCGCACCGGAGGCATCAACTCTCCCATCGCAGCGCTTTCGGACGGCTCGAACCTCGTGTGGGATCGCTCTTTGCCCAACGCCGTGCCGTTCGACGGAGAGAATATACCGGTCCCAGCCTTCGCAGAAGGGCTGATCGTGGTGCCTGCGGTGCAGTCGGGCAGTGGAGGCAACAATGGGAGGCTTTACGTGCTGTGGGCAGCGACGGGAGATGTCATCAACTCCGGTAGTTCAGGGCAGGACTGGATACAGCCCCGCACCAACCTCCCGCCGATTCGCGGTGGTGTGACGCTGGGCTATGTGCAGGACAGAGGACAGACGGGCGAAGGCTCCATCGCCAGCGACCTGATGGCATACGTTTCCACCGCGCCCAGCTCCACCGCCGGCACGCTGATCAGCTCGGTGTACGCCTTCTGGTTGGGCACGAAGGGCGAGGTGCTCAGCAACCCGAACAACGACAAGCGCACCTTCGTCACCCGGGCACAGGGGCGGCAGCTGCACATCTTCTTGGCGGATAGCAGCAGTCCCTATACTGCTCTCAACCCGGTGGTGTGGGTATACAACCGCCAATCGGACGGCTCGCTGGTGCTGGTAGACCGCTACGATCTTCCGGACTCGCGCATCACCGTGAACGCAGGAACTATCGTCTTCGCCAACCAGCCCGCGACCAACCCTGTGGTGGTGATGAATTACTTTATCGACTGGGGCAAATCACCCGGCACGCCCATCCGCAGCACGGTGGGTATCGCCGACATCGTTCCCAACCCCAGCAAGACCATTGTGGACCAGCCCGCTCTGGACGCCAGCGATAACGTGATTTATACCACCGACAACGGTAGCGTATATGCCATTCTCGATCAGCCCGGCAACCGCACGGTGATGCGCTGGCGCTGGCAGCTGCATGGTGGCTACACTGACCAGATTACCCCCCAGCAGACGGTAGCGGTGCCTCCTTCGCTACAGCTCAAACACACGCTGTTCGGCACACCGCTTCCACCGGGATCTTATATAGGGGTGAACCCGGTCGGGTTTACAGCACCCCCCGCCGTGTTCGGCGACACCACCTACGCGGTAGCGGAGGCTCGGGTCAACTTCGGCCCTCCGGTCGGGGAGATACCCGGCACGGTGCTGATGGCTTTCAACAACAACCCGCGAGTAGACCTGCGCCTGCGCGACGAAGCTGGCAAACCTGTGTCCATCCCTGATAACGCGACGCTGCAGATCCGGCAGGTGGACGTGATACGCAATGCGAGTGGTCCCACGCAGTACACCTATGTTCAGCCCGCGCAATACACCGTGAACCGTGCGGGCGGAGTCATCAGCATCCACAACATGATGCCCGGCGCGGGCGGAGGCGGCGCGGTATTTGCCTTCAGCCTCTCTCAGCCCACGCTGGTGGTGGTCACCGCAGGCAGCGAACCGCCTCGCCAATACTACATCCAGCCCACCGAATACAGCAATCTGAAGTGGTTCATGTTCATCCCGGCGGTGCGTGTGAAGGCTTCGCCGGTGGTGGCGGGCGATGTGGTCTACCTGTCGGCGATGGTGGATGCGCCGGGTGTGCAGGTGGCAACGGTGATTGCGGTTTCGGCGGACCCCACCGCGACCGACCCCAGCATCCAGCAGGGCGACGATGTGCCGTTAATCACTCAAGATTCGGACAAGCCGAACCATGTGCTGTGGCCCGCGCTGGGCAAGCCAGCCGATTACGGCTACGACCCGAACAACCCGGCAACGTGGGGCCCGTCGTTGATCAATTTATTGACCGCCACCCTGGAAGAGCTTCGCCGGGCGCAGGTGGGCACGCAGGGCATTGCGGCGGTCGCGGCATCTAACGGGCTGTTGGCGGCGGTGGGTGACACGGGCATCAAGGTCTTCGAGCGGCAGATGACGCTGATTGCCGATAGCCATCGGCTGCTGGAGATGGACCCGGGCGGCAAGGTAGCCTGGAGCATGGACGCCAGCAGGCTGTGGGGTACAGCATCGGGTGGTTCTGCGCCGGTGGTCAGCGTGGCTCCGACCTCCGTAGCGCGCCCCGCCCGGGTGTACCGTACCAGCGCGAACGAGATGATCGTGGTGGATACCGGTAACAACCGCATCGTGTGGGTGGATAAGTCGGGCAACGTGGTGTCGGAGCTGCGCCGCTTCGAGAACCCGCCACGTCTCAATCTGTCTGACCTGAGCAAGCCGCCTGCGCCTCTCGCCCCGGGCGACCCGCACGAGCTGCGCGAGCCACAGGACGTGAATATCTACACCGAATATGTACCGAAACAGGGCGCGGGCGGTAATCGGCTCAACCCGTTCGAGGATGCACAGGACCTGGAGTTCTGGGTGCACTATCTGATTGCCGACACAGGCAACGGACGGCTAATCGACGTGATAGACCGCTACGCTGCGGATACAAACACCGGCGCGGTGGGTCCGTTAATAGCGGCGCGACAGCTGTTCTGGACGAGTGCAGAGGGTGCGGAACGGCGCAAGTATCGCTATACAGGCGTGCAGCGCATCGTTTCGGGCTACCGCAATGGCGCACCCGTGTTTACGCTGGTGGCGACGGTGGCGAACTACCGCGTACGCCCCGACGGAACCGGTGAGGAGGGCGTTGGGGGCACGGTCATGGTGCGCACCATCGGCGCGGGGCTGGACATCACCGAAGCGTTCAGCGAGGTGCTGTTGCCCAACGAGCCGCTGGGTTCGAACAATCGCGTGCCTATCGGCAGTCCCAACAGCGTGCAGGTCTATCCGGTGCGCTACGACAGCGCCACAGGAAGCGTCGTGTACAACATCGTGCTGGCGACGGACAAGGGTGTGTTTGACCTCGAGCGGCTCGCGCCCAACCAGTGGCGCATCAAGTGGCGGTTGACCGACGAGGTCTATCGAAGCCTGACCCACCTGCGTGACCGCATCCGGGGCCCGCAGCCGGTGGACGTATACATCAGTCGCGCCATTCCGCTGTGGGCGGTCAGCGCAGTGCGATTGCCCAACGGACACTACCTGATAGCGAACGCCTATCGCGGTATGCTACCCGATAGCAGCCGATTCAGCGGTGAGGTGTTCGAGATAGACCCCAGCAACTACAACCCGGGCGCCACTCGCACCGAGAACGAGATAGACGGTCCGCACACCTACTTGACCGACGGGATGCGACCCGAGGACATCGTGTGGTGGACGCCCAGACGGGTGAAAAGCTGGGCGAACATCAATGAGGTGGTCAGCAGCGATTCGTACCGGATCGATACGCCGTTCTACGCGGACAGACCGTTCTAATGGTGAGTAACCTGTTATTCTGAGCGAAGCGAAGAATCTCGATGTCGCGGTAGATAGAGATGCTTCGCTATCGCTCAGCATGACAGGGGGAACGTCTGGCGGAAGCAGTCGCGCCTATCTGGAGGGCGAGGCTCCTGCCGAGCCGTTATGCGTTACAAAGACAACATGGGCGCTTTAGCGAACGAACTTCCTGCGAATCTCGTCAAAAAGCATGGAAGAGTAAATAGACCACTGCCGAGTGAAGCGAGGTTGGGATAGACATGGCAACAGCGAGAACATGGTTGCTGGCTTGTGTCGTTGGAAGCATACTGCTTGGACAGTATGCCGCTTGGGCGGACGATTTTCCAATGTTCCGCCGCGATCCCCAACGTACGGGTGCAACAAACCTGAGCACAGAACCCGGTCCGGGCAGGGCGTACCTGCGCTGGTGGTGGCCTGCTCAGCAAGATAGAGGTATCACCCTGGAGATCGACCGCGATGGGGTCAATCGTGCAGGTGATTACGCGGTGATACAGGGCGCGGTAACTACCATCCAGATTACCGACCCCAACGCGGTGACCGACGGGTTCCGCGATTCGTACGACTACGCTACTGCGGTGAACCCCAGCAGTGCAGACGACCCGACCAGCGGTGCCACAGTGGTGGTGCGCTGGCGCAACGCCACCCCCAACGAGCTCGATCCGAACGACCCTGCTTATAACCCGCTTGTTGCCAGACCCACTCGCTATCAAATCGCCGTGTGGTTCCCCTCCAGTGGAACAATCATTGGAACAACCAGGAAACAGAACGCCCGGGGAGCGGTGGTCAAAGTTCGCTATCCCGTGGGGGCCAACGATTATAAAGAGATTATTCTGGTGATAGACCAGACGACTGGTGGAAGATGGGTGCGGCTAGGAACAGCGGGGAGCACTGCATATCTTTACAACCAAAGCAGCGGTAAATGGGAACGCACCCAGTTGCGCTCCGACCTGATGTTTCCCTTCGACGGTCGTCGTCCGGTAGAGGTGTATGCTTACAATACATCTACCCATACCGACGAAGACGGCAATTTCGACGATGCCGGACGGCTGGTGGTGTTCGACGGCGTGCGCTTTATGCCAGATTTAGGAGCGTTCTACTCCTCGCCCGTGGCGGCAACGATACAGGTAGCACCCGGACAGCTCGCGCAGCGCGTGTTTATCGGGCGAATCGAGCGTGTTCCCGATGAGAGCGACCCCATCGCCAGCGTGGAGATCGGCGTGATGTACTGCTTTGACAACGCCGGGCGCGTGGTGTGGCGATACCCGCTGAACGTTACCGGTCAGCGGGCAGTGACGGTGGACGATGCGGATGGTGCACCAACCTTCCAGGCGGATGCCGCGTGGACAGTGCCGGGCACACTGCAACCCGACCCGTTTGGCACAAGCTACGTGCAGGCTACCGTCATCGGCACTACTGACCCCACCACATGGTCACGCGTGCGCTGGCAGCCCGACCTGCAGCCCTCCAACGGCGCGGAAACAGCCCGATATACCATCTATGTTTGGCTGCCGCAGGACGACGGCACGGTGAACCGTACCAGGGTCGCACGCTACATTGTGCACCACGAAGAGGGCGACACGGTGGTGGAGATAGACCAGACGCAGAACACCGCGGGCGGACGGTGGTTCAGCCTGGGCACCTACCTGATGCGGCAGGGCACCACCAATTACGTGGAGCTGGTGAACTACAGCCGCGTTGCCAGCGAAGTGACCGAAGGGCGCGTGGTGATTGCCGATGCGGCGCGATTTGTGGAACAGGGAACCGGATCCAGCGGTATCTTCTCCACGCCTATTGTGCAAACAGTGCCCATGCGGTTGTCGGGAGGAACTACTGCCGACAGGCAGGTGGTCTTCTTCTCTGCCAACGATGGCAAGGTGTATGCTCTAGACGCCATAGGCAATGGCGATGGTACCACCTTCTCGTACTGGGTGTGGCCTCAGGAGCCGTTGAACGAGCGTCCTGTGGTGGGTTCCTTTGGCTACTCCTCGCCGGTAGTGGTCAACATCGGCACCAGCGGAACCCCCGATTGGCGACTGTACGTGGCGAACTCCAACGGGCGGGTGTACTGTCTGGACGTCAGGGGCAACGGCGATTTCAGCGCGAACAACCCCGGCACGACCGACCGCATCTGGGTTTACCCGGCGGCGGATAAGGCGGCAATAGTGGGCGGTTTCGTTTCCTCGCCTGCATACAACAGAACGAGCGGTGAGGGACCCACCATCTTTGTAGGCGGTCTGGATGGACGGTTGTATGCGCTCAACGCCGAAGGCTCGGGCGGTACCACCACCGAACGCTGGATTTACCCGGGCAAGTACGAGCCCGCCTCCGGTAACGACCCCGTCCTGCCGGAGGAACTGCCGTTAGACCCCATCTCCACCACGCCCGCCGTGTTCGACGGCAAAGTGTACTTCGCAGCGGCGGATGGGCGTGTGTACTGCGTGAAGGAGAAGGGCACGGGTCGCCGACGCACCGAGCGGGTATGGGTGTGGCCCTACGCTCAGCGACCGCCGATTAGCACTGTCGGCGACGAAGAGCCTGTGGAGCCGTTCCTGTACTCCTCGCCGGCGGTAGCGGCGCAGGTGAACACCATTACCGGTGTACGCGACGTGGTGTTTATCGGCGACCGGGGAGGTACCGTCTACGCGCTGGATGCGCAGGGCACAGGCAACGGCAGGACCGAGCTGGTCTGGCAGGATGTGCGGGACCCGTTGAACCCAGTGCCCTCCGGCAGTGGTTCGCTGGGCGCGTCGGTGTACTCGTCCATTACCTTCACCCAGATTATCCCGAGCCGTTCGCCGACGGGCACGCCTCCTGTACCTGCGGTGGTGTTCGGTTTAATGGACGGCAAAGTGCTCGCGCTGAACGCCTTCAACGGCGGTCCGGGCACCTTCCGGCAGGTGCTGGACAATAATAATAACCTCATCAACGTGCGAGGCGACGTGATATGGGGCTGGCAGACGCTGGGCGAGCAGGTGTTCGCGTCGCCGGCGGTCGCCAACAACTGGATGTACATCGCTGGCGACGACGGCATTATCTATGCCTTCTCACCCACCGGTGGCTACCTGACGCCGGGCGAACCGCCTGGCGCGGAACTGGTGGACGTTGCGCTCAGCCCCAACCTGGCGAACCTGAAAGTGGAGGTGTTTACCGCCGAGGAGTACGCCGACATCGTGCAGCGACGTACTCGCACGCCCGAAGAGGTGGTCGCCGGTGGGCATACGCGCAAAATCGGCTACGAGTGGGGCGATACGGTGTACGTCATCGCCTACGGCATGCAGGGGCTGGTGCCGCCTGCGCGTTCGGTGACGCTTACCCTGCGTAGTCGCGCCGCCACGGTCAACCGTACGGTAGGCGTGGTGCCTTACGGCACGGATGTGGGTGTAAACCAGAAGTGGATGGCGTACCACGCCTTCCGTATCACCCCCACCCAGGACGGTGACGCCTGGACGCCGGGTGCACGCTACACCGCGGCGGTGCGGGTGACCTCCACCACCACCAGCGGAGGCGGTCAGCAGACCGCTACCATGACGCTGGAGCGTACCCCGGAGCCGTACTTCGAGTTCACCATCGCCCATCCGCTGGCGCTACGCATCCTGAACCCGGATGGCACGGTGAACCCGAGCCTGGAGGTAGGCTGGATCGGGCAGACAGTGGTAGGCGGTTCGGTGCCGCAAGAGCTGAGCATGAACGGTAACGCGGGCACGTTCCTGCAGCTGGAGCTGGGGTTGGTACCCCATGGCGCCAGCAGTGCACGCCTGATCCAGATTGCCGACCGTTCCAAGGTGGCTCTGTTGGGCGGTGACCCGCTGCGGGTGAAGGTACAGCGAGCGAACGTCGCCTGGCACAATAATGATGACGGCTCGCTGGCGGTGATCAACCCGCTGCCATGGGACGAACTGCCCGTGAACATCCCGAACACCAGCGTGGATTATCCCGACATTCCCGAACGCGCGGTGAAGGTGGCGGCAGGTGGTGTGGACCTGTACGCTTCCTCGCGGGGTGGTGCACTGGCTGCTCCCACCGACCCGGTGGGCGTTGCTCCCGACTGGACAAGCTGGACACTGGTGCCCACCGTCGGGGAGGTCAGTGTGCAGGTACCGCAGTTCCAGCCGGCGAACCTCGTGGGATTTGATGGCAGCAACCCGTTCACCGCACGCGGTTACGCTACCCGCATCCGCCGACCGATTCGCATCTACGTGGACGTGAACAACAACGGTCAACTCGACCTACCTGGCGGTACTGCGTTGAGGCAAACGCCTCCCGTGACTCGTGAAGAACCGTATCGTGAGTTCCGCATCACACTAGGCGTGCCGCCGGACATGCGCCTGCGGGTGGAGGAGGAGACCGTGGATATCGGCGCGGTGCCGCACGGCTTCGGCGTCCATCCCGACCCGTCCACGCACGCCTTCCGGCCACCCATATCAGACAGCGACCCCACATACCTGAACGACCCATGGTACCAGGCGTTGAAACCGTTCTGGAAGCCGTTTACCGTGCGCAGTCTCAGCAACGTCAACCTGCTGAACGTGCGCGCAGTGGGGTCGGTCGATTATCTGGATGCGGGCGGCAACCCGCTGTTCCAGAACCCGTTGCCCGTCACCCTGATGAGTGACCAGGTGAACCCGTACTACTGGGAAGTCAGCCCCATCGGCGACCCGACTTTCACCTTCCACAAGCCTGCACTGACCGCCGGTTGGGTGCGCCGACCGGACGGCAGTGTGGTGCAGCAGAACGTGTTCACCTCGCTCGACCTGGTTTATGACCCGATGTGGCTGGCGTTCCGCCCGCCGCAGTATCAGGGCTTCCCGGGGATGCACACGTTGCACAAACCACGCCCCGATAGCAGTCCGACAGTGCTGTCTATACCCGACAAGCCCTATCCGGGCGCAGCCGGCGGTGCGTTCGATAACGTCACGACCGCCAAGCCGCTGGTCAGCGTGCAGGTTCCGCTCGGCACGCCGGCAGGAACCTACAGCAACTACATCCGCATCTTCGAGGCGGCGTCGTGGAGCCCGTACGTGCTGGGCATTCAGGCGAACAACGAGCCGGCACAGCCCATCAGCGAACCTACCATGCGCGTGAAGGTGACGGTCACCGAATCGCGCCTGACCAACAGTGCGTCGCGTGGCTCCTTGCCCCAGGTGGACACCGTGTGGCAGGGCATTCCACCGCAACCCGGACAGCCCGGCTATCTGGCGGCGAACGTGCAGCCTGCTGCGCTGATGTTGCCGGATGGAATGCTTCTGGCATGGAGCAGCAACTGGAGCCGAAATCGCATCACCGAAGACGGAAGCGACAGCTATCGCGAGACGCAGCCTTCCGGCAGCAACGCCTGGTTCCTGCATCTTGCGGTGCTACCTCGCGATATACAGCGAGGTGTGTGGACCCCTGCCCTACCCACGCAATGGTGGAGCGGGCGCAGTGTGGAGTATCCGCGCGATCCCACCAACAGCTCCGTGCGCGACAAGTACGGCAGGCTGTTCACCACCCAGCCGGGTACGGTGATACCCTCTTCCATCAAGCACTACTCGCCCGCCTTCTTCGTGGTGGGCGGACAGCCCTACCTGCTGTGGCAGGGACAGGCAGCGAAGAGGCAGGATAACGGTGTTGTTCTCACGGAAAACGTCACCTTCGTTGCGCCCATAGTCAACGGCGTGCCCGGAACCCCTGTCGCGCTCGGCAACGATGCTGCACTACCGCGCTTCCAGCCGCGTGTGGTGGTGGTAGGCAGCACGCCGGTGATGTTCTGGTACAGCGGTGCGAGCGGGCGTTACACCATTTACTACAACGCCTGCCTGGGCAACCCGCTGAACCCAAGCGCGTGGACACGCGACCAGCAGCTGCCGGTGCCTGCCGTAGTGACCAACGCCTTTGAACCCTTAGCCATCCCGCGCCAGGGGGCTATCGACGTCATCTATACCGCGTCTACCAAGACGCGCCAGACCAACGAACTGATACTCACCCGCTTCACGCTGGGCGGCGGAGGCAGACTGGTTCCGGTGAACCTGCCGTCGGTACGCGGTGAGGTGCTGCAGCGCATCGGAACCACGAATGTGTGGATGTCGCGCGACCTGTCGTGGGCACGTGGAGAGCGCATCCGCATCTGGCGTGTAGGCGACCCGCACCCGCTGGCAGCCAACGACATCCAGCAGTCGGGCGACCCGGCGGTATACTGGTACGACCAGCGATACGATTCGAACACAGGCATCCTGTACCTGACCCGCTACACCGATAGCGCGCGCACGCAAATCGACTGGCAGGCGGTTATTGACCTGTCAGCAGGCACGGTGACGTTCCCGTACCGCGCTCCTGCCCGCACCGATGTGGTGTTCGCGGATTACACGCCGCGCGCGATGCGCCTCACCGCGAACCACGGCTGGAACTCGCTGGTGCCCAATGATGGCGTGCCCGTGCCTCAGCCTATCGCCTTCTACGCGGGGGCAAACAGCGCGCCCACCGGTGGGCTGGAGAAATCGCAGAACCCGCGCTGGAAGTACATCCTGCCCGCGCTGAATAACCCCACGCAGTCGCCGCCGGTAGACAGGCTGTGGCTATTCTACCGTAAGTCCACCGGCTCCACACCGGCAGAGGTGTTTGTGGTGAAGACGATGCGTCTGGGGGTGCAACTGCCTGCGCCCGTGTTCACTCCGGTGATCACCGACGGGCAGGGCGAGCGGCGTCCCGATGTGTCGGGTGTGGTGGTAACCGGCATCAGCGCACCCGTCGGCCCGGTAGAGGTGGACTTCGCACGAGGGCGGATCTACTTCACCGAGGCAGACGAAGGCAAACTGGTCAGCATCACCTACACTGCTCTGGATACGCAGGGCAACCCGGAGGCGTCGCCTCGCACAGTGGTTGGCGTAGTGCGCTGGATCGACGAGACCTCCGAAGCCACGGAAGGCTCGCAGGCGATGGTGCCGCTGGTGGGCGCGACCAGTGAGAGCGGGCTGTTCGCGCTGAAGGACGAGTTCGAGCCGAAAGTGTGGCTGTTCTGGAGCAGCACGCGCGCCGGCACCAGTGACCTGTTCTTCCAGACGTTCAGTCCGAGGCTCTACCCCGATGTGATCGTACCCTAAGGGGTAGTGTCCCCCACCCCACCCCTCTCCCAACCGCTTGGGAGAGGGGTTTTTGTTTACCGGGTTCCACGCGGGTGCTTCGCCCCAGGGTTTGCGCTCGGGTTTAATCATTTCCTTTGCGAAAGGGACGTGATATGCTATATTATAGGGACTGAAAGGTTGGGGGGAGGGTGTTCCTGGCTTACAAGATGGGCAATAATAGCCGGGAAACCCAGGAGAGCTGCCTATGCGCGAAGAAAGAGTGGGCGAACAGGTGAGCTTGCTGTATGTGCCGGTACCTGCCGAGCGCGTAGAAGCCCGTCCGGAAGAGGACTGGGACTACGCGACGGCGGACACGAAAACACATACACACGGATTTCATCCCTATCCTGCGATGATGATACCGCAGGTGGCACGTCGCCTGATTCGGATGTACGGTCGGACAGGCTACACCCTATTAGACCCCTTCTGCGGTTCTGGCACTTCTCTAGTGGAAGCACGGTTATCCGGCATCAACGCCTATGGCATAGACCTGAATCCTTTAGCGGTGCTGCTCGCGCGGGTGAAATCAACACCTCTACCGGATGCGCTGGCGATTTTCCTCGCGAAGGCAGAGGCAAATATAGCCGGTATGGCACAGTTTGTCAGCGAGGTGAAAGGGGAACACTGGGTACAGGTGATGCAGGGCGATATGCGCGTTCGCCAGCCGATACCTAGCGAGACCATAGACTTGGTGGTCACTTCTCCTCCCTACGGCGACTCGCACACGACGGTGGCTTATGGGCAGTTTTCGAGACTTTCGCTGCAGTGGCTGGGCTTGCCGGATGAGGAAGCGAAGAGTGTCGACTCTCGTGCTCTTGGCGGGAAGCAGGTGGACATAGAGACGCTACCCTACCCTTCTCAAACGTTGGAGGCAACCTACGAACAGATCGCTCAGAGCGAGAGAAGGCGTGCCCGTCAGGTGCGTGCTTTTTATGATGACTTTGCCCTCTGTCTCGCTGAAATCACGCGTGTGTGTCGAAAAGGGGCGATAGCCTGTTTTGTGGTGGGCAACCGCACAGTGAGGGGAGTGAAGATACCGACAGATACGATACTGGTGGAGATGGCGGAAGGGTTTGGTTGGCGATTCGTGGAGGCGTTCGAGAGGCGTATCCCCAATAAAAGGATGCCCCTACGCAATAGTCCGAGCAATGTGCCCGGTGAGCAGGGCGAAACGATGCTCGGGGAGACTATCGTCGTATTGGAGGCTACTTGCTGATGCCCTCTCTGGCTCCGATGGTGTTGCACCTACCCGTTTTCGAAGGTCCTCTAGACCTTCTGCTCCATCTTGTGCGCGAGAACAAGGTTTCTATCACCGATATCCCTATCGCCCTCATCACCGACCAGTATCTGGAATACCTACGCCTGATGGAGGAGCTGGACCTCGAAATCGCCAGCGAGTTTCTGGTGATGGCGGCGACGTTACTGGAGATCAAATCGCGCATGTTGCTGCCCAAGCCGCCTCGTGTCAGCGATGAGGAAGAGGAAGAAGACCCTCGCGCGGAACTGGTGGCGCGGCTGGTAGAGTACCAAAAGTACAAAGCGCTGGTAGAGACCCTGCAAACGTGGGAGGCGGAGCGCAAACGGTGGTTCTTCCGCAGCCCGGATGCGCCCGTGCCTGATTACGAACTGCCTATCCCGCTGGCAGAGCTCACGCCTCAGCACTTGTTGCGTGCGCTGGAGAGGCTGCTGGCAGAAGCGGTAGACGCTCCACCTCCTGCCATCCTCGTTCCACGAAAAAAGATCTCACTGCGTCTTAAGATTGTGGAGGTGTGGCGGCGGATACAGGCAGCAGGGGAGGGCTTGCGCTTCGAGGATCTGCTGGATGTGCCGTTCACGAAGTGGGATGTGCTGCTGACCTTTCTGGCGGTGCTGGAGCTGATGCGACAGGAACGGGTAGAGGCTCGGCAAGAGGCTTTGTTTGGAGAGATTACCCTGTGGGCGCGAAGGGAGGGAGCAGATGGACATCCCGCAGCTTAGCCGCGCGCTGGAGTGTGTGCTGTTTATCGCCACAGAGCCTGTGGCAATGAAGACGCTGGGTGAGGTGCTGCAGGCAAACGAGGAGCAGTTGCGGTCTGCTCTGGACGCTCTGGAAGAGCGACTGCAAGCGAGCGGACTGCAGCTGGTGCAGGTAGCGGGGGGGTACCAGCTATGCACACGCCCTGAATTTGCGGAGGTAGTGGCGCGGTACCTGCAACCGCAGCCCAGTAAACTCTCCCGGGCCGCGCTGGAAACGGTTGCCATTATCGCCTACCGCCAGCCCATCACCCTGCCCGAAATCGAGGCGATTCGTGGGGTACAATCGGATGGCGTGGTACGCACCTTGCTACAGCGGGGGCTGATTCAGGAAGTGGGGCGCAAACAGACGGCAGGGAGACCGGTGTTGTACGGCACCACACCGCAGTTTTTGCACTATTTTGGGCTGAACTCGTTAGAAGAGCTACCCGAGCTGGAGGAACTGAGCGCACCGGAAGGGAATTTGCCCAATGCGCAAAAGCAGGAGGAACAGTGAAGGCGTGCGACGAGTGGTTCTTCTCTCTCTGATATGGTCTCTCATCGCAGGAATGGCATATGCCATCCCGCCGCCGATTTTGAAGGCGAAATCGGCGATTCTGGTAGATGCCGAGACCGGTCAGGTGCTGTACGAACTGCGGGCGGATGAGCGACGCGCCATCGCCAGCACCACCAAGATGATGACCGCTATTCTGCTTATCGAGCGGGGCAAGCTGGACGATCTGGTCGTGGCGACCGAGAACGCCATCAACACACGCTACGCCAACCTCAACATGACGCCCGGCGAGACCATCCCCCTGCGCGATATGCTGTACGCCATCATGCTGCGCTCCTCCAACGACGGATGCGTGGCAGCGGCGGAGTACCTGTGCGGAACCGAGGAACGGTTCGTGGAGCTGATGAACGAAAAGGCGCGGGAACTGGGACTGGTGAACACACACTTCGCCAACTCGCACGGACTGGACGACCCGAATCACTACTCCACCGCGCGCGATCTGGCGACACTGGCACGCTACTGTATCCAGAATCCGCTTTTCAACGAGATTGTGCGCACCCAGAAGGCGCGTATCCTGCGCTCGGTCAACCAGCAGGACGTGGTGGTGACTACCCATGCGCACTGCCTGAAGCACCTGCCGGGCGCGGACGGCATCAAGACAGGCTACACCGCCAAAGCGGGCAGATGCTTCGTGGGGTCGGTCACGCGCAACGGCTGGCGGCTGATTTCGGTGGTGCTGGGCAGCACCGATGCGGACAAAGATACCCATGCGCTCATCGAGTGGGCGTATAAGCAATATACGCGCATCGACCTGGCGCAGACAGGCGGTACGGTAGGCACAGTGAAGGTAGACGGAGCCAAACCGGAGGCGGTACCTGTGGTAGCAGCTGCGCCTTTGCGTGTCATTGTGCCGAGGCGATGGGAGAACGAGGTGAAACCCGTATTACACCTTGCCTCGGCGAAACCGCCTATTAAGCAGGGTCAGCCGCTGGGCGAACTGCAAGCGGTGCTCAACGGCAAGGTGGTGGCGAAAGTGCCTGTCGCGGCAGCGGTGGAGGCGCGAATGGTCACCCATGTAAGCCTCGCGCTATGGGTAGTGCTCGGGGCGTTGATCTGGATAACCAACCGCCTTATCCGACGGGGGATGCTTAACGGCTACCAGCGTCGCAACAGCACGCGCCGTTCGGGTATCATGAAGTGGAGGGGTTGAACATGTTGGATTGGCAGAGCAAACAAGAGCGTCTGTTCACCATCTTGCGTGAGATGGGCAGTGTGGCGGTCGGATACTCCGGTGGGGTCGACAGCACCTACCTGATGCACGCGGCGCACGAAGTGCTAGGCGATAGCGCGCTGGCGGTCATCGGCGACTCGGAGGCATTCCCCGCCGGTGAAATCGAAGGGGCGCGCCGGCTGGCAGAAGAGCGCGGCTGGCGTTATGTGGTGGTGCGCACGCACGAGCTGAGCAACCCGCACTTCCGGGTGAATAACCCAGACCGTTGCTACCATTGCAAGAACGAGCTGTTTGGGGTGATACGGCAGATAGCGGATGAGCACGGTATTACCTGGGTGGCGGATGGCTCGCACGCCGGCGACGAGGGCGACTACCGTCCCGGAATGCGTGCCGCAGCGGAGAAAGGCGTACGCAGCCCCCTACGCGAAGCGGGTTTCACCAAAGAAGACATCCGCCAGGCGGCGCAGGCGGCGGGTCTGCCCAACTGGGATAAGCCGTCGTTCGCATGCCTCTCTTCGCGATTTCCCTACGGAACCACCATTACCCCCGAGCTGTTGGCGCAGGTAGATGCGGCGGAGCGTTGCCTGCGCGAGCTGGGCTTCCGACAGTTCCGTGTGCGCCATCACGATACCATCGCTCGCATCGAGGTGGAAAAAGCTGACCTCGCCCGTGTGGTGGAGCTAGCAGACATCATCGTCACCCGCTTCAAAGAGATAGGTTATCTGTACGTGACGTTAGACCTTGCGGGCTACCGCACGGGCAGCCTTAATGAGCCGTTGCGTAAACAGGGTGTTATCCCTGCCAGTGCCGTTGGAGTGGTAAAGCATGGACGTTAGCGCGCTGGAAGAGATTCTGCAGGCGGTACGCACAGGCACGCTTTCGGTAGAGGATGCTCTGCGGCGAATGCGTGCCCTGCCTTATGAGAACCTGGAGTTCGCCCGCATTGACACGCACCGCGCCCTGCGCACCGGCTTTCCGGAGGTGGTGTTCTGCCAGGGGAAAACATCGGAGCAGGTTCTGGCGATTCTGGAGCGGCTGAGCAACCGCCATCGCAAGGTATTAGCCACCCGTGCCACCCCCGAACTGGCGGCGACGGTGAAAGAGCGATTTCCCCGCGTGCGCTATCATGAGGTGGCACGCATCCTGGCGCTGGGCGAGAGCGAGCCGGAGAGCGAGGTACCGCAAGACCGCTACGTGCTGGTGGTCGCCGCAGGTACATCCGACCTTCCCGTGGCAGAGGAGGCGGCGGTGACCGCTTCCGAGATGGGAAGTCGCGTAGAGCGGTTGTACGATGTGGGCGTTGCGGGACTGCATCGCCTGCTGTCGCAGTCGGAGAAGCTGTTCGAGGCGCATGTACTCGTGGTGGTGGCGGGGATGGAGGGCGCGTTGCCCAGCGTAGTGGGTGGATTGGTGAGCCGTCCCGTCATCGCCGTGCCGACGAGCGTGGGCTACGGGGCGCACTTTGGAGGGCTTGCACCGTTGTTAACTATGCTCAACTCCTGTGCGCCCGGCGTGGCAGTGGTCAATATCGATAACGGCTTCGGAGCGGGCTATCTGGCGCACCTGATTAATTGTGGATAGGGCGAGTTTGCTACCCGGGCAGTCAGGACAGGTTTTCCCGCCCCTCCACCTCCCACTACCCTATTACAGCGCACGTGGTAACCGCTACTTCAGCAATATCCCGCCCAGCACCGAGCCGTCAGCGGCGTCAATCCATACGGCTTCCTTGCCAAAATACACCGCGTACGCGAGGCGGGCGCGATAGGGTACCTGCGGTGGATACCTTTTACCACCGAACGCGCCATTGGGGTAGACATACCCTATCTCTACACGCCCCGTATACTGCCCCTGATGCGGACTGCGGTGCGTCTGGTACCAGTTGGCGTAAACCTGCTTCGCCTTCTGCACTGCATCGTTCTGAGAAATACGAGGGTCATGCGATTCTATCAGCGTGTCTAGGCGTCGCCCAAAGTACACCAGCCTCCCGTCTATGGGGTCTACGGTTACCACCACTTCACCACTCTCGCCGAGAAACGAGTAGCCGAAGTAGCGCACGTCAAAAACGGCGGTAATTGTTCCTGCGCGATTGGCGTCGCCGTTGCTTGTTTCTCCTTCAGCTACCATTCGCAACCGCTTCAGATAAGCCCCCTTCGGCAAGCCGAGGCGCTGAGCCAGTTGCCAGCAGTATTGTTCTGCTGCCTCGCGCGAAGCAATCTGCGGTTGGCGGTCACGCCCTATTCGCTTCACCTGCTCGTATTCGCGAGCGTCGTTGCTGAAGCGATACACTTGCCCGTTCCGGGCATCTATGCGGAAGGTGTATTGCCCGGGCCAGGCAACATCCCAGAATCTCCAGCCGTCGCTCCCTGTTCGCAGACGTGCTCTCTGCGTACCGGTGACTGGTGGCAACTGACAGGTTTGGAGAAACCAGCTTGCCGCTGCGATCGCCCGATCTTCACTAAGTTCTTCCGCCGAGTACTCTCCTCGTGTAGCAGTAACCAATACTGCATACCCTGTCGCCGCTACCAGTAAGGCAACGCCAAACCAAAGAGCCTTGCGCTTCATTTTTGTGTAACCTCCTTACCACCAAAAGTGCGGAGCATAAACATCGGATCCTGTATATGCTCCGCTTAGACGGGTGTAGTAATCTCCCCAGACACTGGCATAGTCGCGCCATGGACCGGGGACGGGTTCAGGAGAGAAGTACTCTTCCACCATCTGGTTTCGCGCCTGATGGGCTGTCAAGCCATCTGCAAGCCCGCTCCAGAAAGCCGCAGCACAAGCTTGCGTCTTGCGAGGATCGACACTAATGTTCCATCCCACCACTGCCTGATTTTCGCACCAGTTGGTATCGTAGCCATTGTAATACGGCCACAGAAACACATTGAAGCTGTTGTCTGTACCCGTCAGGCAGGCGTCAATGAAAACCAGGTTGATGGGAGGCAATCCTGTGTTGAACGGAGGATAACCGGTGCCAACCGCATTCTGGCGAACGGGCAGAACGTCTTCTGGGAAAATATACTCTACAATCCCGGTCAGCTCGTCGGAGTCGCTGGTAAACACCCCTATATCCCCGTGCGTATTGACATAAAACACTGTACATGGTTCAATGTCGTTGAGTACCATCTGCTTTGTCCAGCCAAAAGCCACGCAAGTGCGGGACACATTGTGGTTCATGAACGCCAGGTACTCTGAGGAGGGAGGTACCCCCGCTGTTGGTGCGGAGGGATCGTTTTCCCATTCGTTGCGCCCATAAAGGGTGGCTTTGTTGTATACCAGCACGTATCGGGATGCGGAACCGGTTTGTCCTGCGGAGTCGGTGCCCTCCGCGTAAATCTCCAGATGGGTATCGTCCGGGAAATGCGTGCTGGCGAAACGAATGTGGAGGTACACATAGGGCATTGGGAAGATGAGGGTCTGGTCAATAAGCGTTTCGCTGCCCATGCGTAACTTCACTCTTTTCATGTAGGCATTTGGGGTGTTTGTATAGAAGGGAGCCACTACTTCACAGCGTGCCACTGGCATAGTTCGGCCACTCCGTTTTACCCGGGAACGGTCCCCAGAGGATACTCACTTGGACGCCTGCAAAACACGTTTCCGCAAATAGCAGAGAAAGAAAAACGCAGGCTAAAAAGCGAGAGATTAACGCCAAAAATCTGTCGTTCTTACCCCCCCCTCATGCTGCAAGAGGCGAAGAGCGGAGGCGCCACCTGCACGGTGAGGCTGAAGATGCACACGGTAGCCAGTGTGCGCAGGCAGGCAAATCGTCGTAACATTTTGCTAGCACCCTCCTTTGTTGTGTAATGAAAAGCCGTCTGCAGATTTTCGCCACACGACGGGAGATGCGCTACTGGCTACAGTATAGCACCTCCCTGCATGGTTGTCAAGCGTTTTTGCGGGGGTGTGGGAACAATTTTTTCGTGCCCCTTGACAACGCTGGAGGAGGGTGTTATACTCTATTCGAAACGTTTCGCGAAACGTTTCTCAAGGAGAAGTCTATGCCTGCTACTATCCGCGACATCGCGAAAAGGCTGGGCATCTCGGTGTCTACCGTCTCTTATGCGTTGAACGGTGGACCCCGTCCCGTGCCCGAAGAGGTGCGCCGGCGCGTGCTGGAGGTCGCCCGTGAGCTCGACTACCGTCCGAACCGGCTTGCCCGCTCGATGGTAACCGGTAAGACCGAGACCATCGCCGTGGTGCCGCCGATGGTCACGCGCAACATGCTTCGTTCCCCCTATATCCACGCGACACTGTCGAGTATCGCCGATGCGGTGGGCGAACACGGGTATGACATCCTGCTGCACACCTCCGCTGCCCCGATGGACGATGCGGAACTGGTGCAATCGCTGCTCAGTGGCAAAGTGGACGGTATCCTGCTGATCGCCCCTTTGAGCACCTCGCAAGCACCGCAGGAGCTGCGTCAACGCGATGTCCCCTGCGTGGTGGTATCGGCACGGGTAGAGGGGTTGCCCTCTGTGTGCGCAGACAACACCGCAGGTATCTTTGCCGCGATGGATTGGCTTTACGCACATGGACACCGCCGTTTCGGCTTTATCGGCGGTCCTCCCGCTTTTTATGATGCACGCCAGCGTCTGCTTGCCTTCCGACGGTATCTGGAGGAACATCACCTGCCTCTGCGTAGCGAGTGGATTGCTGAAGGGGACTTCACCGCACGGGGTGCAATGAACGCAGCACGAGCGATGCTCGCTCTACCGGAACGCCCCACGGCGATTCTGGCGGCGAACGATGAGACGGCGGCTGGCATCTTGCAGGTGGCTCAGGAGCTGGGACTGCGTGTGCCCAACGACGTGTCGGTAGTGGGCTTTGATGATACGCCGTTCGCGCAGGTGCTATCGCCTCGCCTGAGCACGATACGACAGCCATTGGAGCGGATGGCGACCGAAGCGGTCAACATGCTCGTGGCGTGGATAGAGCGACGCGAACCACCGACAGGAGAAGAACGGATATTCCCGACGGAGCTGGTGCTGCGGGAAAGCACGGCGCCAGCTCCGGGTTTAGTATCTCAATCATGAGGAGGTAACACACGATGAAACGCAACGGCTTTACGCTCATCGAGCTGCTTGTAGTAATCGCGATTATCGCGATACTAGCAGCGATCCTGTTCCCCGTCTTCGCACAAGCGCGGGAAAAGGCACGTCAGGCGACCTGTCTGAGCAACATGAAGCAGATGGGGTTAGCCACGCGCATGTATCTGCAGGACTACGATGAGACCTGGTTCCCCGCCTGGCACAACCGCCCCGAGGGAAACGGGCACTGGTTCTTCCGCATTTCGCCCTATATCAAGTCGGGCACGGGCGATAACTGGGATACCTACCGGCAGAGCGGCGAAATCCGTATCTGCCCGTCCGGTATCGCCAAGCGGTTCAACTACAGCATGAACGACCACATCTGCCCGCTGTGGGGCGATTGGGATGGCTGGGTGCACTACGTGCCCGATAGCGATGCCATCTTCACCCATCCAGCGGAGACCATCGTGTACGGCGACGGCACGCAGATCGGTGCGTGGGGCTACGATACCTCCGCAAACTTCTGCTGGTGGCCCTCGCAGGAGTTCTGCTGGTGGGGCAACTTCCCTCAGGGCGACAATGACCCGTTGTGGAAGCTGTTGGACCGCGACCTGAGCGCAAGTCTGGGACGGCAATAACTGGGACTGGACGCGAAATCAGGGCTACGGTCAGGTACGCTATCGCCACAACATGACCGCCAGCTTCGTCTTCGCGGACGGTCATGCGAAGGTTATCCGGCGCGGGCTGGTAAAGGTGCCTTGGAACTGGTCTCTCACCGGCAAAGACGAGAACGACTGGTCCCGATAAGCAAGACATAAGAAAGCCCTCCCGCCTCGCGCGGGAGGGCTTTTTTTCGGCGTTTCTGGAAGGAATCTGCTCGTGCGGAGGATAACCTAACGGCACTATGGCGGTGCTGGAACAACGTGCAAAACCTGTGGTGAAAGAGGCGCCGGCGGAGATAGCTTTCACGCCACGCTTGCGTTTTCTGCGGGCTCTGCTCATTAGCCTGATACTCCTGCCCATCAACGCCTACTGGGCAGCGGACGTACTAGTGGACGTGATATTCTCCCTGCTAGTGCCCCCGATGTGTTCTCTCATCGTATTGGCGTTCGTCAACATCTTCCTGCGCCGATACGCTCGTCGGTGGGCGTTTAGTAGTGGGGAACTAGTGCTGATTTACGCTTTCCTGTCGGTCGCCACCGCTATCTGTGCGGAGTGGATGAACATCAACTATCCCTACATCTACTCCTACGCCATGTTCGCGGACCAGAACCCCTGGAACCGCGAGAACATCCTGCCTCGCTTGCCGGACTGGTTCTATTTCAAAGACGCCAGCCAGCTGCAAGATTTCCAGCGAGGCGGATTTGGGCTATCCTACGCGCTGTCGCGCTTGCACCTCTTTGCCAAGCCACTGGTCGCATGGACGCTGCTATTCGGGCTGATATGCACCGCCATGCTGTGCATCAACACGCTGATGCGCGACCAGTGGAGCCGACGCGAGAAGCTGGCGTTTCCCATTATCCAGGTGCCCATGCTGCTCACCCGCCCCGATGCCCCCGCATGGAAGAACCGCTACCTGTGGGGCGCGTTCGCGGTGATGTTCGCCATCGATATGCTCAACGGCATCAGCTTTCTTTATCCCTCCGTGCCCATGATTAAAGTGCGCTTCATCGCCAACCTCAACGAGTGGCTTCCCGACCCGCCCTGGAACGCCATCGGCTGGACGCCCATCGGCATCTTCCCTTACATGAGCGCGATCGCGGTGTTCATGCCCACCGACCTGCTGTTCAGCTGTATCTTTTTCTTCTTCCTGCGCAAGGCAATCCAAATCGTTATGCTGATGTACGGATACGAGCAGGGGGTGTTTGGGGGAGGATGGCTTGTGCCCAGCCCACCCTATTTCAGTGAGCAGACGTGGGGAGCGTTCTTCGGGTTGTTTGTGGGGGCGATGATTTCCTCGCGCAGCTATCTGCGTGAGCTGTGGCAGCATATCAAGGCGAACACCGCGCCCACTCCACACGAGCTGCGCCCGCGTTATGCCCTGCTAGGGCTGATGCTCTCGCTGGCAGGGCTGGCATATATCGGGGTGCTCAGCGGGTTATCGCCGTGGCTGGTGATAGCGTACGTGGGCGTGTTCCTGATTTTCAGCACCGCGCTGACGCGCATGAGGGCACAGCTGGGCCCACCCTCGCACGAAATGGCGTTCATGGGACCGCACCAGCTGGTGTTGGGCTTCGGCGCGAATCAGATGCTCTCACAGGCGGATACGGTGCGCATCTACCACTTGTTCTTCATCTTTAACCGCATCCACCGCTCTCATCCGATGCCCTACCAGCTGGAGGCATACAAGATGGGCGAGAGCGTGGGCGTCTCGGCGCGTTCGTTGTTCTGGACAATGCTGATCGCCATTTTCGCCGGGGTAGCGGTGGGGCAGATAGCGTACATCTACCGGGGCTATCTGCGCGGTGCACCGGCCGCCTGGGGCGAAATCGGCAGTGCAACACGACAGATTATCGAGCAACCGCATCCCGTGAACGTAGCGGCGATTCTGGCGGTGGTTACCGGCTTCGCCGTCGTGATGTTGCTGGATACTATCCGCTTTCAGGTGCCGGGATTTCCCCTGCATCCCGTCGGCTACGCGCTGTCGATGAACTTCGGGGTAGACTACTTCTGGTTCGGGCTGATTATCGTGCTGGTCATCAAGTCCTTCATCCAGCGATACTACGGTTTGAAGGGTTACGAGAAGCTGCGTATGGTAGCCATCGGTATTATCCTGGCAGAGTTCACCGCCGAGCTGATATGGTCCTCCATCACCATGAGCACACAGATCGCTACCTACAGCATCTCCATTAACGGCCGCCTTGGCTGGCAGCAATAGCAAGGGGGGTGTTCACGATGACCGAACTGCAACGCACTGGCATTGATGGGCTGGATAGACTGATTGGCGGCATCCCGCGCGGTAGCAGGAACCTGATATACGGTCCGCCCAGTACCGGTAAAACCGTGTTTGCCATGCAGTTTCTGTGGACAGGGTTGCAGCAGGGTGAGACCGTCTCGTACGATGTGTTTGACCGCCCCTGGACGCATATGCGCCGCTACTTTGCGTCCTTTGGATGGGAGATCACCCCTTACGAGAAGAGCCGAAAGTTCATCCCGATACAGGCGTTTCCCCATCCCAAGGAATACCCCAAAGACCCGCTGGTGCGCTACTTCTCGCTGGCTGATTTCAACACGATGCAGGAGATTGACCTCGAACTATCGCAAGCAGGCGTGTCGCGCTTCGTCGCAGGGGATAACTACGAGCACATCTTCACCAGCCTTAGCGAAGAGCAATGGATGCTGGTGGAACACTGGACGATTAACTGGTGCCATTACGACAACATCACCAACATCGACATCATGACCGAGGTGAGTGAACGCGACCCGGTGACCAACCGGCTGATGGATTTCACCTTCTCGCTGGCGCACAATATCTTCCGGTTCCGCATCCGCGAGGCAGGAGGAAAGTTGCGCAGGGAGATGCGAATCGAGAAGATGGAAGGCGTAGCGCACCCCCTGGACTGGCTACCGTTCGAAATCACGTCCAAAGGCATTGTGTTACAGGTTTAGGGAGAGAACAAAATGGCAGTAGAAGTTCGCCTGATACCCGTTTCGCAGATTGTAGAAGACCCCGAGCAGCCTCGTCGCGGTATGGACGCGGAGAGCCTGCAAGGACTGGCAGACAGCCTTCGCCAGCACGGGATGTTACAGCCCATCGTGGTTAAACCGCTGCACAACGTGAACATGTATCAGATTGTGATCGGTGAGCGACGCTGGCGTGCGGCACAGATAGCGGGACTGTTCGAAATCCCTTGCATCGTGCGTGAGGTAGACCCCGAGGAGGCTCTCACCGACCAGCTGATCGAGAACCTGCAACGCGAAGACCTGCGCCCGATTGACCGTGCCCGCGCCCTACAAACCGCCAAAACACGGCTGGGGCTTTCTAACCGCGACCTAGCGGGGCGTTTGGGCATTAGCGAGCGCATGGTAGGCTATATGCTGGAGTTGCTGGACCTGCCTGAGGAGATTGCCGAACAGGTAGTTTCGCGTCCTAACCGTCCCGCCGAAGGCGCCATCACCGAAAAACACGCCCGCTTCCTGAAGCAGCTGAACGACATGCCAGAAGTGCAGGCGCAGGTGGCGGAAAAAATCAAGAGCGACCGCCTGAGCACCGACGACACCGCCAAACTGGTGAAGGCATTGCGCATGTCACCGGAGCGTGCTGAAGAGTTACTGCGTGGTTCCGCGCCCGACTGGGCAGAGTGGATCAACCCGGAACTGCCCCCCCTGCCCGAAGAGGAGACCGCCGCAGCGCCTGCCTCTGTGGTTGAAACGATAGATAAACCCTTTGCCCCGGCAGCGACCATCGCGCGACAACCCGCCGATGTGGTGCGCAAAGCCATCGAACTGCTGGGCGAACTGGAACCCGGGCAGATGTCCCCTGAGCAACGTGTGGAAACCGTCGAGGTGCTTCGCTCCCTGCTGATTGTGGCGGAAACGCTCATCGACCAGCTGATGGAACAGTAGGGCAGTACAAAAAAGCGGGGTAGCAGTGAAAGGAGAGCAAAGCCTGCTACCCCGAGGAAGGAAGGTGAACTCGGTTCGCTACTACGATTATCGGCTGCGAACCTGAGTTTCTCTAGATTATTATACTCGAAATCTACCTGAAAATCTTCCCTTTTTCGCCCCTTTTTTGGTAATATCTCATTCAGACCAGGCACAGTAACCCGTTGTCACTCGTTAGCAATATACCATGAAATACTGGTTTTGTCAAGTAGGCACCAATCCCCATGAAATGACTGATACAACAGCAAAGGATTTAACGGGGTTTTAACCGCCGGTACTTGCATTCGTACGAACAAACAGTTAGAATGGTAAAGCACAATATCTACAAGGAGGGCAAGATGTCGAACACACGACAGGCTTTTACACTCATCGAGCTGCTCGTCGTCATCGCGATTATCGCGATACTGGCAGCGATTCTGTTCCCTGTGTTTGCGCAGGCGCGCGAGAAGGCACGCTCCGCCTCCTGCCTCAGCAACCTGCGCCAATATGCACTGGCAACCCTTGCCTATGTGCAGGATTATGATGAGACCTTCCCGCAGAGCGTGTACAGTATGGACCATGCCATTTTGGTGCCGGGTACCGGCGACCGTGTGTTCACCGTGTACGATGCCACCATGCCCTACGTTAAGAACGTGGACATTATGGTCTGCCCCTCGCATCGCCCCGGCATCGATTTTGTGGCGATTCTGCAGTCGCTGGGGTTAAACGGTAGCGGCAACTTCCGCTACTCCTCGTATGCGTTGAACTTCGCTGTGTTTCAGGACCCGGCGGTGCCGCCCGGCTTGTTTAACAACGACCCTGTGGTGAGTTTAGGAGCCATTGGAGAGCCAGCGAATACCACTATGTTCTACGATAGCACGTATATTCCCCCCGGCGGAACACAGGTAGACCCCATCTGCCGCGTGCCTACCTGTCCGTTTTGCTGGGACAACTTCCCCGCGCATCCGCGCCATTCCGATGGCTTTAACGTGAACTTCGTCGACGGACACGCCAAGTATTATCAGCGTCGTGGCAATATCCCGGGCACCTCTCCGGCAGGCTCTGGTGGCGACGCGCCGCCAAGCACGCAGGTACCTACTTACACTCTACCCTGCGATCTGTCGGGCATACCGGGTGGGACGGCGGACACGTAATGTTCTGTGTGGAGAAGGGGGCGGGGAACCCCGCTCCCTACTTGACCTTGCCTGCGATTGTACGCAGCACCTCCAGCCCCGCATCTACCGCCTGCCGGTCGTCGCGCATCACCATCACCGTCACGAAGAACCGTCCCTTTGCCCAGTAGAAGGTGGTTGCGCCGTCAGACTGTATCCAGAAGCCCGTTCCGGTTATCTTCAGTGACTGAGGCTTTTGCTTGCGGTGTGCATTGCGCCAGTAATCCACGAACTTGCTTGCAGCGGAAGCGTCTTTCATGGTGTGGGTGGTCACGGTGGCAAACACTCCGTCGCGCTGGTACAGTTTCTGTGCCGCCTCCTGCACACCGTTCTTCAGATAGAGCTGGTAGCCGCCGTTGTAGATGCCGGTCAATCCCTCGCCTTTGCCGTAGAGATAGGAGCCGCGGACCTCTTTCCAACCCTTTAATTCAGCGGCGGGTAGCAGTTTGGCACAGGGACTGTTTTCGCCTTCCGCCCATGCCAACAGAGCAACAGATAGCATCGTTACCAGCGAAATCCACCAAGATAGATTTCTCATGCTTTGCCTCCTTGTACTTGACCACGCGTGATTATTGGGATAAGGGCGCAGCAGTTCCGCTTGCTGTCATTCTGAATGTAGCCGCAACCTTCTTGTTCTGCTCTTATCCCCTATTCTACCATACGCAGGCGAGCGTGGCGAAAAGCAGGAACCATGAGCGCACTGGCGTAGAGTGTAAGAGAACCATCACTCGGCAGGAGGGTACGATATGGATATTCCTTCCCGCGACGAGCGCGTGAGCACCGTTCGGCACGGAGAGATGCATCTGCCCACGCCTGTCTACGCCTCTCGCCAGCAGTGGGAGGCGCGGGCGAAGTGGTTGAGAGAACACATCCTGAACAGCGCGGGGTTGCTGCCTTTACCGCCACGCACTCCTCTTCGCGCGCATGTCTTCGGTCGTATCGAGCGTGACGGCTACAGCGTGGAGAAGGTGTACTTCGAGAGCTTCCCCGGTTTTCTGGTCACCGGCAACCTGTACCGCCCGCTGGGCAAGAAGCCACCGTTTCCTGCGGTGTTGTGCCCGCACGGGCACGTGCGCGAGGGGCGCCTGGCGAACGATCTGGACGAACGCAGCGGCGCTTCGTATATCGGCTTGGGTATCAACCTTGCCAAGCAGGGGTATGTCGCCTTTGCCTACGACATGGTGGGCTACAATGATAGCCTGCAGCTGCCCCATCAGCGCATCGCGCAGGAGTGGGAGTTGTGGGGTATCCACCTGCTCCGATTGCAGCTATGGAACAGTATCCGCGCGCTGGATTTTCTGTATTCGCTCAAAGAGGTAGATAAAAAGCGCATCGGTTGCACGGGTGCATCGGGCGGAGGCACGCAAACCTTCCTGCTAACGGCGGTGGACCCCCGCGTGACCGCTTCGGCACCGGTGTGCATGGTGTCGGCACACTACCAGGGCGGGTGTTTCTGCGAGAACGCGCCCGGCTTGCGCTTGAATGCGAACAACGTAGAGATTGCCGCGCTTGCCACGCCGCGTCCGCTATTGCTGGTTGCCGCTACCGGCGACTGGACGCAGCACACGATGGAGGAGGAGTACCCCGCCGCCAGAGCCATCTATGCCCTGACAGGGATGGAGTCACATGTTTCCGCCGTGCGCTTTGACGCCGGTCACAACTTTAACCGCGCCAGCAGGGAAGCGGTGTACGCTTTCTTCGGGAAATGGCTTGGCGGAAACGCCCCCTCGAACGAGCTGCCGTTTACTGCCGAACCACCCGACGCGCTGCGCGTGTTCCCCGACGGCAGTTTGCCACCATCGATAGCGCGTGGGGATGCGGTGCTAAATGCCTTACGACAGCGCGATAGCGAGCAGCTGCGCAATCGCTTTCCGCGCAATCCACAGGGTATACCGGCGTTTCGCCGGTGGATAGGCAATGCCTGGATGCACACGCTGGCGGTGGAAGCGGTGGAGCCGGCACAGATAGAGGTGTTGAGCGAACAGAACGAAGCGGAACCCTTGCCCCACAGGCGTATCGCGTTGCGACGTAGAGGCACACAAGAGGTAGTGCTGACGTCGTTGTTCCAGCCCGCAAGACCGCCTTCTGGAAAGGCGGTGCTACTGTTGCACCCCGACGGTACGGAGACGTGGCTGCATGGCGAGACGCTGTTGCATCGCCTGTTGAACGCCGGCTACACGGTGATGACGTTGGATGCCTTTGGCACGGGCGAGCACCTGCGCCGCTTCGGCAAACGCGAACTAAAGGGAAACTTCCCCGAAACCTTTAACCGCACGGACGTACAGTGGCAGGTACAGGATACCCTCACCGCTCTGGCACTGCTCCGTTCGCAGCGTGGGGTAAGACGGGTGTCTGTCGTCGGTGCAGGCAACGCGGGATGGTGGGCTCTACTATCAGCATCCTGCGATCGTAAGGTGCACGCTGTTGTCGCCGATCTGAACGGATGTGACGGCAGCAACCGCTTCTTCTTACAGAACGTATGGGTTCCCGGTATCCGCAGGCTGGGCGATTGGGCGACGGCGGCGGTGCTAAGTCTGCCCGCCAAAGTGCTGGTTCACCACCTGAGCAGTGAGGAAGCGCATCGTGCTCCGCTGGCTGGTTTCGCACCGGTAGTCTCCGTATCGCCAGTGCAAGCATCGGATGGGGAGATACTGCAGTGGATAGGGTGACGCTATATCACCCCTGGGGATGGATATGGGCGATACTGGCCGTCGTTTTGCTGGCTTGGGCGGGCAGCCGGTGGTGTCGGCTCTGGCGGCTGCCTTTCGTGGATGCAGGAGAGAGGCTGGCTTTCGGTCTCGCGCTGAGCACGGGTGCGCTGTCGTATCTGGTGCTTACAGGCGGGCTGCTCGGACGGCTTCAGGCAGGGGTGCTGTGGTCTCTGTTCGCGGTAATCCTGCTGGCGGGCGCGGTGGCTTGGTGGCATATGCGCCCATTCGAGGAGTCAAGGCAACCTTTTCCGTGGCGGTCCTGGCTCCCTGTTGCGATAGTGGCACTGCTTGTGCTGCCGATGGTGGTCTCACCGCCTGCCGCTACCGACTGGGACGGACTTTCCTATCACTTAGCCGCGCCTGCCATCTGGCTACGCGAAGGGCGAATCGGCTACATCCCCTTCATGCACCAGTCTAACTTTCCCTTCGTGATGGAGATGCAGTATCTATGGGCGCTGGGTATTGGCGCGGGAGCGGGTGGGGCAAAAGTGTTCCACTGGACGACACTGCTGCTCACGCTGGGGGCGGTGTTCGCTTTCGCGCGGCGGGCAGGGTTCACCGGCTCCTGGGCAGCCGTCAGCCTGATTTCGGTGCCGGTGGTGTTGTGGGAAGCCACCGTTGCCTACGCCGACCTTGCCACCACCGCTTACACACTACTCTGTTTGCTGGCAGCGTGGAACGCGGCGGGAGAAGAGGACGTTTCCACCCGACGCAGGTGGCTGGCGCTGGCGGGTTTGATGGGTGGTCTCGCGCTTGGCACGAAGATGACCGCACTGGGCAGTGTGGGCTTACTGGTGGTGCTACTGGCATGGGAAGCGGTGCGTCGACGTCCGGTGCGCCTTGTGGAGATAGCGGGTTGTATGGGCGTCGCCCTGCTGGTGGGCGCGCCCTGGTACATCAAAACCTACATGTACACCGGCAACCCCGTTTACCCCTACTTCTACGAGCTGTTCGGTGGGCGCAACTGGACGGCGGAACACGCCCGAATCTACCGCGAAGCACAGCTGGCATTCGGATTAGGGCGCGAGCCGCACCAGCTGCTCATGTCGCCGTTCAACCTCACCTTCTTCTGGAGCCGTTTCTTTGACCCTCTGCCGTTTGTGGGGTCGGTGGGCTTTGTGTATCTGGCGGGGCTGATACCGTTGTTTTTCGCACGGCGTTTGCCCGACGCGGCGCGGTGGTGGATTCTGTTCTCGCTGGTATCGCTGGTACTGTGGTTCGTGCTGATGCAGCAGGTACGCTACCTGATGACCATCTTCCCGCTGGTATCGCTGTGGTGCGGGTGGCTGGCGGTGCAGGCGGAGCGGAAGTGGACGGCGAGAGCGATGCAGGTAGCGATTGTATTACAGATGCTGTGGTGCGCCATGGGGTTCTCGCCACTGTGGAGCAGGGTGCTCACCGTATGGAAAGACGGCCCGTCCGCCTATCTGCAGCGCGCCCTGCCGGGTGTGTGGCAAGCCTGCGATTGGATAAACCGCAACACACCCCGCGAGGCAGGAGTAATTCTCTATGACGAAACGCGCGGCTTCTACCTGCAACGACGCTATCTGTGGGGCAATCCGGGGCACCACACGCTGATTGACTACGACTCCTTCACCGACGGTGACATGCTGGTACGCACCCTGCACCGCATGGGGTATCAGGTGGTGTTACAGAATGTGGCTTTTGCGCCCCCGGGCTCGGAGAGGGAGCACTGGCGCAGGCTCCTGGTGGATGCGATAGCGCGCGGCGCGCTGGTGGAGCGGTTCCGGGACAGGTCGGTGGTGGTGTTTGAGATTCGTCCGCGTCCCTTCGCGATAGCGAACCGATAAGGTATAATCGAGTTAGATAAAACCGGGAGCCGGTGCTGATGAACCGATTAGCCAGATTCAGCTGGGGAGTGTTAGTGTATAACGTATTGGTTATCCTGTGGGGCGCGTATGTGCGGGCGACAGGCAGTGGCGCCGGCTGCGGTAGTCACTGGCCCACCTGCAACGGTGAGGTGATTCCACGCCCCCAGTCGGTGGAAATGCTCATCGAGTTCACCCATCGCGCCACGAGTGGATTGGCACTGCTGGCGGTGCTGGTGATGTTCATCTGGGCGTTTCGAGCATATCCCCGCAAGCATATCGTGCGTCTCGGCGCGTCGCTGTCGTTGTTTTTCATTATCACCGAGGCGTTGGTGGGCGCAGGGCTGGTGCTCTTCGAGTGGGTAGCACGCGACACGTCGGTCGCACGGGCGGTATCGATGGCGGTGCATCTGGCAAATACCTTCCTGCTGTTGGCAGCGCTCGCGCTCACCGCGTGGTGGGCGTCTGGTGGAGCACGTTTCCGCCTACGCGGACAGGGCAGGCTCCTGCAGGTGCTGGCAGGGGGAATGGTAGCAATGCTGGTAACAGGTATGACGGGTGCGGTGATCGCGCTGGGCGACACGCTGACGCTCGGACTGGGCATCGCCCCTGAACGGTCCCCGCTGGTGCGTACGCTGGTTGCCCTCCGTCCGATTCACCCTGTTATCGCGGTGCTGGCAGGAGTTTATCTCTCTATGACCGGCATTTGGGTGCTGAACCATCGCCCTCAGCCGTTGGTCGCTCGCTTTGTGATGACGCTGATGGTGCTGATTGTGCTTCAGTTGGTTGCCGGCGCGATCAACGTGGTGTTGAAGGCTCCTGTGTGGATGCAGCTAATGCATCTGCTGTTGTCGGACATAATATGGATTGTGCTGGTGTTACTTTGCGCCGAGTCGCTTTCTGCCGAGGCACCTGTCCGCGAGGCGCCAACGGTGCCTCCAGCTGTACCTGTCCAGTCGTGACAGCCTTTCATCGTACCTTCCCAGCTCCTTTGCCTTCTGCACAAAGGCACGAAACTGCTCCAGACTCACGCTGTCGGGCACGGAGTGGTCGGAACTGATGATGTAGCCACCACCCTGCAGTCCAGACCGAAAAACTCCGCGAAGTTCGCCTCTTCGCGTATGCTTTCTCGATGCCAGCGCTCGAGGGTCGCTCCCCAAGGACTGTCGGTAATGGGCACGCGGTCTGCCTCACGGTGTTCGTACATCCGCTTGACGCGCTCATGCGTGGTGAGTTCACCCATTTGAGTCCTCCCAGCGTCTGAACACCAGCGTGGCATTGTGCCCGCCGAAGCCGAAGGAGTTCGACAGGGCGACGTCTATCCTCATCGGGCGTGCTTCGTTCGGCACGTAGTCCAGGTCGCACTCCGGGTCGGGGACCTGATAGTTAATGGTCGGCGGGGCAATCTGGTGCTGGATGGCAAGCACCGTTGCGATGGCTTCGATCGCTCCTGCTGCACCCAGCAGGTGTCCGGTCATCGATTTCGTAGAGCTGACCGCCAGATGTCTGGCATGTTCTCCAAAAGCACGTTTGATAGCCAGCGTTTCCAGACGGTCGTTGGCGGGGGTAGAGGTGCCGTGCGCGTTGATATAGTCCACCTCGTCGGGGGCGATGCCTGCCTTGCGCATTGCCAGTTCCATCACACGCTTTGCGCCCTCGCCTTCCGGGTCGGGAGCGGTGATATGATAGGCGTCGGCTGTCATGGCGTAGCCGGTGATTTCCGCCAGAATGGGGGCACCGCGTTGCAAAGCGTGTTCCAGCTCCTCCAGCACCAGCACCCCTGCGCCTTCACCCATGACGAAACCATCCCGCTCGGCATCGAAGGGGCGACTGGCGTGCTCGGGGTCGTCGTTGCGGGTGGAGAGCGCACGGGCATTGGCAAAGCTGGCGAGCGCAAGGGCGGTAATCGCCGCCTCGGTGCCTCCCGCGATCATCACGTCTGCATCGCCGCGGCGGATAATCTCCCACGCATCACCGACCGCGTTCGTGCCTGCTGCGCAGGCAGTCACCACGGTCGTGCAGGGTCCTTGCAATCCGAACTGGATGGCAACCTGTCCTGATGCCATGTTTGCAATCATCATGGGGATGAGGAAGGGGCTGACGCGGTCAGGTCCGCGTTCCAGAAACACTCTGTGCTGCTCTTCAAGGGTTTGCAGTCCGCCGATGCCGCTGGCGATCAGCGTGCCGATACGTGCGCGGTTCTCGTCGGTGATTTCCAGCCCCGAGCTCGCCAGCGCCTCTTTGGTCGCCGCGATGGCAAACTGCGTGAAACGGTCCATACGACGCGCTTCCTTGCGCTCGATGTAGTTTTCGGGGATGAAACCTTTGACCTCCGCCGCGAAACGCACCGGCTGCCCCGAAGGGTCAAAGGAGGTAATGGTCGCCACCCCGTTGCGTCCACTTTTCAGTCCTTCCCAGAAGGAAGGAACGTCCAAGCCCAACGGGGTAATGGCGCCCATGCCGGTCACCACTACCCGCCGCCACATCGCATCCACCGTCGGTTAGCCCGTAGCCAGTTTCTGCTCGATGTAGTTCACCGCATCCTGTACCGTGCGGATACCCTCCGCATCTTCATCGGGGATCTCGATGTTGAACTCCTCTTCCAGAGCCATGATGAGCTCCACCACGTCCAGAGAGTCGGCACCGAGGTCCTCCGCAAAAGACGCCTCCGGCGTTACCTCGCCCTCATCGACGTCCAGCTTTTCCACAATCACTTTTTTGATGCGGTCAAACGTGCTCATTCGTTCCCTCCGTATCATGAGTTTGGATGTTTTCCGCAAATTCGGCAACGGCTTCCCTATATCATAACGAGACCGCCGTCTACCGTCAAGACCTGTCCCGTGATGTATGACGCCTCTTCACTGCACAAGAAGACCACTGCTCCGGCAACATCTTCTGCCTTGCCCAATCGCCCCAGCGGAATCTGCTTCAGGATGGCTTCACGCACCTGGTCGGGCAGGGCGTCGGTCATGGCGGTTTCAATCCAGCCGGGAGCAACCGCGTTGACTCGGATATTGCGCGAACCCAGCTCTCGCGCCAGCGATTTGGTAAAACCGATTAACCCCGCCTTTGCCGAAGCGTAGTTTGCCTGTCCGGCATTGCCCGTCAGCCCCATGATGGACGTGATGTTGACGATACTGCCGGCACGCTGTTTCATCATCACCCGCGCCACCGCACGACTGCACAGAAACGCTCCTTTCAGGTTCACGTCCAGCACCGTGTCCCAATCCTCTTCGCGCATACGCACCAGCAGGGCGTCGCGTGTGATGCCCGCGTTGTTGACCAGAATGTCTATCCTGCCGAACGCACTCAGTACCTCGGCAACACCGGCTTCTACGGATTCCGCACGGGAGACGTCCATCTCCACCGCCAGCGAACGCCTGCCCAGAGCCTGTACCGCATCGGCAACCCTCAGCGCATTCGCTAGCGTGTGCGATGCTACTGCCACCTCTGCCCCCTCACGCGCCAGGGCAACGGCGATACCCTGTCCGATACCGCGACTGTCCTTTCCTGCGCCGGTAACCAGCGCGATTTTGCCTTCGAGCCTCAACCTATCCCACCTCGTGCTCAACTTTTTAACAGGTGCGCGGCACGATGTACGTCCTCGGCAGTATGCACCGCCAGCGTCTGTGCCTCGGCAACCGTTCTCCGTATCAGCCCACTCAGCACATCGCCGGGGCCCAACTCCGCGAATAACCGCGCTCCCATTTCCCACATCCGGCGCACGCTTTCCTCCCAGCGCACCGAATGGAGCAGCTGCTCGGTGAGCAGAGCCACAAAGTCGGTCTCCGTCCCCAGCACGTCCGCTGTGCGATTCGACACCACCCGCACCTTCGACGGGTGAAACCTCACTTCTTGCAGCGTCTGACGAAACCGCTCGGCGGCAGGCTGCATCAACGGCGAGTGGAACCCTCCGCTGACGCGCAGGGGAATTACTCGTTTTGCCCCTTTCGCCCTGCACAGCTCGGCCGCCCGGGCAACGGCATCCGCCTCGCCTGAAATCACCACCTGCCCCGGGCAGTTGTAATTTGCCACGCACACCACTCCGGCAGACGATGCCTCTGCGCACGCCGCTTCCACCGCCTGCGCGTCTAGACCCAGCACCGCCGCCATCGTGCCCTGCGACCGCTCTGCAGCCGCTTGCATCGCCTCGGCGCGTGCCCGCACTAGCTTCAGTCCATCCTGCCACTCCAGTACGCCCGCCGCCACCAGCGCTGCGTATTCGCCCACGCTGTGCCCCGCCACGCAGACGGGGTGCAGCTCCACCTGTTCG
Organism: Armatimonadota bacterium; assembly: GCA_049969495.1. Lineage (GTDB taxonomy): Bacteria > Armatimonadota > HRBIN16 > HRBIN16 > HRBIN16 > HRBIN16. The sequence continues at coordinate 34,455 of JBMFOT010000008.1, forward strand.
CTCAGGGCGTACCATGTCGCCACGCTTGTCACGAACAGCGCCGGTTGAGCATGAACCGTCTGGCGTAGCTCCTCCTCGTCTCCCTCAAAGCACAATGCGCTCAGACGATAGCCCAGTAACTCATCCGCCTCCTCATAAACCTTCCGTGCCGATGCAAACGCTTCGGCAATCTCTTTGCCCATGCCCGGCGCCTGCGAACCCTGTCCTGGAAATACCAGCGCGTACATCGTTGCCTCCCTAATACACCCACCGTAGCACGCAGGCTCCCCACGTCAAACCCGCGCCGAACCCCACCACTACCGCCACATCGCCCTTCTTCAGTTGTCCCTGCGCCCACGCTTCGTAAAGCGCGATGGGTATCGACGCCGCCGAGGTGTTGCCGTAGCGGTCTACGTTGACGAACACCCGTTCCATCGGCAGGTTCAGCCGTTCCGCCGCCGCCTGAATGATGCGGATGTTCGCCTGATGTGGAATGAAGAGGTTCACCTCTTCGGGAGGGATACCTGCTTTCTGCAGAGCCTGTACCGCCACCTCGCCCATGATGGTCACCGCGAACTTGAACACCTCGCGCCCACGCATGTGGATGGTATGCCGCTTCCGCGCAATCACTTCGGGACTGAGCGGTTCGCGCGTGCCACCTGCGGGCACGTTAAGCAAGGGCGCGCCTGTACCATCCGCACCCAGCACGCCCGAAAGCACGCCGTAAGGTTCCTCGACAGGAGCCAGCACCACCGCGCCCGCGCCGTCGCCAAAAAGCACGCAGGTAGCACGGTCCTCCCAGTTCACCTGACGCGACAGGATGTCCGCGCCGATCACCAGCACACAGCGATATGCCCCTGTTTCCACAGCCTGCGCTGCTATCCACAGCGCGTACACAAAGCCCGAGCAGACCGCGTTCAGGTCAAACGCCGCCGCTTTTGTCGCTCCGATTTTCGCCTGCACCAAACAGGCGGTAGAGGGCCAGGGCATGTCGGGCGTGGCGGTAGCAACCACAATCAGGTCTACCTCTTCTGCGCTCTTGCCCGCGTTTTGCAGTGCCTGATGCGCCGCCTGCGCGGCGAGGTCGGAGGTGGCAATGTGTGCAGGAGCAACGCGCCGCTCGCGAATGCCGGTGCGGGTGACTATCCATTCATCGGTGGTATCGATGCGCTGTTCCAGGTCGTGATTGGTGATGACCTTTTCGGGAATGCCGACGCCTACCCCGATGATACCCGCACGCACGTTACTGCGCATCGGCTTCGTTCTCCTGCAGGAGGAAGGGTAGGGTGCTGAGCAGGGCGGTTTGCTGAAGCATTGCGCTTTCGATGCGCTCCGCCATCCGCTCCTGTACAGAACGTACGGTAAGGCGTACTCCGTTAGCGATTGCGCTGGCGTGAGACCGTCCATGCCCGATAACGCACACGCCACGCACGCCCAGCAGATGTGCGCCGCCGTACTGAGCGTAATCGGTGCGCTGTTTGAGGCGACGAATCACGCCCTTCATCAAACCCAGTGGTATCACCAGCAACGGATTACGCCGCACCTCCTCTTCAATCAGGCTCACCATAAAGCTGGCGGTTCCTTCGCCGATTTTGAGCGCAACGTTGCCTACGAACCCGTCGCATACCACCACATCCGCCTTGCCTTCAAAGACATCCTTGCCCTCAATATTGCCGACGAAGGGCAACCCGCTCTGGTGCAGTAGCTTATGCGCCAGCTTCACCACCTGATTGCCCTTACCCTCTTCTTCCCCGTTGCTGAGCAGCCCTACCGCTGGGTTGGGAATGTTCAGGATAACTTGTGCGTATACCGACCCCATGATGGCGAACTCCAACAGGTGCGAAGGGTCACAATCCACGTTGGCGCCCGCATCGATCAGCACGAAACGCCCTTTTTTGCTGGGTATCGCCGCGGCGATGGCGGGGCGGTCGATGCCAGGAATGCGACCAATCTGCAAGGCGGCCACCGCCATCGCGGCACCGCTGTTGCCTGCGGAGAAGAAAGCATCCGCTTCGCCATCCTGCACCATCTGGGCACACACCACGATAGAGGCATCCCGCTTGCGCCGAATGCCCTGCACAGGGCTTTCACCCATCTCGATGACCTGCGAGGCGTGGCGAAAGTGTACGTTGGAGGGCACGGAGGCTCCCCGCAATTCGGCAGTGATGCGCTCCCGGTCGCCCACCAGCGTGATGTCTACAAAGGGCATCTCGGAGGCGACAGTCAAACATCCCCGAATCACTTCTTGCGGGGCATAATCGCCCCCCATGGCGTCTACAGCGACTCGTATGGCTGAGTTAGCAAGAGCCATCGGCACCGCGACTATCTCTCGCGCCGACGCTTCTGCTTAATCAGCACCGCTTGTCGCCCCTTGTAGTAACCGCAAACGGGGCAAGCGGTGTGCGACAGATGCGCGCCGGGGCAATCAGGATTGTTCGTTGGGCATCGCCCAATCTTGACCACCGTTGCGGCGTTCAGGATATAGTGGGTGCGCCGCTTTGCTGTTCGCGCATGGGAATGTCGTCTCTTTGGTAAAGCCACTGTTTCACCTCTTTCCGAGTAAAAATTGCCGATATATTATATCACGAGTCCGCAGCCATTTGGGCTGTAGTGCAGAAGATGATGCTACCCTCCAGTCAGTCAGCAAGTCCGCCTCACTCTCTCCTTGCAAGAAGCTGTGCCAGTGCAGCGAAGGCGGGATGACCTACCGGTCGTTCGCAAGAGCACTCGCCTTCGTTCAGGTCTGCTCCGCAGGTCGGACACAGCCCCTTGCACTCCTCATCATGCAGCGGTTTGATGGGCAGAGAAACCAGCAACATCTGCCGTATCAGCTCCGTCAGGTCCAGGATGTTGTCCTCTAGAAAGAGCGTATCACCCTCTTCCGGCACGATGGTGACCTGCGGATGCTCGAACGGGCGAGCCGCAATAGCACGCAACTCTACCTGCTCTTCCACCTCGCAGAGCAGCGGCATCTCGAAAAGGCGCAAACACCGACTGCACTCCAGCTCCACGCTGGTATGCAACAGTCCGCGCACCAGCAGCAGGTCGCCAGTGTTGGTAAAGCGCAGATTACCCTGAATTGGAGCTAGCACCCGTACGTCCTCAATGGAGCTTGCCGGCTCATCCACCCTGTAGGATATCTGCTTGCCAACGTGCTGGGCGATCTCGGTTAAATCCAGTCTCATGGGGAACTCCCCCTCTCTATGACGATGTGTTATCTTCGCAGTCCATCCGCCAGCTTGCGTGTCTCCTCGGCGATCACGCGCTCCTCATCGGTTGGCACGACATATACTTTGACTTGCGAGCGGGGCGTGCTGATACACCTTTCTCCTGTGCCCTCGCGGTTGGCGGTTTCGTCTATCTCCACTCCCAGGTATTCCAGCGAGGCGCATACCTTACTGCGCACTGCCGAGCTGTTCTCGCCGATACCTGCCGTGAAGGCAATAGCGTGGACGCCGTTCATCGCGGCGGCGTACGCCCCGATATATTTGATTATCCGATAACAGAATACCTCAAAAGCGACCTGCGCTTTACTATCTCCGGCGGCGGCTCGTGCTTCCACGTCACGCATGTCAGACACCCCAGCCAGCGCAAGCAATCCGCCCTCCTTGTTAATCAGGCGGTCTACCCGGTCGGCGTCCCAGCCGAGGGTGCGCTGCAGGTGCAGGATGATCGCCGGGTCGATATCGCCGGAGCGGGTCCCCATCACCAGTCCCTCGGCGGGTGTCATGCCCATGCTGGTATCCACGCTTTTGCCGTCCAGCACCGCGGTGATACTGCTGCCGTTGCCCAGATGACAGCATATCACCTTGCTGGGAGTCTGCAGTGCGTTTTGCTGTTTTAACAGCTCGTTCACCCGTTCCGAGACGTAGCGATGCGACGTGCCGTGGAAGCCGTATCGGCGGATGCCGTATTTTTCGCGCAGTTCGTAGGGTAGGGCGTATAGGTAGGCATGTTTCGGCAGGGTGTGGTGGAAAGCGGTGTCGAACACTGCTACCTGTATCGCCTGAGGCGCCATCTGCATGCAAGCGCGGATGCCCAGCAGGTTCGGCGGATTGTGCAGAGGCGCAAGCGTCGCACAGGCTTCCACCGCCTCGATCACTTCCGGGGTAATAACCACCGAGTCGGTAAACTTTTCACCGCCGTGTACTACGCGGTGTCCGATGGCATGTATTTCCTCTATCGGCAAGCCGTTTTCCATCTCGCGGAGCCGCGCGAACATCTGCTGCACCGCCACCGTGTGATTAGGGGTTTGCTCGCTGCCGATCCGTTCTATCAATCCTCGCGCACGCTCCTGCGAATCACTAAAGAGCCGGTATTTCACCGAAGAGCTACCGCAGTTCACTACCAGTATATTCACCGAATGTGCCTCCGGTTATCCGTCTTGGTTCGCTTCCAGCCGGTTGTGTGCCTACTGGTATATTTGTAGCGAGAAGGGGTATTCTCCTGCAACTGGACAAGGTGCTGCCCGACCGCCGTGTGCTGGATGCCGTCGTGTTCGAAGTGTTGGGGCTGAGCGCGTAGAAGCCGTTGGCGGTCTATCGCGCGGTGGTGAATCTGGTGAAGGCGCGGAGCGTGGGGTAGGCAGGCATCGGGATGTGCTTGCCTGCACTACGGTGCGCACCAGTTCCCTTCATCTCTACCCCCGCCCCGTTCCCGCCGGTACACGCTCCTCCTCGCGCAGGGATTCTTCCAGCGTCTCCTTGCCTCGCTGGATGGTTCCTATCGCCTTCGCCAGCACCGCTTCGAGGTTGTTCAGCACGTCGCGCGCGTATTCGTCTGCACCTCGCCGAATCTGTCGGGCGTCTTCGCGTGCGCTGGTGACGATATGCTGTGCCTGCTCTTTCGCCATCATCACGATTTCGCTCTGGTCTACCATGCGCTGTGCCTGCAGGCGTGCTTCTTCCAGAATACGCGCTGCCTCCGCCTTGCTCTCCTCGATGATATGGTTTGCCTCATCGCGGGCGGATTCGAGGATGCGGTCGCGCTCGCGGGTGACGCTACTGGCACGCTTGACATCTTCCGGCAATGACGCCCGAATGCGATTCACCAGCACAAAAAACTCATCGTGGTCCAGCCCGACTGTGAGCTTCAGCAAGGCAATGTACTTTGTGTTCTCTACGAGTTCTTCTAACTGTTTGAGAAGCTGCAAGATTTCTATGGTCATCACCCCCTGTTTGTTTCCCTGTTCGGTACCGCCCTACCCAGCTTTCGGTACAGATATGGCTCCACCGCTTTGGGCACCAGCCCCTGCACACTGCCTCCCAGCCGTGCAATCTCTTTGACTATGCTGGAGGACAGGAAGACGTATTCGGAATTGGTCATCATGAAAATGGTCTCGATCTGCGGGCACAGGCGCCGGTTGGTCAATGCCATCTGCAGTTCATAGTCGAAATCGCTCACCGCACGCAGTCCCTTCACAATCACCTGCGCCCCGCGCTTCATGGCGAAATCGACCAGAAGCCCTTCAAAGCTCTCCACCTGCACGTTAGGCAACGAGGCGCAAACTTCCTGCAAGATGGCGATGCGTTCCTCTACCGTAAACAGAGGCTGTTTGGCAGGGTTGGGCGCGACCGCAACAATGAGCTTTTCGAACAGGCGCGACGCCCGCACAATGATATCGTAATGCCCACTGGTAACGGGGTCAAACGACCCCGGATAGATGGCTATTCGGCACTCTGTCATCTCAACTCACCGTTGCCAGCACCGCTCGCGGCATGTTGCGTTGCATCGCGCTTTGCAGCAGGCGGTGCTGGGGTTGTTTCAGCTCGGGGTCGGCGCGCACGGTGTTAAACGCTTCCTGTCGTGCCAGCTCCAGCAGTTCGGCATCGCGCAAGATGTCCGCCACGCGCAGGGAGGGCACGCCGCTCTGGCGGGTGCCGTAAATCTCCCCCGGTCCGCGCAGGCGCAGGTCCTCTTCCGCGATGACGAAGCCGTCGTTCGTGCGCACCAGCACGTCCAGCCGACGATTGGCATCCTCGCCGTTGGAGTCGCTGATCAGGATACAGTAGGACTGATGCGCCCCGCGCCCCACACGCCCGCGCAGCTGGTGCAGTTGCGCCAGCCCAAACCGCTCCGCATCCTCAATTACCATCACCGAGGCGTTGGGCACGTCCACGCCCACCTCGATCACGGTGGTGGAGACCAGAATATCTATCTCGCCCGCGCGGAACCGCTCCATGATTTCCTCTTTCTCCATCGGTTTCATCTGCCCGTGCAACAACCCCACGCGCAGTTCGGGAAACACCTCTTCCTGCAGATGCTTTGCCAGCTCTTCCGCCGCCTTTACCTGCATCTTTTCGGACTCGGTGATGAGTGGGCAGACGATGTACGCCTGTTGCCCTTGCTGAACCAGTTTGCGCACCGCTTCGTACACCTGCGCGCGCTGGTGGGCACGCTTGCGGTGCGTCTTCACCGGTCTGCGCCCGGGCGGCAATTCGTCGATGATAGAGAGGTCCAGGTCACCATACAGGGTCATGGTGAGCGTGCGCGGGATGGGCGTGGCGGTCATCACCAGCACATCGGGGTTCTCGCCCTTTTCGCGCAGAGCGGCGCGCTGCAGCACGCCGAAGCGATGCTGCTCGTCGATAATCACCAACCCCAGCTTGCGAAACTCGATGCCTTCCTGAATCAGCGCGTGCGTGCCCACCGCCACCTGCGTGATGCCCGTGGCGATGCGCTCGCGCACCGACTTCTTGCCGCGCTGGGTGAGACTGCCCACCGCCAGGTCCACAATGATGCCCAGCCGACGGAACAGACGTGACAACACGATAAAGTGCTGTTCCGCCAGGATTTCGGTGGGAACCATCACCGCCGCCTGATAGCCGTTCTCCACACACGCCAGTATCGCCGCCGCCGCCACGATGGTCTTGCCCGACCCTACGTCGCCCTGCAGCAAGCGGTTCATTGGGTAATCCCGTGCCATATCGTTCCAGATTTCCTCGATCACGCGCCGCTGGGCGTTCGTCAGGTCAAAGGGCACTATCTCGTGCAGCTTGCGCCACAACACGTCCTTATCGATGCGGAAGCGGATACCGGGTGCGCCGATGGTCTCGGCGATTTTGCGCTGGGCAATGTGCAACTGCAGCAGATAGAACTCTTCGAAAATGAGCCGTCGGCGGGCGCGCTCGAGGTGCTCCATGCTTTCGGGAAAGTGGGCGTTGCGCACTGCTTCCGCAAAGGGCATCAGGTTGAGCCGGCGGCGCAGGTCAGGCGGAAGGCAGTCTATCAACGCCGGCTCGTAGGTCTGCAGAGCGTTGTACAGGATGCGGCGGATGCGAGATTGCGCCAGCCCTTCGGTCAGCGGATACACCGGCACGATGCGGTGCGCAGCAAGCGGGTCACTCTCTGTCAAAGGCTCCCATTCGGGCGTCTGCATCTGGTAGTGATAAGGCGCGTTCTGCACCACGCCGTACGCCACGATGTCCTGCCCACGCATCTTCAGAAACTTGTCCTTTAGATAGGGCTGGTTGAACCAAACCAGCTCCAGCGTGCCTGTGCCGTCGTCGATGATGACTTTGGTAATGGTCATTTTGGGGCGTGGGGAGACATTATCCGCCGCCACGATGGTGCCGTGTACGGTTACCGCCTCGCCGGGTACCACCTGCGAGAGGGTACGGAAGTGTGTGCGGTCTTCATAGCGTCGCGGCAGGTGCATCAGCAGATCGAACACGGTGGTGATGTTCAGCTTGGCGAGTACCTGCGCTAAAGCCTCTCCCACCCCTTTCACAAATCGCACCTCATCGTCCAAGCTCTTCTGGCGCACGAAGGCATGAGAAACAGCTGCTCGCGGAGAGCCTGTTTTGGCGGGTACCGTACCGTCCATCTGTTCCATCCCTGCTGGTGTTTACGCCCTGCAGGGATAGATTGTAAACGTTTCAGGGGTAGTTTGTCAAGCGGACGTTGACAGGCGCAGAACGGAGGGGTAGAATTATCTGAGAATACGTATTCCTTCCTGAGCGGGTACACAGAGTGATGAAACTGCGCACAGGTCGCTGGATATTCACTGCTATCCTCGCGCTCGTGCTGCTTCTGCAGGCTTCTGCGGGCGTGCTCATGCAAGGGTTCTATTGGGACGCCAGCACGGGTGGACGGGGCTCTTGGTGGACGCATCTGGCGAAACAAGCCAACAGCCTGCGCAAAGCGGGATTTACGGCGGTGTGGATACCTCCTGTGCTCAAAGGGGCATCCGGCGGCTACTCCAACGGCTACGACCCCTTCGATGACTACGATATCGGCAGTAAGAACCAGAAGGGTACGGTCGCTACCAGATGGGGTACCCGCGAAGAACTGCTAAGGGCGGTAGCGGTGATGCGTGCCAACGGGCTGGATGTGTACGTGGACATGGTGCTGAATCACCGCAACGGCGACGATGGGTACTGGAACTTCCGCTATAAAGATGCCTATGGCAACGACGGGCGAGGGCGCTTCCAGAAGGGCTACTTTGACTTCCATCCCAACTATCACAGCCAGTGCCCCAACGTGCCAGGGGAGTACTGGGGCTTCGGGCGTGACCTGTGCCACACGAACCCCTACGTGGCGGAAGGGCTGAAAGCTGCTGGAGACTGGTTGACGAAAGCGCTGGGCGTGCAGGGCTATCGCCTGGACAACGTGAAGGGCATCAGCTATACCTACCTGAAGGAGTATCTGGCATACGGCGCGATGGCGGGTAAGTTCGCGGTCGGAGAGTACTGGGATACCAACCGCGATGCGCTGAACTGGTGGGCGAACACGGCGATGGGCGGGCGAGCGCATGTGTTCGACTTCGCTCTGCGCGAAGAGCTGAAAAACATGTGTAACTCTAGCGGCTTCTACGATATGCGGCGATTAGACCACGCCGGATTGGCAGGCATTGACCCGTGGAAAGCGGTGACCTTTGTGGAGAACCATGACACCGACCTCCATGACCCTATCTACAAAAACAAGCATCTCGCCTACGCCTATATTTTGACCTCGGAAGGGTATCCCACGGTCTTCTGGAAGGACTACTACCAGTACGGTATGAAACCCATCATCGACAACCTCATCTGGATACACGAACACATCGCCTACGGTACCACGCAAGAGCGGTGGAAAGATGAGGATGTTTTCGTGTATGAACGCACAGGCGGGTACAAGCTGCTGGTTGGCTTGAATGACAACGAAATCGCCAGCAAAACGGTTACTGTGCAAACCGGCTTCGCCCCGTATACCCGCATCCACGACTACACCGGCAACGCTCCCGACCGGGTTACTGACGCCTCTGGGCGGGTAACCATTACCATTCCGGCAAACGGGTACGTCGCCTACTCGGTGAGCGGCATCACCGGAACCTTCCCGATACAGGAGCAGCCGGTCACGCAGGAGTTCGCAGGAGCTGTGGACCTGGACATCCCGCCCGCCGATAACACCCGCTTCGTGAAGGTGGGACGGATTTGCGTTGCCGCCCGCAAGCCTATCGTCGCGGAGCTGTACTGGGATGCCGGAAGCTGGACGGACGCCACGTCGATAGTGGTGGAACTGCGCACCGCCCGCGGACGGCTGATGCGCAGGCTAACCGTTACCCGCTCTACCCGACAAGGCGCCCCGCTGTCGTTTACCCCGTTCAACATCCGCGATTACGAATACTACGAGTTTTTCGTTCGAAGTTACAACACGCCTCCACAGAACCCAAAGCCCAGTTACTGGCTAAAGGTCACCTATACCGCTCCCAAAACCCTGCGCTAAACTTACCGCGCCAAACGTTGCCAGACGCCTTCCATGCGTGTAAAATAATCTCGTGCAATTATCAGAAGGAGGAACATGATGCCCAAAGAAGGCATTACCCCCCGCTCGCAGGATTACTCACAATGGTATCTGGACATTGTGGAGAAAGCGGAGCTGGCGGACTACTCCGCGGTGCGCGGGTGCATGGTAATCCGCCCGCATGGCTACGCGATATGGGAGCTGATTCAGCGCGAGCTGGACGCGCGCATCAAGGCGACCGGACACGTCAATGCCTACTTCCCGCTGTTCATTCCCATGAGCTTCCTGCAGAAAGAGGCGGAGCACGTGGAAGGCTTCGCGCCCGAGGTGGCGGTGGTCACGCACGGTGGTGGTGAGCAGCTTGCCGAACCGCTGGTGGTGCGCCCGACCTCCGAAGCGATTATCGGGCACAGCTTCGCCAAATGGATTAAGTCGTGGCGCGACCTCCCCTTGCTGATTAACCAGTGGGCGAACGTGGTACGCTGGGAGATGCGCACGCGCCCCTTCTTGCGCACGCTGGAGTTTCTGTGGCAAGAGGGACATACCGCCCATGCGACCGAACAGGAAGCAGAAGAGGAGACCCTGCGTATCCTGCACGAAGTGTATGCGGACTTCGCCGAGAAGGTGATGGCGATACCGGTGTTGCGCGGACGCAAAACGGAGAAGGAGAAGTTTGCGGGCGCACTACGTACCTATGCCATAGAGGCGATGATGCAGGACGGGCGCGCTCTGCAGGCGGGAACCTCGCACAATCTGGGACAGAACTTCGCCAGGGCGTTTGGAATCATGTACCAGACGCCTGACAACCGCCAGGAGTACGTGTGGACGACCTCCTGGGGGGTATCTACCCGGCTCATCGGCGCGCTCATTATGGCGCATTCCGACGACGAAGGACTGGTGTTGCCCCCCAGGCTCGCACCTATTCAGGTGGTCATTGTGCCCATTTACAAGAGTGACACGGAACGTTCGGCGGTGCTGGAATGCGCGTATCGGCTAAAAGAGCAACTGGCGGAGCGGTTCCGCGTGAAGCTGGACGACCGCGACGAGGTAACGCCCGGCTTCAAGTTCAACGAGTGGGAGGTGCGCGGTGTGCCGGTGCGCGTGGAGGTCGGTCCGCGTGATGTGCAGCAAGGCACCGTTGCGCTGGCGAGGCGCGACCTGCCCGGACGCGAGGGCAAGAGTTTCGTGCCGCAGGAGGGACTGGCGGAGCGGATTAGCGGTCTGCTGGACGCTGTTCAGCAAAGTCTGTATGACCGCGCGTTGCGTTTCCGCGAGGAGCATACCGTCGACGTGCGCACCTACGAGCAGCTGAAAGAGGCGGTAGAAACCGGTTTCGCCCGCGCGTACTGGGCAGGCAGTCGCGAAGATGAGGACCGCGTGCAGGCAGAAACCCGCGCGACCATTCGCGTTATCCCCTTCGAGCAGCCCGAAAAGGCGGGCAGATGCATCCTTACAGGCAAGGAGACCACCCAGCAGGTTATCTTTGCGCGGGCGTACTGAGCGTCAAATGGCTAACCTCTCCCCAACAAGGCTTACTACACGACAATTTGGGGGCTAGGACAGGGAGGGTTGATTTGCGCCCCGATTTGTGGTAAACTGGCGTTGCGTCGCACGACGCTATCACACACCGCCCCGGACTCGTGCGCCGGTGTCCCGCCCGGGATCGCGCACGGGGAAGATGGAGCGGGAGGCACAACCTGAAGGCAAAGGAGGAAAGACGGATTTGGCAACGGTTACCATGAAGGAGCTCCTGGAAGCGGGAGTACATTTCGGTCATCACACCCGCCGCTGGAACCCCAAAATGAAGCGCTATATATATGGCGCACGAAACGGCATCTACATTATTGACCTGCACCAGACGCTTCAGCTGTTCGATCAGGCGCAGGCGTTTGTGCAGGAGGTGGTGCAGAACGGCGGGCACATTCTGTTCGTGGGTACGAAGAAGCAGGCGCAGGAAGCGGTGCGCGAAGCCGCCGAACGCAGTCGGCAGTTCTACGTGAACAAGCGCTGGCTGGGCGGAATGCTCACTAACTGGAAGACCGTCCAGGAGCGCATCAAACGCCTCAACGAGCTCGAGAAGATGGAGGCGGACGGTGTGCTGGACCGCCTGCCCAAGAAGGAAGCGGCCAAACTGCGCGAGGAGAAGGAGAAGCTCAACTCCGTGCTGGCGGGTATCAAAGAGATGCCCGGCTTGCCGCACGCGGTGTTTATCGTGGACATCAAGAAGGAACACATCGCCGTGCAGGAGGCGCACCGATTGGAAATCCCCATCATCGCTATCGTAGACACCAACTGCGACCCCGATGAGGTAGATTACGTCATCCCGGGCAACGATGACGCCATCCGCGCCATTAAACTGCTGTGTCACCGCATCGCCGATGCCATTGTGGAGGTGAAAGCGGTCGAGTGGCAGGGTGCAGAGGTTGTGGAAACAGCCGAGGAAGTGGAAGCGGAGGGCGAAGAGAAGCCCGAGGAGGGCGAGATCCTGCCGGAGGAGGAAGAGATAGCTGCCGGTGAACCTGTAGCGGCTGGAGAAGAAGCGGTAGATATTCTGGTGCGCCCAGACGTGGAGGACGAATACTCCAGAATGTACGAAGAGTACAGCGAGTTCGAGGAGGAAGAGTCCGAGCGTCAGCGCATACGACGAGTACAGGAGGAATAGGTATCGGTGGAAATCACAGCACAGATGGTCAAAGAGCTGCGCGACCAGACCGGCGCAGGCATGATGGAATGCAAGCAGGCGCTGATTGAGGCACAGGGCGATATGGAGCGTGCCCGGTTGATTCTGCGCGAGAAGGGTGCGGCGGCGGCGGTCAAGCGTGAGTCGCGTCAGGCGTCGGAGGGCGTGGTGGTTTCCGCTATTGCTCCAGACCACCGTTTCGCCGCGCTACTGGAACTCAACGCCGAGACCGATTTTGTCGCTCGTAACGAGGAGTTCCAGTCACTGGCGAAGGAACTGGTACAGCAGCTGGTAGACACCGGCTTCGAGGGCACACTGGAAGAGTTCCTGCAGCAGCCCAGTCAATCTGCTCCCGACCGCACTGTGCGTCAGCGCGTGGAGGACCTGGTGGCGCGTATCCGTGAAAAGATAGTTATCGGGCGCATCGCCACCTTCAGCACCGATAGCACCGGCTGCGTGGATACGTATATCCACCTCGGCGGCAAAATCGGCGTGATGGTGGAGTTAAAGGCGGCTACCGAAGCGGGCGCCCAGCATCCCGAGACACTGCGTTTGGCACGCGAACTGGGGATGCAAATCGCCTTCGGCAACCCCGGCTACCTGACCCGCGACCAGGTGCCTCAGCAGCTGATAGAAGAGGAGCGCGAGGTGCAGCGCCAGCGCGCCCTCAATGAAGGCAAACCCGCTCAGGCGATAGATAGAATCGTGGAAGGACGACTCGGCAAGTTCTTCGAGCAAATCTGCCTGCTGGACCAGGGCTACATTCGCGATGAGAAGAAGTCGGTCAAGCAGGTGATAGAAGAGTTCTCCAAGACGGTTGGCGAACCGTTGACGGTAAGTCGGTTCATCCGTTTCCGTGTTGGGGAGAACAGTGGGGCGTAACCGATGGGCGAGGCAACGCGCGCACAACCCCGCTGGCAACGAGTGCTTCTGAAGCTCTCCGGTGAAGCCTTCGCCGGAGAGCGGGGGAGCGGTCTGGACTACGCGGTGGTCGGCTCTCTGGCGCGACAGATTGTGGACGCGCACGCGCTGGGAGTGGAGATAGCGGTGGTCATCGGCGGGGGAAATATCATTCGGGGACAACACGCGGCACAGGCAGGCATTGACCGTGCCACCGCCGACTACATGGGTATGCTGGCAACAGTGATTAACGCGCTCGCCCTGCAGGACGCCATCGAGCAGCTGGGCGTGCCCACGCGCGTGCAGACCGCCATCCAGATGTTTCAAGTTGCCGAGCCGTTTATCCGCCGTCGCGCCATCCGCCATCTGGAGAAAGGGCGTGTGGTGATTCTCGCCGCCGGCACCGGTAATCCCTACTTTACAACGGACACCGCCGCGGCGTTGCGTGCGCTGGAAATCCATGCGCAGGCGTTTTTGAAAGCGACGAACGTGGACGGCGTGTACGATTCCGACCCCCGCCTTGATCCAAACGCAAAGCGATTCTCGTATATTACATATAGTGAAGCCATCGCGCGCCAGCTGCGCGTGATGGACCTGACCGCACTGACGTTGTGCATGGAGAATCGTCTGCCGATTGTGGTGTTTAACATCGCCCGCCCGGGCAACGTGGTGCGGGCAATACTGGGCGAAGACATCGGCACTCTGGTAGGAGGAGAGGAAAAATGATCGAGGAGTTACTGAAAGAAGCCGAGCACAAGATGGAGAAAACGGTGGAGAAGGCGGCGCACGAGTTCGCTACGCTCCGCACGGGACGTGCCAACCCGGCGATTCTGGAGCACGTGATGGTGGACTATTACGGCACTCCCACCCCCATCAACCACATTGCCAGCATCACCGTGCCCGAGCCTCGCCTGTTGCTCATTCAGCCCTACGATAAACAGAGCCTGGCATGGATTGAGAAAGCCATCCTGAAATCCGACCTGAACCTCGTGCCCAATAATGATGGGCAGGTTATTCGCATTCGCATCCCTGAGTTAACGGAGGAGAGGCGTAAAGAGCTCATCAAACTGCTGCACAAGAAAGCGGAGGATGAACGCGTCGCCATACGCAACGTGCGTCGTGAGGTCAACGAGCACCTGAAAGCGGCGGAAAAGAGAGGCGAGATTTCCGAAGATGATGTGAAACGCGCCGAACAGCAGGTGCAGAAGCTCACCGATAAGTATATCGCCGAAATTGACCGCCTGCAGAAGGCAAAAGAAGAAGAACTGACGGAGGTATAAGCGGAGCGAAGCTCCGGTGGGATGCATGGAAACCCTCCCCCTACAGGCTCACATCGACGAGACCGCACCCGCTGTAGCGAAAGCGCGGGAGGCAGGCGTGGACTTTTCGCGCCTGCCTCAACATATTGCCATTATCATGGACGGCAACGGGCGATGGGCACTTCAGCGCGGGTTGCCGCGCCTGGTGGGACACCGGCAGGGCTATCGGACGGTGCGCCGCGTGGTGAAAGACTGCGCCGACCTCGGTGTGAAGATGGTCACGCTGTACACCTTCAGCACCGAGAACTGGCGTCGCCCGCCCGATGAGACCAGCGGTTTGATGGCTCTGATTGAGGAGGCGGCGCGCCAGGAGCTGCGCCAGATGGTCATCAACGGCATTCAGGTGCGTGTCATCGGACGAATGCATGAACTGCCTGCCAGCCTTCAGGAGGAGCTGCGTCGAGGGATGGAGATCACCGCTCAGAATAGCCGCCTCATCCTCAACCTCGCCATCAACTACGGTGGACGGGCGGAGATTGTGGACGCGGTACGCGCCATCGCGCAGCGTGTCCGGCAGGGCGACCTGCAACCGGAAGAGATTGACGAGTCCACCGTGCGCGCACACCTCTACGCGCCGGATATGCCCGACCCGGACCTGCTTATCCGCACCGCAGGCGAAATGCGCGTGAGCAACTTTCTCGTGTGGCAGACCGCCTACTCGGAGCTGTGGGTAACGCCCACCCTCTGGCCAGACTTCCGCACCGAGCACCTGATTGAGGCCATCCTCAGCTATCAGCAGCGCGTGCGAAAGTTCGGCGGCATCCTAGATGAGGAATGAAACGCATCGCCGTTCTCGGAAGTACAGGCTCTATCGGCACGCAGTGTCTGGATGTGGCGGCACGTTTGTCCGACCGCATTCAGGTGGTCGCTCTTGCCGCACATCATGACCATGACCGTTTATGGCAGCAGGCTCAGCGGTTTGGCGTGCGGCACGTTGCCCTTGTAGACGAGGTCGCTTCTGCCCTCTTGCGCGAGCGTCAGCCCGACTGGCATGTTTACTCCGGCGATGAAGGTTTACAGGCGGTAGCTACCCTGCCCGAGGTGGACATGGTAGTGGTCGGAGTGGCGGGCGTTTGCGGGCTGGCGGCGACGGTGGCTGCACTGAGGGCGGGCAAAAGCATCGCGCTGGCAAGCAAAGAGGTGCTCGTTGCCGCCGGGGAGAGCGTGATGTCGCTGGCGAAGCAGCAGGGGGCTCCGGTGGTGCCCATCGACAGCGAGCATTCTGCCGTTTTTCAATGCTTGCAGGGTGAACACCCCGACGCGGTGCGCCGAATCTTGCTGACCGCCTCCGGCGGCGCGTTGCGCGATGTGCCGCTGGAAGAACTGCCTTTTGTGACCCCCGAGCGGGCTCTGCAACATCCAACCTGGCGCATGGGCGCGAAAATCACCATCGACAGCGCCACGCTGATGAACAAGGGATTAGAGATTATCGAGGCACACTGGCTCTTCGGCGTGCCCGCAGAACAGATAGAGGTGATACTGCATCCCCAGAGCATCGTGCACGCGCTGGTGGAGATGTGTGACGGTTCGGTGCTGGCGCAGCTGGGCTTGCCGGATATGCGCCTGCCTATTCAGTACGCCCTGCTCTATCCCGAACGGGTGGATACTGCCTTGCCTCGTTTGAACCTGACCCAGACGGGCGCACTCACCTTCTCAGCACCCGACCCGCGCCGTTACCCCGCCCTGCAGGTGGCCCGCGATGCACTGGCTGCCGGCGGAACCATGCCCGCTGCGATGAACGCCGCCAACGAGGTAGCAGTCGCCCGTTTTCTCAAAGGCGAGATTCGCTTCACCGACATCGTGCGGTGCGTGCGGGATGTCATGGAGAAACACCAACCGCAACCCGCTACGTTGGAGGCGGTGCAGACTGTGGATTCATGGGCAAGGGAACAAGCGCACCTCTGGAAGAGTCCATAAAAACCGGTGTATTTTGTAGCGAATCGGAAACGTGCAACAGGTATAATTAACGTAAAGGATAAGTAAGGGCAGCCCGGTTTGCCGTGAATCGTCACCGACGAGGAGGTTCCACCTTTGGAATACCAGATGGTACAAACGCTTTTCTATTTTCTGCTCACCATCGGTGTGCTGGTAGTGGCACACGAGTTCGGTCATTTTATCGTCGCGAAATGGTGTGGGATGCGTGTGGAAGAGTTCGCCTTTGGCTTCGGGCCCAAGTGGATTGTGCTGGCGCGAAAAGGGGACACCGAGTATACCATCCGCCCCTTCCCACTAGGCGGATTTGTACGCATCGCCGGGATGGAGTCGCACGATGAGGACAACCCCCCGCCCGGAACCTTCTTCTCGAAACCGATATGGCAGCGTAATGCGGTGGTGCTCGCCGGACCTATCATGAGCCTGTTACTGGGCTACGTGATTTTCTCCATTATGGGCATGACCGTCGGACTGGACATCGGCAAGCCGATGAACCGTGTGGCGCAAGTACTGCCCGGTACCGAAGCGGAGCGTATGGGGTTGAAGATGGGCGACGTGATTGTGGAGATTAACAAAGAACCCATCCGCGACGGCGAGCACATGATGAAGGTGATTCACGGCAGCGCAGGCAAGCGACTGTTCATCCGCGTAAAGCGTGACGGCGAATTCGTTCTGCTCAGCGGTGTGCCTAAAGAGTATGAGGTCGAAGAGGTTCAGAACGGCAAGAAGGTGATGAAAAAGGAGGGGCGACTGGGGTTCATCCCTGCCCAGCAAGTGAAGCGACTGTCGCCGTGGGAATCGCTGGTGGTGGGTACGCGCATCACTATAAACCTCATCATGGCTATTCCTGAGCACCTGTTTACCAAAAAAGTGAAGGACAATGTGGGTGGTCCGGTAGCCATTGTGCAGATGACGCACGTTGCGGCTAAAGAGGGATTGCATCGGGTGCTGAGCTTTATGGCGGCGCTGAGTATCAGCCTGGGGATTCTGAACCTCTTTCCCATCCCGATTCTGGACGGTGGACATCTGTTGCTCTATTTCATCGAGTGGCTACGAAGAGGGCGTCGCCTCACTGCGAAACAGCAGATGGCGGTGCAGATGGTGGGGCTGGCGATACTACTCTCCATCCTCGTGCTGGTAACCGCTAACGACATCACCCGCCTGATAGCAGGGAAGATGCCTCAGTAGGTGTAAACACCACAGTATGAGTGTTACTGTTCGGAAGGCGCGCACAGCGGACGTTCCGGCGATGCAGCGCCTTGTCAACTTTTTTGCCGACCGCGGGGATATGCTTCACCGCTCGCTGGCGCAGTTCTATGAAAACCTGCGCGACTTCTTCGTGGCGGAGGAAGATGGCAGAGTGGTGGGGTGCGTTGCACTGCATGTGGTGTGGCGCGACCTCGCGGAGATTAAATCGCTTGCCGTCGCCGAGGAGGCGCAGGGCAGAGGCTACGGGAAACGACTCGTACTGGAGTGCTTGCGCGAGGCTCCCAGCTTGGGTGTGGAACGGGTATTTGCCCTTACCTATAAGCCGCAGTTTTTCGAGAGGCTGGGCTTCCGCGTGTGTGACCGCGCCGAACTGCCCCGCAAGGTGTGGACAGAATGCGTGCACTGCCCCAAGTTCTACGATTGTCAGGAAGTGGCGGTAATCATTGAGGTGCAATCACAGGAAGAGCAGTAGCGGGTCAAGTGTGAGCCTTCGCGTTCTTCCCCGATGGGGCGGGCGAATCGGTGGCGTTCGTCGTAACGGCGATGTCTGCGGTGAATCTGCTGGGCGCTACGGTAGAATGGTTTTGGGCGTCTGTCATCAGACGCAGGCAAAGCCCGGCGTGAACGCCAAGGCTATTTCTTCATTGCCAGAACTGATACGTGGGCACATCGTAGAGTATACCCACAATGTTGGCGAGACTGCCTATCACAAACTGCCCCAGTATCAGTCCGAAGAAAAAGGGCAGGGAACGCCGATACAGCCTCAACCCGCCGTAGCGCAGAAGCAATATCTTCACCAGCCACGCGATGAGCAAGGGCATCCACACCAGATTCATCTCCCAGCTGCCGCTCACTGCAAAGCCTAACGGGTGGAAGGGCCACCAGGTAAAACGCGTGCGCATCCACTGCAGGAAAAAGGAAATCAGCAACCCCACGCCGATAGCCAGCGTGGCGGTGATATTGGCATCGGTAGGCATCTGCAGCCATGTGCTCAGGCGGGTGTAGGATTCGCCGCCGAACGAGGCGCGCGATTTGCTCACCGCCCCGTAGTCGTAGTTCAGGTGGAGCATCGCCCAGAACGCCGCCAGCGAGCCGATAACGCCCGCAAACATTATTCCCCAGTACCAGCCGCGTAGGTTGGAGCGAGTCTGCTCTGCCAGCTTGAACGCCTCCAGCTGATGGGGCATAGGGTGGCTGCGGTAGGCACGGTTCATGGTGTACAGCAGCGACATGGCGGTTAAATCCGAATTGCTGAACTGCCGCGTGCCGAACACCTCGGGCAGGATGGAGTCGGGACCGGTGAAGTGCAGGTCGTGCACCGGCGTGCCGAACTCCGCCCTCATGCGCGTGATGGCGACGGCAAGCACGAAGTAAATCGCGAAAAAGGCAACGCCCCAACCCCAGTTCATGCCCAGCAGTTCGCCGAAGTACACCAGAAACGCCATGCCCGCGAGGATGCCCAGCACCGCCCAGCGATAGCGGATAGGCTCATCCGAGTCGTCCACGGAGGAGGGCAATCCCACCGCCCGCCGCAGCACCTCACGCAGGTAGCCGCGACTGAGCCACACACTGAACAGGAAGAACATCAGGTATGCGCCGAAACACTGGTTGTTATCATAGGGGAAGCGCGGATCGCGGTCCCATGCCATCGCCACCGACAACACTCTTTCCATTTTCCACACGATATAGAAAAACCAGCAGGAGAACAGAAAGTCCACCGGCAACAACATGCCAAACCCTACCATGAACGGGTACCACGAAATGGGCGTCCAGCCGATAGCGTTCCACGGTTTCTCGGTAACCAGCGGACCGAGGTCAAAGTAGCTCAGGTCGCCCATGCCCGGGCTGAGCACACGCGGCACGGAGGGAAACCAGAGGTGCAGGATGTTCAGCGTGTCTGCAGTGCCAGCCAGCAGGAAAGCGAACCAGAACAGGCGATTCCGGAAAACGGACGGCACGCGCCCCTGCTCTACCCCTTCGGTAATCACCAGAGGCAGGGCGATGACAGGATAGGTCAGGCGTTCCCGGTGCGTCCATTGCTTGCGCAGCAACACATTGATACACAGCATCACGAACAACAGGACACATAAGAAAAGGCTCCACATCAGCACCGGTATCGCCCAGCCGAGGATATACTGCGTGCGGTAGAAGGTGTCGTTGCCTTGGAAGTAGCCCATGTACACCTTCGGGTCGGAAACCATCAACCACTTTGGCAGGTACTGAAAGAACAGCTCCTGCCAGCGGTTCGAGGAATCGGCGAAGCGAAAGGGCCAGGCAAGAGTGGGCGTGAGCACCTGCACCATATCGTGTCCACACAAGGCGGAGCCCAGTGCGAGCATCATGTATATCGCCATCAGCTCCGCTTGCGTGAGCGACCAGCGAGGCCGGATTCGCGCCAGTAACAGATTCAACACCGCCAGCACGAGGATGATAAAGATGACGTTGAAGAAGAGCGAAATGGTGGTAGGATGCGCGGAGTAGCGGATAATCTCCATCTGCACCACCCAGTAAGCGTTGAGCGGAACCAGCACCGTGCCCAGCAACAGGGAACGCCAGGTCACCGCCCGCCCGGTCCATCGGTGGGCAGCCTGCCGCTCCGCTTCTTTGGTCTGGATGGCTTCTACAGTGTCCACGCTTGCCAATCGCACTGCCCCCTGCTGCATTAGCCTCAGTCTTCTCTCCACGCTCCACAAAATCCTTCGGCAGGAGGTGAACTGCTCGTCCGCGAAAACCCTTCTGGAAATCAAGAAGCAGGAGATGGATCATGCGCGTCGGCGTGGACTACTACCCCGAACACTGGGATGAAAGCCGCTGGGCAACCGATGCCCGTCTGATGCGAGAGGCAGGGATCAGCGTGGTGCGAATGGCGGAGTTCTCATGGTGCAGGCTGGAACCCGAGGAGGGCAAGTACGACTTCAGCTGGCTAGATCGTGCGCTGGATGTGCTGCATCAGGAGGGCATTCAGGCAGTACTGGGCACGCCCACAGCAACCCCGCCCGCGTGGCTGCACCAACGCTACGATATCTATCCGCGCGATGCCCGACGCTACCCGCTGGGTTTCGGCACGCGACTACAACGCTGCCTGAACCACCCCGTCATGCGTCGCTACTCCCGTCTGATCACTGAGGCGATGGTTAGCCACTACGCCGATCATCCCGCAGTCATCGGCTGGCAGACCGACAACGAGTTCGAAGCCAACCTGTGCTACTGCGACGTGTGTGCCGACCTATTTCGTCAGTGGCTCCAGCGCAAATACGGCTCGCTAGAGGCATTGAACAGAGCATGGGGCACTATCTTCTGGAGCCAAGAATACAGCAATTGGAGCCAGATCCCCCTTCCCTGGGTGGCACGGTGCGGACAGTCACACAACCCCTCCCTGTGGTTGGACTACCGGCGTTTCGCCTCCGAGTCTACCGTCAGATTCCAGCGAGAGCAGGTAGAGATTATCCGCCGTCTCGCGCCACATCACTTCGTCACCCACAACTTCATGGGCTTGCACGATAGCCTAGACTATTTTGCACTGGCGGAGGACCTAGACTTCGTATCGTGGGACAACTACCCCGGCGGCAACTGGCAGAATGCAGGACATGCCGATTTAGCGCACGATGTGATGCGCGGCATTCAGGGCAAGAACTTCTGGGTAATGGAAGAGCAGAGCGGAATCCCCGGCTGGGAGCACATCGGACGCAGACCCGCGCCGGGGCAGTTACGCGCATGGGCATGGCAGGCGGTGGCGCACGGAGCGGACACGGTAGTCTTCTTCCGATGGCGATCCTGCCTTTACGGGACAGAACAGTATTGGCATGGAATCCTGAATCACGATGGCGTCCCACGGCGACGCTATCGCGAGATCGCCCGCTTTGGCGAGGAGATGAACCGCCTGAGCGCGGAATTGGACGGCACGACCCTCCATCATCAGGTAGCCATCCTGAGCTCTTACGAGCAGAACTGGGCGCTGCAAATCCAGCCGCAGGTGGATGGATTGAGCTGGTGGGAGCAGGTGCGTCGGTTGTACGACTCCTTCCGCCGGCTGGGTGCGGGGGTAGATATCGTGCCGATAACCGCCGACCTGAGCCGATACCGCGTGATAGGAGCTCCTAGCTGGTACATCCTGACCGAGCGCGATGCCCAGCGGCTGTCAGAATACGTGCGCGAAGGAGGGGTGCTGATTCTCCACCCACGTACCGGCGTGAAGGACGAGCGCAACGTGTGTCGCACCGAACCGCTGCCCTCCTTACTCCAGGAGATAGCTGGCGTCGAGGTGGATGACTATGACCCGCTGGGCAACGACGAGAACCGGATCCGCCTACACACGGGCGAGGAGTTCGCCGCGTCCGTTTGGGCAGATGCTCTACTGCTTCAAGGGGCGGAAGAGATAGCGGTTTATACCCACTCCATTTTCGCAGGAGAACCAGCCATCGCGTGCCATCGCTACGGCAGAGGGGTAGTGTACACCTTCGGCACGTACGGTGAGCCCGCGCTATACGACAGGTTGCTGGGGCGCATTCTCGAGGAAGCGTCAGTAGAGAGGTTGACAGGCATCCCGCAGGGAGTAGATGCCCTCTGGCGCGTCAAGGAGGGTGCACGCTATCTGTTTCTGATCAATCTGAGCGGTGAAGAGCGAGCGGTGCCCGTGCCTGAGGGCATGATAACGCTGTTGGGCAATCCCCCACAGCATGGAATAGCGTTGTTGCCTCCGCGCGAGGTGGCTATCTACAGGGTATAATGGCGTTACACTGGACGTGTAGGAGGAACCACTGGATGGCGTGTGAGGTTTTGCAGGGGAAGGTGGCTCTGGTAACCGGCGCATCGCGAGGCATCGGGCGAGCCTGTGCGGTCGCTCTCGCCGAGTGGGGCGCAACGGTCGCGGTGCACTACCGGCAGAATGAGCGCGAGGCACAAAAAACGCTCTCCGCTCTGGCTGGAGAGGGACACTTCCTCCTGCAGGGAGACGTTGCCAACCCGGAGGTCTGCCGGAACCTGGTGGAGCAAACCGTACAGCGAACCGGTCGTCTGGATATTCTGGTGAACAATGCGGGTATCTACGAGCCGCTCCCCTTCAGCGAGCCAGATTATGCCCACTGGCAACAGGCGTGGCAGCGCATGTTCGCGGTCAACTTCTTCAGCGCGGTAAACCTGAGCTATCACGCGGTGGCGGTCATGCGCCGGCAGGGGAACGGCAAGATTATCTTCATCGCCTCACGGGCGGGCATCCGCGGGGAAGCCAACCACAGCCATTACGCCGCCTCTAAAGGGGCGATGGTGGTGCTGGCGCGGAGTATGGCGGTGGAGCTGGCACGAGAGAACATTCAGGTATACGCGGTCGCGCCCGGTTGGGTGGCTACCGACATGGCGGCAGAGCCGTTAAAACAGCGCGGTGAGAGCATCCTCGCGCAAATACCGGTGGGACGGGTGGCGGAGCCGGAAGATGTGGCGAAGGCGGTGCGCTTTCTTGCCTCACCCGACGCCGACTACTTGACGGGCATCACTCTGGACGTGAACGGAGGTTCGTATATCCGCTGATGGAGATACAGGAGCAGGTTAACCGCTTTCGCGACATCATGCAGGCATTGCGCCAGCAGATTGGGCGCGTCATCGTGGGACACGAAGAAGTGGTAGAGAACACCCTGCTGTGCATCTTCGCGGGGGGGCACGCGCTGCTGGAAGGCGTGCCCGGGCTGGGCAAGACTCTGCTGGTGCGTACGTTGGGACAGGTGCTCTCTCTGCGCTTCTCGCGCATCCAGTTCACTCCTGACCTCATGCCCGCCGACATCACCGGAACCAACCTGCTGGCAGAAGACGAAAGCGGGCGACGACGGTTTCAATTCCAGCCCGGCCCGGTGTTCGCCAACATCGTGCTGGCAGATGAGATTAACCGCGCCACCCCCAAAACGCAATCCGCCATGCTGGAGGCGATGCAGGAGCACGCGGTCACGGTAGCGGGTGTGCGCTACGAGCTGCCGGAACCCTTCTTCGTGCTGGCAACACAGAACCCTATCGAAATGGAGGGAACCTACCCCCTGCCGGAAGCACAGCTCGACCGCTTTATGTTCAAGCTGCTGGTGCACTCGCCCTCGGTGGAACAGCTGAACGCCATTGTGGACCGTACTACCGGTGCGGAGATACCGCAGGCAGAGACCGTCGCCGACGGCGAGACGGTATTGTGGATGCAACATCTGGCACGACAGGTTCCCCTGGCTGAGCCGATACGTGATTTCGCTTCGCAGCTGGTGCATTTCACCCATCCTGACGTGGACGGCGCACCCGACATGGTGAAGCGCTATGTGCGCTTCGGCTCCAGTCCGCGCGGGGCGCAGGCGCTGGTGCAGACCGCTAAGGTGCGTGCGCTGAGTAACGGTCGCTACAACGTGGCGATAGAAGATATCGAAGCGGTAGCATACCCGGCACTGAGACACCGAATCCTGCTGAACTTCGAGGCAGAAGCACAGGGCATCACCGCCGAGCAGGTGATAGACTCGGTGCTGGAGCACGTGCGCCAGCGTAGCGAGGTGAGGCTGCCGCTGGTTTCAGAACAGGCGAGTGGTTAGCGATGAACCTTTGCCGATGAAAATTTCTGCTTTTCAGCGTCGTGTTCCGTGGGTAACGGTCGGGGTCTGTCTGCTGATGCTGGCAGGCTATACCGCACAGCGAGCAGGCGTATCCACCCATCTGC
Source organism: Armatimonadota bacterium (assembly GCA_049969495.1). Classification (GTDB taxonomy): domain Bacteria; phylum Armatimonadota; class HRBIN16; order HRBIN16; family HRBIN16; genus HRBIN16. The sequence goes on from JBMFOT010000008.1 coordinate 58,870, forward strand.
TGCAGCTGGTACCTCAGCGTTTCACTGCCTGGTCGCTGCTGACCACCTGCTTTTTACACGTTACCCCCGCGCACCTGCTGGGCAACCTGCTGTGGTTGTTGCTCTTCGGCAGTATGGTGGAGCTGGCGGTACGACGCTACGAGTATCTGCTGGTGCTGCTCTGCGGGGGCGCGGTCGCCTCGGCGGTGCAGGCAACGGTCGTTCTGGTGGCACAGTCGGAACGGGCGGAATCACCCATCATGGGCGCGTCGGGCATGGTGGCGGCGGTGATAGGCGCGTTTGCGGTGCGCTTCTTTGCGGTGGACGTGCGGATAGGCAAAGCGTCCATCCCCGGCTTGTGGATTATCCTGCTGTGGTTGATACCTCAGCTGGTAGGAGCGATGCGCACGCTGGCTGGAAGCGGCCTGGGCACTGTGGGCTACTGGGGGCATCTGGGAGGGTTCATCGCGGGTCTTGCTCTGGCAATGGCGTTGCGGATGACGCGAACCGGGGCACGCAGCTACCTGATACAGCAGCTGGTGCAGGCGCAGGCGCGTGGCGACGTGCTGGCATCGCTGCGCATCGCGCAAGCATGGTGCCAGCTGGAACCGGACTCGGTACAGGCGCATCTGACGGTGGCGCGAACTGCACTGGCTGCAGGTGATGAAACCCTGAGCCTGCAACATTATGGGCATTCGCTGACGCTATGCGAACTCCGGAACGATACGAAGACGGGTGTGGACATTTTTCTGGAAACTCGCCAGCATTTGCCCTCTTGTCCTCTGCCGCGGGAAGTCTGTTTGCGCTGGTCGCTGCGAGCGGCACAGGCAGGGCATTATCAAGAGGCGATGGGGTCGCTCCTGCAGCTCGCCGAGTCCGCCCCCGACACCCCCGAAGGGGAGAACGCTCTGCTGCAATCGGCGAGGATTGCCCTTCAGCAAACCCGCCAGTCCGATAAGGCGATCGCTCTGCTCCAGCATTTTCTGAAGCAATATCCCCATAGCGCGCTCACCGCTTATGCTCTGGATCTGCTGCGGCAGGCGCGGGAGACGGAGAAGTAGCAAGAACTTGTGTGCGCACCGAAGCGTAAAACTGAGGGGAATGTCCAGTTGTACCCAGCGAACGCCCGTGCGTACCATTGCAACCGCATCATTCACCCGCTCGGATGCCGCCTTCACCGGTGCCGCGATGACGCCCAGCAACGATTCGCCCCCTACAGGACGGCGTTGCCCCAGAGCGGTATCTTGGAACATGGTGATTTCACCCCTTCATGTGAGAAACTGGTATATGGGCACATCGAATATCTTCCCTACCAGCGCCCAGCCTGCCTGCGTCACGATGTCGCCCAGCGTCACACCCACGAAGAACGCCAGACTGCGCCGATAGCCCTTGCTGCCGCCAAAGCGCTGCACCAGTACCTTTGCCGTCCACGCTATCAGGAAGGTCAGGAAGAAGGCGTTCATGGTAATCGTGTTCGCCATCACGTAGCCCACCGGGTGCAGAGGAAACACGTTCAGGCGCATCCGCAGGCTGGCAAGCAACAGGGTGAGAAGCCCCCCCACACACGTCGCCAGCACCCCGCTTTTGTCCCAAGCAACCCGCGTGCTGGCAAGAGAATGCATCTGCTGCATCCCGTACTGCACCTTCCACATCGCATAGGCGTTGCTTTTGGCGGTCGCCGCGCCCAGCGCGTAGAAGTGGGTCAAACTGCTCCACCACCCGACCGCCAGCGCGGTGAGCGTGCCTATCGCCACCCATACCAGCACCGTGCGCCAGCGCAAACCGATCGAATCCGCAATCTTCAAGCCTTCCATCAGGTAGGGCAGCGACTGCGCGCGGATGTCCACATGCACGAGGTCAAAGTAACCGCCCGCTACCATGGCCCCCTCCGGCAGATTCTGTGTGCCCAAAACGGCATTCGCCACCCGATGGGGTGTCCATGTCGCGGGTGCGAACGTCCACTGCCCACCTGCCTCCGCTCGGATGCGCGCCCCGCTCAGCACGTACGCCACATATACCCCGATAATCATCAGCGCGAACAGGGGAGGGATACCGGTGACCATCATCATCAAGGCACACAGCAGCGCGCACCCCGCAGCGAGCCATCCCAACAACCGCACCGTGCGCAGCTCGTCGGGCATGAGCTGACGGGTGAGGCTTTTCCAGTGCAGGCGCGCCCCCCAGCCCACCATCAGCGCAAAGGCGATCCACGCGCCCGCCGCCTGCTCCTCTTTGTAGGGGAAGCGCGCTGCGGCGGTATCGCCCACCTCTAACCCGAACGCTGCACCCACCACGTACAGCAGGCGCGTCACCAGCCAGAAGAACCAGCAGCTGAAGCTGATACTGCTCGGCACGAAATACGCCAGACCTACCGCCATTGGGTAAACGCCCAGCGGGAAGTCGGGAAAAGCGTTCCACGGTGGGGACTGGAACAGAGGGATTTTAATATAGCTTGCTTTCAACTGTACCGCCGGAATGGCAGGATACCAATCGTGCAGCACCAGCAGGCTCTGCAACACCGCAGGAATGGCAAAGCCCAGCCAGAACAACGGTCGGCGTAGCAGGTCATCCTGCGGGTCGATGAGCTGCAAAGGCAGCACGGTAATGGGGAAAGTCAGCCGTTCCTGCCGTATCCAGATGCGGTGCAGTAACGCCGCCAGTCCGATCCAGATGCCCGTCAGCAACGTCAAATACAGGCTCCAGAAGACGATAGGGGTTATCCACGCCTGCCACGGCACACCGCTCTGCCCGCGATACAGGGAGCGGATGGCTTCGGGGTCGTGCAGGATGGGCAGATGAGAGAGGTACGGCAGATACCGGCTCCACTGGGGTTGCGTTTGCGAGAAGTAGGGAAAGAAGCCCATGCCGGGCATCAGGAAGCGCAACCCACCAAAACCGATGATGGGGATGGTGGCGGTGAGCACGATGTAGCCCATCAGCAGCTCCTCGCGGGTGAACGGAAGCCACCGGCGCAACAGGCGCACGAACAGCAGGTACAGCGCAGTAGGCATCATCAGCGAGTAGCAAATCAGGTAGATACTGCGGGCGATTTCGCTGTCCGCCACCCACCACACCATCACTGCCTGCGTCAGCAGGATGAACAGGACAAGGCGTGCGCGGATGCCCGCAATAGTTGCCACCTGCGGCTGTTCGGCAACTCGCTCGGTGCGCACCGCGCTATCGGTAACAAGATGCAATGGTGTTTGCCCCCCGAACATGATGGGAAAAATGAACCCTCAAAACGATGATTCGTTGAGTGTTAACCCCCAGCCTGCCAAGATGGATCTGAGCATCACCAGTCTGGAGGGCGAACCTGCCGGTGAGCCGGAACCGCATCCTAAATCGTCCCGCCCGGTCTGCGTGGCCGCTCGGTGGTTTCCTGCACCCGAATCGTGCCCACATCGTTGACCGGCGCCTCCACTTTCACCACAGAGGGCAGCCCATCCACCTGCGCAACTCCTGGCACCGGTGGCAGGCGTCGTGCCTCTACCCGCAACAGAAGCACATACTCGCCGTACGGCAAGGATGGAAACTCAAAGCGCCCCGATGCATCCGTCGCCACCACGCCAGCCACTACGCGCCAGTCGAAGGGGTGCGCCAGCAACACCTGCCGGTCAGAGCCCGGCCGGTTGCGCGTAAAAGGCAAGGCATTCTGCCGAGAGATAACACCCACGCGCACACCCTCTGCCGGTCGTCCGTTCCACAGTATCCTGCCCACCATTCTGCCGGCAGGCGAGGCGTTTCGGCGCATCTCCTCCGGTATCTCGCCGCGCTCGTACCATTCCTGCGCCTTGCGTTCCTCCCCAAAGCGGGCGTACAGGTCGCCCATCGTCTGGCAGGCGCGTTGCGATTGGCGGAAGGGGCGAGAGCGGGCGTCCAGCCAGTCCAGGTACCTCTTCGCCTCCGGCGTCACCGCGCAGTTAGAGAGAGTCTCCACCATCAGCTGCACAAACTGTAAGCGGGGGGCGCGCTCGATACACAGGCGGTCTACCTCCAGACTGCGGACGGGGTCCCAATCTATAGAGCGTACGTCGTGCAGGTGCACAAACAGGGGACGCGCCAGCGTGGTCTGGTAACGCCGCACCTGCAGATACTGCTCCACCTTGTAGGTCACCCCCGGCTCGTTGGGGAAGCCCACGATGGTTTGGAAGGGGATCCTCGCCACGCGCGTTTTGCCATCGGAGGTGGGAAGGAGCACCGTATCGGTTCCCGCCGCGCCAAAGGGGATTTGCTCCCTCTCCGCCATTCGGGGCAGGGTGCGTTCGTAGTCCATTCTGCCGATGATGAATCCGTAAAAGAGCCACACCCCCAACAGCGTCACCAGGGACAGGGGCACTAACGCCGCTGCCAGCGCACGGATGCGCTGATGGTAGCCCTGTGCCGGAGCCACGATGGCCGTCCACAGGCTCGCCCAGCAAAAGCTGCCCGCCGCCGCAATCGCCAGCGAGATACCCGCAAAAGTCAGCCAACCGCGCGGGTTCAGGTCAGCCAGCGCACGCGCACCTCCCGGAGGCACAAAAACAGTGGGGAAGTCAAACATAAACCGGTAGAGCGCAGCGCCGAAGTCGAAACCGGTAAACTGCAGCACCAGCGCGCCCACCAGTCCACAGGCAATCCCTCCCGATATTAACCGCGCCAGCGCCCAGATGCTTATCCGTTTCCCGTAAAGTAGCCAGCCCGCTCCGCCGTCTTCTGACCAGAGCAGAGCGGAGGTGACACAGAGTGCACCGCACAACAGCATTAACCCCTGCGTGGACCGGTCGGATGCCCATCCACTCGCCAGCACCACCAGAGTCTCGATACCCAGCCATGCCACCACCAGTGCAGTGAGGCGCAACAGACCTGTCCTGCTGTTTAGCCGGGAAGCGAAGGAAGGAAACGCCATGCGCAGGGCAATCGCCAGCAGTAGAAGATAGACCATTGCCAATAGCACCGTACGCAACGGAAGCGCGACGGAGCCTGTCACCGAAATCCACCGCACCAGCGCAGAGGACCACGCCAGCGTATCCGGTATCGGCAGTCCCGAAGCGTCCAACGAACGCAGCACGGCGGGCAGAATCCGCAGAGTCTCAATATGCACCCGTAAGAAAGTAGGAACCATGCCCAGCACGGCGAAGCACAAGCCTGTCAGCCACACCCGCCGTACCGAAAGTGCGTTCTCCATCACTCGCTCCCCAGAGGCAGGTCTATCATCAGCACGTCCACCGTATCGCCGCGCCGCAGCTCGCTTCTCGCCGGAGCCACAATCAGCGCGTTCGCGCCCACCATCGACGCCACCATGCCCGACTCCTGCGCTCCTGTGGAGCGTACCAGCCATCTGCCCTCGCTCCAGCGCAGTTGTCCACGTATGTACTCACGCCTGCCCCCGATAGCGCCGATGTCGTGCTCCAGCACCGCCTGTACCCGGGGACGAAAAAGCACGCGATGCCCCATCATCTTGCGCAGAGCAGGGCGCACGAACAGCTCGAAAGTGACCATCGCCGAAACGGGGTTGCCCGGCAACCCCACGAACAGAGCCTGCCCCACGCGCCCAAAAGCAATCGGCTTGCCCGGCTTGATGGCGACGCGCCAGAAACGCAGCTCCCCAAGGCTCTCCACCGCCTGCTTGACGAAATCCCGCTCGCCAACCGACACGCCCCCGGCCGTCAACACCATGTCGTACGCCTGCGCCTGCGTCAGCGCATCGCGCGTGACAACGGGGTCATCGGGGATGTGCAGGTGTTCCAGCTGCGCTCCTGTCTCGCGTATCTGCATCGACAGCGCATAGCGGTTGCTGTTGTAGATCTTGCCCGGAGGCAGTGGACGCCCCGGCTCCACCAGTTCGTCGCCGGTGGTTAGCAGGCAAACGCGCGCCGGGCGCACTACGGGCGCGGTGCCCCTGCCGATTGCCGCAAGCACCAGTATCTCTCCTGCACCGAGGCTCTGCCCCTTCCTTAACACCGTCTCGCCCTGCGCTACCGCCTCACCCTGCCGTCGGATATGTTGCCCGATTCGGGCAGGGGATTTGATCCATACCTCTTCCCCGTGCTGCTCGGTATCCTCCACCATCACCATCGCGTCGGCTCCGGCGGGTACAGGTGCGCCGGTCATCACACGCGCCGCTTCGCCTCGCCCAACGGCAAAGTGGACAACATCGCCCGCGTTCACCACTCCCACGACCCGCAGGCGGGCGGGGCTTTGCGCCGACGCCCCTGCTGTGTCCTCCGCAGTCACCGCGTAGCCGTCCACTGCCGCGTTATCGAAGGGAGGAATGGGTACGGAAGAAACGATGTCCTCCGCCAGCGCGCGCCCTACTGCCTCCAGCAGGGGCATCTCTACCGATTCAAGAAGGGGTTGCACCGACTGCAGGATTAGCTCCTGCGCCTCCTCCACGCTCAGCAGGTCTTTCACGTTGCGCCTCCTTGCGGTGAATGCGAGGTGGGTTGTCCCAGAATCAGCTCTATGGCGTGCGGAAGCAGAGGCAACAGCACTTCCAGACCCTCCCGCACCGCACGGGGGCTACCCGGCAGATTGACAATCAGAGTGCGCCCACGGATACCCGCCACCCCGCGCGACAGAGCAGCAAAGGGTGTCTTTTTGAGCCCCTCAAGGCGTAACAACTCGGCAATGCCGGGTGCTTCGCGTTCCAGCACTTCGCGCGTAGCTTCCGGCGTTACATCGCGCGGGGCGAACCCTGTACCTCCAGTGGTCAGGATAAGGTCGCAGGTATCACACGCCTCCTGCAACCACCCGGCAATGAGCGCGCGCTCGTCGGGCACGATGGCACGGCGCACCACCTCATAGCCAGCTTCGCGCAGGGCATCTTCCAGCACCTGACCAGAAACGTCCTCTGCCTCGCCCGCCGCACAGCGGTCGCTGATGGTCAACACACCTGCTCGTCTCATAGCGAGATTAAGTATAGCGCGTTATGCCTGCTGCTGTCCACTGCCGATAGTGAGAAGAGGTGATTTGGGGGCAGGTTGGGAACCTGCCCCCTACAATGAACCTGTCCCGCTACAGCGTTTACTCGTCGCCAATCGCGCCGAAGTTGCGCACCAGAATACCGAAGTCGAACAGCGTCACCTCTTCGTCCCCATCCAGGTCGGCATCCGGGTTCCAGTTGCTGTCACCGGGCACCGAACCGAAGGCGGCAACCAATCCACCGAAGTCGAACAGCGTCACCTCGTTGTCGCCGTCGATGTCGCCGTTGGTGAGGCTCACGTCCAGTCCGGTTAAGCCCTCTTTGGGCACAACCACATCGCGCACGATGACCTGCAGCCAGTGGCTGGCTTTGAAGGCAAAGTCATAGGTACCCGCCACCACGTTGGGCAAGGTGTAGTTGCCGTTCTCGTCCAGCGTGAGCGTAGCGGTACGCACCAGCTGCCCCGCCTTATATACCTTGAGGGTCACGGGTACCTGGGATACCTTTGCCGGGTCGTAGTCTTCTAGCGTGACATTGCCGGTCACTGGGCGAGGCGTGAACAGGATCATGCCCGGCTGAGTGAGCCCACCAGCTCCTGCGGCGACGAACACGTCGATAAACGCGCCAGTAGTACCGTGGTAGCGCAGGATACGAGCGTCCCCATAGCTGGCGACATAGAAACGCCCATCGGGACCCCACTCGAAGCCGTAGGCGCCGTACAACCCACCGCTGGCAGTCGGGATAAACATGCCCATCGACGCGCCCGTGCTACCGTTGTACTTCATCACGCGATGGAACAGTCCCCCGGAGACGTACAGATTCCCATCGGGTCCAAAGCGGACGCCAATCGCCGGGTAGAGGTTGACGGGGTCATTGACAAACACGCCCAGAAACGCCCCCGTCTGCCCATTGTAGCGCAGTACGGTGCCGTTGTTCCATGTGGTGACGTACAGGTTGCCGTCGGGACCGAAGGTGATGCCCGCTGGCTGGTCCAAACCGCCGCTACCGGCAGGCACGAACGCATCGATAAACGCGCCGGTGCGCCCGTCATAGCGCAGGATGGCGTCGGTGCCGTAGCTGCTTACGTACAGGTTGCCGTCAGGACCGAACTCGAGGTCGCCCGGCGAGTTCAGTCCACCGCTTCCAGGCGGCACAAAGGCGTCGATGAGCGTTCCTGTCTGCCCATCAAAGCGCAGCACCGCGTGCTGGTCGTTACTGCAC